>NZ_KV803726.1:0-37716 GCF_001811125.1 Anaerococcus sp. HMSC068A02 | reverse complement strand
GACACAGAAACCGACGCTAAAAAGAACCCAGCTAAAGATCCAGTTAAGACAGAAGTAGAAAACAAAGATAAATTAACTGAAGAAGAAAAAGCTAAAGTAGTTGAAGAAGTTAAGAAAGTAAACCCAGAAGCAAAAGACGTAACAGTTGATGATAAGGGAAATGTAACATTAACATATCCAGACGGCTCAACAAATACACTACCAGCTGAAAAGACAGTAACTGATAAAAAAGCAACAAATCCTGATAAAACAATAGCAGACAAGACTAACCCAACTGTTCCTTCAAAAACTGAAGTTAAGGATAAAAACAACTTAACTGATGAGGAAAAAGATAAGGTTAAAAAAGCAATCGAAGATGCTAATAAAGATAAATTCCCACAAGGAACAAAAGTTGAGATTGGAAAAGATGGAACTGCTACTATAACTTATCCAGATGGTTCAGTTGACATCATTAAAGGAAATGATTTGGTAATTCAAAAAGCAAAAGCTGGTGCTAGTGGAAGCATAAATAGAGTTAATAGCTCTAATACAGGCAAAAATGTTAAAACAGGTGTAGGTTCTTCTGCAACTATTTTAGCAACATTGGCTGCAGCAGTAGGCGGATTATTCGCTTCTAAAAAAAGAAAAAATGAAGAAAATTAATTTTTTCGAAAATAAAAAATAATTTTTAGTGAAGACCTTCGGGTCTTCATTTTTTTGTGGGGATTTTTGGGTGTGGGTATAATAGATTTATGGAGGAATTTATGGATAGATTTTTAGTTTTTTTGGCTGATGGTTTTGAGGAAATTGAGGCTTTGACTTTGGTCGATTATTTTAGAAGGGCTGATATTTTTGTTGATACGGTTTCTGTTGGCGATGATTTGTTTGTTTGTGGCTCTCACAATATTATGGTTAAGGCGGATAGGCTTATTGATGATATTGATTTGAATTTTTATGATGGGCTTTATATTCCTGGTGGTAGTGTGGGTGCGAAAAATCTTAGGGATGATAAAAGGGTTATTGATATTGTAAAAAAATTTGATGAGGAGAAAAAAATCATTTGTGCCATTTGTGCAGGGCCAACTGTTCTTGATAGGGCAGGTATTGTTGGTAATAGGAATCTTGTTTGTCATCCTAGTGTGGAAAAAAGCCTTTTGAATGTTGGAAATATTAAAAGTGACAAGCTTATTGTTGTGGATGGAAATATTTTTACGTCAAGGGGCGCTGGTGCTAGTGTTTTTTTGGCTTTGAAATTGATTGAAATGATTAAGGGTATTGATGTAAAAAATAGTGTAAAGGCTGGTATTCAGGAAGATTTTGTTGAGAAATATTTTGGTTTTAATTTTTGATGTTAATTTTGAATAAATCAATCAGACTGTTGACAAACCAAAAAATATCCATTTCGAGCGAACGTAGTGAGTCGAGAAATCTCATGAGATCTCTCCGTGCGTTCGTTTCACTCACTTAGTCGAGATGGTACGTAGCTTAATTTTTATTTTAAAATAAAATATTATCTGCATTCATGCTTTGTCTACTCTCTGGTTGATTTTGAATAAATCAATTTTTGTTTTTATTGATTTATTCTTTTTTTGCCTTTTTCTTTTATTTAAAAAAAGGTCTATATATGTTAAAATATAAGAATACTGATAGGTATTTAATTTCTATAAAAATCATATTTTGGTTTTTAAATTTTAATTGGAGGTATTATGAAAAAGATTGGTAAGGTTTTATTGGCCTTTTTATTGATTATAGGGACTGGCTTTACGGGTTTTACTCTCGGAAAGAATTCTTCTAATGATAATCGTATGATTTCTGAACAAAATCAAAAGCACATGGCTTCTATGGAAGCTATGAAGGAATTGATTGATGAGAATTTCCTTTTTGATTATGAGGATAAGCAATTGTATGATGGTTCTTTGAAGGGTATGTTTGAAAATTTGGGCGATCCTTATACTGCTTATTATACAAAGGAAGAATTTGACAAGCTTATGGAAGATGTTAATGGGAAATATGCGGGCATTGGTGTAGCTGTTCAAGCTAGTGATGAGGGATATATCAAGGCGATTTCTGTTTTTGATGAATCTCCTGCAAAAAAGGCTGGCATCAATGTTGGCGATTATATTACCAAGGTTGATGGTGTTTCTTATTCTTCTGACCAATTGGAAGAGGCTGTGTCAAAAATCAGGGGAAATGTTGGAGAAAAGGTAAAAATTACTGTCCTTAGAAAAAATGCTGAGGGCAAGGCTGAGGAAAAAGATATTGATGTTGAAAGAGCTGATGTAAAGGTTGATACTGTTGAAAGCAAAGTTGTTGAAAAAGATGACAAAAAAATCGGCTATATTAAAATTAAACAATTTGAGGATGTTACTAAGGAAGAATTTGGCAAGGAGCTAAAGGCTTTGAAGGATGCTAAGGTTGATGGTATTGTTATGGATCTTAGAAATAATCCTGGCGGTGGGCTTGATGTGTGTCTTGCTATCGCTGATACTTTTTTGGATGAGGGTGTAATTGTTTCAACTGTTGACAAAAAAGGCAAAGAAATTGTTGAAAAAAGCGACAAGGAAATGGACAAAACTCCTATGACTGTTCTTATAAATGAAAATTCTGCTTCTGCGTCTGAAATTTTGGCTGGAGCTTTTAAGGATAGAAAAAGAGCAAAAATTGTTGGAAAAACTTCTTTTGGTAAGGGCATTGTTCAAAAACTTTTCCCTCTTGATGATGGTTCTGGTGTAAAAATTACTATTAGCGAATATTTCACACCAAACAAAACCAAAATTCACAAAATTGGTGTAAAACCTGATGTAGAAGTTGAAGATAAAAGTGAAAATGGAGCTTTGGATATAGAAAATCTTGACAAGGATACTCAATTTAATAAGGCTTTGGATACATTATTAGAAGAAATTAAGGGGTGATATTATGAACAGCTATAACAGCGAGCAAAGGATTGAAGAACTAAATAATCTTTTAGAAAAAAAAGATATTCCGGCTTTAAAGGATTCTTTGAGAAGAACTAACCCCGTAGATATAGAAGAATTTATGTCTGAGCTTGACAATGAAGAAAGTTTGATTGTTTATAGGCTTTTGAGAAAAGATGATGCTGCTGAGGTGTTTGCTGAATTAAAACAAGATGGCAAGCACAGACTTTTGACTTCTATTACAGATCCTGAGCTTGATGCTATTGTGAAAGCTTTAAATTTCGACGATGTAATTGATACGCTTGAGGAAATGCCTGCAACTGTTGTAAAAAGAATTTTGAGAAATTCTGATTCTGAAATGAGAAAAAGAGTAAATCAATTTTTACAATTTCCAGAAGATTCTGCTGGAAGTTTGATGACAACAGAATTTGTAGAAGTAAATCCAGAAATGACCTGCCAAGAAGTTTTGGACAGGATAAAAAAAGTAGGTTCAACAAAAGAAACTATTTACACTTGCTATGTAACAAATACTACAAAATCTTTATTGGGATATGTTTCACTAAGGTTGATTGTAACAAGTTCATTAGATACAAAAGTTAAAGATTTGATGTATGAAGATGTAATCAGCGTGGAAGCTTACGAAGACCAAGAAGATGTAGCAAAAACTTTTAGAAGATATGGTTTTACAGCTTTGCCAGTTGTTGACAGCGAAAGAAGGCTTATTGGAATAATTACAGTTGACGATATTATGGATATAATGGAACTTGAAACAACTGAGGACTTCCAAAGAATGGCTGGTACAACACCGGATGAAGAAGAATATTCAAGCACATCAGCCTTAAAACTTGCAAAAAACAGATTGCCTTGGCTAATGTTTTTGATGGTTTCGGCATCATTTACATCAACAATTTTAAAATCAAGTCAAAGGGTAATAGAATCAATAATTGCCCTAAATATGTTTATACCAATGCTAACAGACTCCGGTGGAAACGCAGGAAGCCAATCATCAACTCTTGTAATACGTGGAATGGCAACAGGCGATGTAGAGCTTAGAGATTGGTATAAAGTAGTATTTAAAGAATTCGAAGTTGGAGTTATAGTAGGAGTTATAATGTCACTTTTAGCATTTTTAAAATGCCTATTATTTGACGGAGTAGCTATGGAAGTTGCAGCCATAGTAGGAATAACAATTTTTGTAATAATAATTATAGCAAAAGTTGTAGGAGCTTTACTTCCAATGGGAGCAAAAAAATTAGGCTTTGACCCAGCAATAATGGCAAGCCCACTAATAACAACAATAGTAGATTCAATAGGATTAATATGCTATTTTCAAATTGCAAAATTAATTATGGGAATATAAAAAATTGCTTACTTTGATTAGTAAGCTTTTTTATTTTGGGAAATTGGTGTAAGAAATTTAAAAAAAATAAAATAATTCTTTAGTAATAAAATTAAATTAAGAAATTACCCATGCCGACTAAACGCAACGAAGTGTAGTGCATAGATGGATCTCTTTTTAAAATATGGCAAAATAAATAGACTGGAAAAGGAAATTTATGCCCTTATCCAGTCTAAATTTTATTCTTCTTCTTTTTCTTCTTCTTCTAATTCTTCTTTCACTTCTTCGTGAACGGCTTGTTTTATTTCTTTGTTGTCTATTATGGAATTTTCTGCTAATCTTTCTAGTTTTTCTTTTTCCATTTTTCCAAATTCTTCGTCGTCATCTAGTTTTCTTTTTGTAAGAACAGATATTGCAAATCTTCTTCTCATTTCGTGTTTGATTTCTTCTCTTTCGTTAAACCAAGCAACTACTAGGATAATTGTAAGTATCATTCCTAGGTATCCAAGTATTGGATATAGGATTGACATCAATTTTTTAAATCCTAAAAATGAAAGTCCAAAACCCATTAGGGTAAATATTATTAAATTTCTTCTAAATTTATTTTCTGTATCGGAAAATCTTCTTGCGGCTGAATAAAATAGGGAAATGGCTGTGTTAAAAATCATTCCAAAAATAATTAAAGACATCATAAGACCCAAAACAGGGTGGATATTTTCTAAAACAATTTGCATTGGTATGTCGGAATCTTTTATCATTGGTAGGGTAAAAAATAGGGTAAGGCCTACTAGTGCTGTAAGAATTGCTACCATCAATCCTCCAAGCATTCCCCCAAGTCCTGCTTCGGCTGAATCGGTTTTGCTTCCTCCTAGGACAAATGCCATGGAGATTCCGCTAATCATGCACAAGCCAAAATAATTCAGTGTGGATAAGCCTATGTTTGGAAGTGGGGATTTTACACTTTGTCCAATTTGATTTAGACTTTGCCAATCTGGTTTTATGGTTATAAAAGTATAAATTGCTCCAAGGATAGCAAAAATAATTATTAGTGGTGTAAAAGCACCGATTACTTTTGTTACTTTATCGAAATCTAACATTCCAATAAAAATTACTAGTAGGGTACAAATTAGTGAGCCAACCCATGGTTTAAATCCAAATTGCTGATTTAAATTTGAGCCTGCACCTGCTATCATTACGAAACCCATCAAAAAGCAATTAATTATTAGGGCAAAATCCATAAATTTTGTCAAATATTTGCTTGAAACTTCTTCGATTACGTCGATATGACTTTCTGCTAAATAGTGAGAGCCAAGTTGAAGAATTATTCCTCCAACTAAAATGTGCAAAATTCCTATGGCTATAAGTCCAAATAGCCCTGATATTCCAAAGGAAATAAAATATTGCATTAGCTCTTGGCCGCTTGCAAGTCCTGCTCCGGTTAATACGCCTACATAAGCTAGCATTATACTTATAGTTTTTTTATTCATTATTTCTCCTTTTTGTTTGTTCTCCTTTAATAAAAAATTTTTTTATAATAAAAGTGTTGGTTAATGCCAACACTTTTGTTTAAGAAAATTGGTTTATTACTACTTTTGGTATTATTTTTTCGATTTCTTCTCTTGTTGGTAGGTCTAGGACTTCTGCTGTTGCTGTTGCTGCTGCTACGGCAACTTTGTATGCTTCAAGATAATCGCTTGATCTTACCAAAGTTCCTATAAATCCTCCTATCATTGAATCACGACAGGCTACTGAATTTACAACTTCATTTATGTGAATTTCTTCGGATATATATGAATGTCCGTTTTGGCTAAAAAACATTGAGCCTTTTTTGCCGTATGAAACTATGGCGTTTTGTGCTCCCATTTCTATAATTTTTTTGCCGTATTTGTCCATATCTTCTATTGTTTCAATTTTTGTTCCAAAAATTTCCATCAAATCTTCTATGTTTGGTTTTACTAGAATTGGTCCTTCTTTTATAACGTCTGGCAAATATTCTGCTGGTATGTCCGCTATAAATTGCGCTTTGTTTGCTTTTGCTATTGAAACCATTCTAGAATAAATATCTTTGTCAGATTTTTCTTCCATTGGTGGGACTGATCCTCCCATAACAATTGTATCGCCTTCGCCAACTCTTGATAAATAATATAAAAGTTCATCTACTTCGTAGTGGCTTATGTTTGGACCTTTTGAATTTATTGTTGTTTCTTCGTTATCTAGTAATAATTTTATATTTGTTCTATTTTCTTCTTCAATATTTACAAAGTCTGTCATAATATTTTCTTTATCAAGCCAGTCTTCTATAAATCTTCCTTGATGACCACCTGTAAATCCAGTTGCAATTGTAGGGATTTTTAATTGTGATAAAACCCTAGAAACATTAAGAGCCTTGCCTCCTGGAAGGGTAAATTCATCAGATACATGGTTTTTATCGCCAATATTCAGGTTTTTTACTTCTAAAATTACATCCACAGATGGATTTAGGGTAACTGTATATATCATAATTCCTCCAAATAATTAATCTTTTCTATTTTTAATTTTTATACTCTTAAATCATAAATTGCTTCGATAACTTCTTCCATGTGAAGTCCTCTAGAACCTTTTACAAAAACTAAAGTTGATTTTGTTATTAAAAATTTCAACTTATCTATTAGGTCATTTTTATTTTCAAAATAAAAACTTCTGGTTTCTGGGAAATTTTCAAGACTTGCCTTGTACATTTCTTTGCAAAGTGGGCCATAGAATAGGCAATAATTTATTTTTTTTGGATTTATATCAAGTCCTGATTTGTAATGAAGATTTTTTTCTCCATCGCCAAGCTCAAGCATATCTCCCAAAACTACAATTTTATTTAAATATCCATCCAGAAATCCTGCAAGCTCAAGTCCTTGCTTTAATGATTGGGGATTTGATTTGTAGGCATCGTCAAGAATGTCAAAGCCATTTCTTTCTATCAATTCATTTCTGTTTGCATTATTTGATACTTTTGCTAGACCATTATCGATTTCTTCATAAGAAAGATTAAATAATTTTCCAATAAGAACTGCCAAAGCTCCGTTATAAACTTGATGAGTGCCTAGTAGAGGAACTAAATAATCTTCGTTTTCGTGTGAGAATTTTGTGTAAGTGCTTGAAAATTCTTTTGGACATACTTTAAAATCCACTCCATCTTCTTCTCCAAAACTTATTGTTTTTTGTTTAATTGTGAAGGAAGGAAGAACTTTTTTTAATATTTCATCATCGCCATTATAGATAAAAATTCCATCAGCTTTTAGGCCTTCAAGAATTTCTAGTTTTGCTTTGGCGATTCCTTCTCTTGATTTTAATTTTAAAAGATGAGCATCGCCAATATTTGTAATCATTGCCATATCTGGTTTTGCAATATTTGAAAGGAGAGAAATTTCTCCAAAATCTTCTGTGCCCATTTCGACTACACCTATTTGTGTTTTGTCTGAAAAATCCAAAAGAGTCAAAGGAACTCCAATTTCATTATTTAAATTTCCTTGAGTTTTTTCTACCTTATATTTTTCTGATAAAACTGAATGAATCAAATTTTTGCTGGTTGTCTTGCCATTTGAACCTGTGATTGCAATTATTTTTATGTCAAGCTCATCTCTGTATGCTCTTGCCAAATCTTGCAAGGCTTTTTTTGTATCAGAAACTTTTACAAAGGGAATTGAAATTGACTTTGGAATTTTGTAATTTTCGTCAATCAAAAAGGCAACAGCTCCAGCGTTTTGGCATTCTTCTATAAAAATTCTTCCATCAAATTTTTCTCCAACTATTGGGATATAGAGATTATCTTTTTTGATTGTTCTAGAATCAATTGATATTCCTTTGATTTTGGTTTTAGAATACTTTGGGTTTGAAATTTCTCCACCAAGCATTTTTGCAATTTCTTCTAAATTTCTTTCAATCATTTAAATCTCCTTTTTTGAAAACTTTTAAAACCTTCTTCAATTAGCATATCAAGAATTTGTGAAAATTCTAGGTCAAAACTAATTTTGCAAAGTCTTGCAAAAAATGAAGTTGGGGTAAAGCCAGGGAAGGTGTTTATTTCGTTGATGTAAAATTCATTATCTTTTAAAAATATATCAACTCTTGCAAATCCTTGGCAGCCACAAGCCTTGTAGCATTTTTTTGCAAATTCTAACAAATCTTTTTCAAGATTTTCATCCATTGGATAAGGAAGCATTTCTTTTGTGGATTTGTCAAAATATTTTGCATCATAGTCAAGGAAAATATGGTCAGTTACATAAGCTCCAGGTTTTGATGCAATTAATTTATTATCGCCGATTATGGCGATTTCTACTTCTTGACCAATTATTGCCTCTTCAACTAAGATTTTTTCATCATATTTTAAAGATTCTTTTCCAAATTTTAAAAGCTCATCAATATTTTCTGCCTTGTTTACTCCAACTGATGAACCATTTGCTGATGGTTTTACAATCATTGGAAACTTAATATATTCTTCGCATTTTTTTGCAAAATCAAGGTTAAAAGATTCTTCATTGGCATATAGGTATCTTGCTTGTTTTAATTTATTTTTTTCGAAAATGTCGTTTGCAGTAACCTTGTCCATACAAACAGAAGATGACAAAAGTCCATTTCCAATATAAGCTGTGTCAATTGCGTCCAAAAATCCTTGGATAGTTCCATCTTCTCCATAAGTTCCGTGAACACAAGGAATTATAATTGTATTTTCCTTATCCTTATCTTTTAATTCTAAAAGAAAATCAGAAATTGATTCTAAAATATTTTCTTTGCATTCTTTTACAAGCTCAAATTCATCGTCTGTATTTATAAAATCGAAAGCTTTTGAAAATCTACCTTTTTTATCAATATAAACAATTTTTAAATTGTATTTGTTTTTGTCTAAATTTTTTGAAATATTAAGGGCACTTCTAAGAGCTATTTCATGCTCGCTTGAAGGTCCACCGCATAATAAATAAGTATTAATCATATATCTCCCCACTCTAATTTTATATAAAAATTTTACTACATATTGGAAATTAGAGCAAATAAAAGAAGATTTTATTGAAAAATAAATTAATATTTATTATTTTCTTTTGAAAATTTTCGTGTTTTTATTTCTACAAATAAAAGTATAATATAAAATAAAAACAAGGAGAGAAAAATGAATTATAAAGATTTACAACCAAAAGAAGTTTTTCATTGGTTTAAAGAAATTTCAAATATACCAAGAGAAAGCGGAAATGAAAAAGAAATTTCAGATTTTTTGGTAGATTTTGCAAAAAAAAGAAATTTAGAATATTGGCAAGATGATGTTTTAAATGTATATATAAAGAAAGAAGCAAGCAAGGGCTTTGAAAATTATCCAGAAGTTTTACTCCAAGGACACATGGATATGGTTTGTGTAAAAGAAAACGGTTCAGACCACGATTTTTCTAAAGATCCAATTGAGCTTGTAATAGATGGAGAATGGATTAGAGCAAACAAGACAACACTAGGAGCTGACGATGGAATAGCGGTAGCCTATGCACTTGCAATTTTGGATGATAAAAAAATTTCACACGGACCAATTTCTGTTTTGATAACAACAGGCGAAGAAACATCCATGGTTGGAGTTAATAATTTAGATACAAAAAAATTGGGAAATCCAAAATATCTTCTAAATATTGACAGCGAAGAAGAAGGAATTCTTACGATTGGTTGTGCTGGTGGAATGGATATAAAATATTCTTTTGAAAAAGAATACGAAAAGAAAGACGGAGAATTTATTTCAATTGAGCTTAAAAATTTCCAAGGTGGACATTCTGGAATGGAAATTGATAAGTTTAAACTAAATGCAATCAAGGGCCTTGTTAGAATAATTGACGGACTAGATTCATATAGGATTGGAAAAATTACAGGTGGAGTAAAAAGAAATGCAATTCCATCAGAAGCATTTGCTATAGTAGAAGTAGATGATGCAAAAAAAGCAATAAAAAATATTGAAAAAATAAAAGATGAAATTATCCACGAATACAAAAATTCAGATCCAAAAGGCGAAATAATTATAAAAGAATGCGAATTTGATGGAGAAGTTTTGACAAGAGATTTGTCAGAAAAAATTGTAAATGCAACAATGATTGTTGCAGACGGTCCTGTAAAAAAATATGATGGAAATTTAGTTACAAGTTCAAATCTTGGTTTAATTGAAGAAGATGATAAAAAAATAAGTTTTGTAATTCTTGCAAGAAGCGAAGTAACATCAGCAAAAAGATTTAGACGAGATGTTATAAAAAAACAAGTAGAAATGTTTGGAGCAAAAGTAGAAACATCAAATGAATATCCAGGTTGGGAAAGAGAAGACAGCGAACTTTTGGAAATAATGAAAAAAGTTTGGGAAAAATTAAATGGAGAAAAACCAGAAGTTTTAACAACTCACGGTGGACTTGAATGTGGTTTGTTAAAGCAAGATATGAACCAAACCCAAATGGTATCATTCGGCCCAGAAATAGAAGGCGCCCACAGCCCAGAAGAAAGAGTAAATATAAAATCAACAGAAAATAATTATAAATTCTTAATAGAGCTTTTAAAAGAATTAAAATAAAAAGAGATTTGTAGCTTTTCATAGGGTAGAAAAAGTCAGTTTAGTAATTCATTATTAATTTTAAAATAAAATAAGGCTAGACACCATCTTGACTAGATGGTTGTGCCTTTATTTGGCACAATCATCCCTAAAACTAAGTGATAAAGCACAAAAAAGTTTGCAAAGCAAAGGTGTTTTTGTGTGAGTGAAATTAACGCATGGAGAGATCGCATGAGATCTCTCCACTAGTTGTTCACGATGAATAGGGATAAACAATCGAAACGGGCGGTTGTTTATCTGGTCAAATGGGAAAAGTTTTTATTTTGTCAACAGTCAGAGAGGTTTGCACCTCTTTTTTTATTTTGTTAAGCAAGATATTTAAAATCCTTGTTAAAAAATTTTTTCGTGCTATAATATTTACAGAAAAGGAAATCATTTTCTAAAAATTTAATATTTTTTTAACTATTATTTTCAAAAATGCAAGTATTGTATTATGATAGGAAAACGTGTATAATATATTTAAGATTTAAGGATTATAGTTAAAAAAATAATAGTTATAGAATTTTATTTATCAACAATTAATGGAGGTAATATGTACGAGGAAAAAGTTACGCTTGTAAATGAAATCGGTTTACACGCAAGACCTGCTTCTATTTTTATAAGAGAAGCTGTCAAGCATGCGTGCGATATAAATGTAGAAAAAGATGGAAGAGTTTATAATGCAAAATCAATTATGTCAGTTTTGTCTATGAGTGCCGGAAAAGGCGAAGAAATTATAATAAAGGCTCAAGGCGATGACGAAGAAGAAGCTGTAAAAAGTTTAGTTGATTTGGTAGAAAATAAATTATCTAATTATTAGGAATTTAAATTTACTTAAAAATAAAAATCAATACTTATTTAGAGAACACTTTTGATAGAAAAAGTGTTTTTTCTTTGCGAAAATTTTTAAAATTAATCATTTTGTAAGATTAAAAAAAATTAAAAATTATTTTTTAAAATTTCATATAAAAATGTTAAGATTTCAAGTTTTGACAATCCGTACTAAAGCAGTATACTTTAAATGTATATAAATTTATTTTCTCAAAAGTTAGGAAAAAAGAGGTAAGAAATGAAAGAATTATTAAAAGTTGAAAATTTACATGTTTCAGTTGGAGATACTGAGATATTAAAAGGAATAAATTTAAAAGTTAATGCTGGAGAAGTTCATGTAATAATGGGATCAAATGGTTCAGGAAAATCTACATTCATGAACGCTGTAATGGCAAATCCAGTTTACGATGTAACAGAAGGAAAGATATTTTTTGAAGGAGAAGATATAACAGATTTAACAACTGACAAAAGAGCAAAGGCAGGAATTTTTATGTCTTTCCAATCTCCTGATGCAATTAATGGTGTAAAACTTAGAGATTTTCTAAAGCAAGCAAAAGAAGAAGTTACAGGAAAAAAACCTTCAATTTTAGGATTCAATAAAGAACTAAAAAAAGAAATGGATGATTTAAAATTATCTGAAGAATATGCAAATAGATATGTAAATGTAGGATTTTCTGGTGGAGAAAGAAAAAAATCTGAAATTTTGCAATTAAAAATTTTAAATCCAAAACTTGCTATGCTTGACGAAACTGATTCAGGACTTGATGTTGATGCGGTAAGAATTGTAAGTGAAGGAATCAAAAATTATTTAAATGAAGATAATGCTGTAATAGTTGTAACTCACCACAATGAATTATTAGAAAATATTGATGTTGATTATGTTCACGTTTTAAAAGATGGAGTAATCAAAGAAACATCTGATGCAAGCCTAATGGAAAAAATTGAAAAAGAAGGATATGAGTGGGTTTAATATGACAGAAAAGAAATTTGATGAATCATCCTTTAAGGATATTGATAGGGGTATTTATGATGTCATTGACAAATTTGAATACTCAGATATTTCCGACAAGGGTTTGAATAAAAAAATAGTTGAAGAATTATCAAAAAAGAAAAATGAACCAGAGTGGATGCTAAAAAGAAGACTTCAATCTCTTTTGATTTTTGAAAAAACAGAAAATCCATCATGGGGACCAGATCTTTCTGAATTAAATATGGCAGATATAACAACTTATGTTAAGCCAAAAACTGACAAAAAAAGTAATTGGGATGCTCTTCCAGAAGAAATAAAAGATACTTTTGATAGGCTTGGAATTCCTCAAGCTGAGCAAGAATCTCTTGCAGGAGTTGGAGCTCAATATGACAGTGAGGAAGTTTACCATTCAATTCAAAAACATTTGTCAGATCAAGGAGTAATTTTTACAGATTTTGATACAGCTTTGAGAGAACATGAAGAAATTGTTCACAAATATTTTCAAAGAGCAATTCCTCCAACACTTCACAAATATGCAGCCCTTCACGGTGCAGTTTGGTCTGGTGGTTCTTTAATTTATGTTCCAAAGGGAGTAAATGTAGATATTCCTCTCCAATCTTATTATAGGTTGAATGCTCCAGGAGCTGGACAATTTGAACATACAATGATTATTGCAGAAGAAGGGGCGAAAGTTCATTTTATAGAAGGATGTTCTGCACCAAGATATAATGTTGTAAATCTTCACGCAGGAAGCGTAGAAATATTTGTTCACAAAGATGCTGAAGTAAGATTTTCTACAATAGAAAACTGGTCAAGAAATATGTACAACCTCAATACAAAAAGAGCAATCGTTGAAGAAAACGGTCAAGTTGAATGGATTTCTGGATCTTTTGGTTCAAAAGTTTCAATGCTTTATCCAACCACAATTTTAAATGGCGAAGGAGCAAGAGCAGAATATACAGGAATAACCTATGCATCAAACGGTCAATATATTGACAATGGCTGTTCAATGATTCATAACGCACCAAACACTTACTCAACTGCTCTTACAAAATCCATTACTCAAGGAAATGGAAAATCTATGACAAGATCTTATGTTAAAATTGGTAAAAATGCTAAGGGATCAAAGTCAACTGTTGATTGTGAAAACTTGATGTTATCACGTGAGTCAAAATCAGATACAATTCCAACTCTTGATATTAGAAATGATGAAGTTGATTGCGGTCACGAGGCGAAAATTGGTTCTCTTGACCAAAAACAAATTTTTTATCTAATGAGTAGGGGAATTCCAGAAAACGAAGCAAAATCTATGATAGTAAGAGGATTTGCAGAGCCAGTTGCAAAAGAATTGCCTTTGGAATATGCAGTTGAGATGAATAATTTGATTGATATGGAATTGGAAGGAGCAAATGGCTGATGGAAAAAGTAAATGTAATGAGAGAGCCTACTTGGTCATACACCAAGCTAAATTATAGCAAAAAAGCTCCAAGCTTAAATGAAAAAAAAGCTTATAAAAATTTTGAAAGTTCAAATGAAGAAAACAAATCTTTAGATGAAATTTTTAGTGAAAAAAATTATGGACTTTCAAAAGATTTCTTAAAAGAAAATAAAGAATTTAATAATTTAGATATTTATAGAGATGTTGATGGAGAAAGAAATTTAGAATTTATAAATTTAAATCTTGACGAAAATTCAAATCAATTGGTTAATAAAATTGATATAAATGCAAAAAAAGGATCAAAATCTTCATTTTTAATTAATTTTTCTCAAACAAAAGGAGAATCTTCTTACCTAAATTCTTTGATAAGAGTAAATCTTGAAGAAGATTCTTTTGTGAAATTGGTTGTAGTAGTAGATTTATTAGAAAATTCTCTTAATCTACAACAAGTTTCATCAATTATAGGCGACAGGGCAAATTTTGATATTTCTTATATTGAACTTGGCTCAGATAAGTCTTATGTAAATATTAGAAATTTCCTTGATGGAGAAGAATCAAATCTTGAAGAAAATGGAGTTTATTTCAAACAAAACGAAGATTTTCTAGACATCGGAGCTTTTAACGATCACAAGGCAAAAGTAACAAAATCAAATTGTATGTTTAATGGTGCCCTTAAAGGTAAAGCTGAAAAAAGATGGAAGGGTGTAGTTGACCTTAAAAGAGGATGCGAACATGCTGATGGAAAAATTGGAGATTATGCAGTAATGCTAAGTCCAGATGCAATAAACAGGTCAGCTCCCGTTTTATTAAATGAAGAAAAAGATGTAGCAGGAGAACACGCTGCAAGCGTTGGAAGATTTGATAAGGCGATGTTGTTTTATATAATGAGCAGAGGATTTTCCAAAAGAAAAGCAGAAAGCTTGATGCTTGAAGCAAATTTTGCTCCAACAATTGATAAAATTGACCACGAAGAATTGAGAGAAAAAGTAAGATATAAAGTTCACACAATGAATACGAGGGATTAGATGGATATAGAAAAAATAAGAAAAGAATTTCCATTTTTGGACGAAAAAAATACTGGGAAAAAAGTTATTTATCTAGATTCTGCAGCAACTAGCCAAAATCCAATTTCAGTTATAAATGCTCAAGCAGATTATTATAAATATTCAAATGCAAATCCTCACAGAGGAGCTCACTATTTATCATGGAAGGCGACAGAGGCTTTTGAAAATACAAGAGAAAAGATAAAAGATTTTATAAATGCAGAAAAATCCGAAGAAATAATTTATACGAGAAATGCAACAGAATCTTTAAATCTTATAGCCTATTCTTACGCTTGTGAAAATTTGAAAAAAGGCGATGAAATTGTAATTTCAATTTTAGAACATCACGCAAACCTAGTTCCTTGGCAAAGAGTTTGCAAAGAGACTGGGGCGGTTTTAAAATATGTTTATTTAAATGATGATTATTCTCTAAATTATGACGAATTAAAAGAAAAAATCACAGATAAAACAAAAATTGTTTCAATCACAGCCTCATCAAATGTGACAGGAGAGATGACTGATACAAAACTAATCACAAAACTTGCTCACCAAGTTGGAGCCATTTCAATTGTTGATGCATGCCAACTTGCTCCTCACAAAAAAATTGATGTAAAAGATTTGGATTGTGATTTTCTTGCTTTTTCTGCTCACAAAATGTACGGACCAATGGGAATTGGGATTTTGTACGGAAAATATGATTTACTTGAAAAATTAAAACCATACAATCTCGGTGGCGATATGATTGAATATGTTTATGAACAAGAATCTACTTTTGCAAAACCTGCCCAAAAATTTGAAGCAGGAACTCAAGATGTAGGTGGAGTTGTAGGACTTTCTTCTGCCATTGATTTTATGAATGAAATTGGTGTGGAAAATATTTACGAACACGAAAATAAACTAGCAAGATATGCCTATGATTTGATTAAAGATATTGACCATATAAAAGTATTTTTCCCAGAAAAAAGAAATACAGGATCAGTTGTAGCTTTTACTTTTGATGATATTCATCCACACGATGTTGCAACAATTTTGGATATGAAAGGAATTGCTGTAAGAAGCGGCCACCATTGTGCAATGCCACTTCACACTTATCTTGATGTATCTTCAACTTGCAGAGCATCATTTGCCATATATAATACTAAAGAAGAAGTAGAATATTTTGCAAAAGAGCTTAAAAATGTAAGAAAGGTGATGGGACTTTAATGGACTTAAATGATGTTTATACTCAAGTAATTTTAGAAAATTCTAGAAATCAAAAAAATAAAAGAAATTTAGAAAATCCAGATATAAAAGAGCCAGGCCACAATCCTTCTTGTGGAGATGAAATTGTTTTGGAATTAAAACATGATGGAAATGTAATAACAGAGGCAGCTTTTACAGGACACGGTTGTGCAATAAGCCAAGCTGCAACTTCTGTAATGTGTGATGAAATTGTAGGAAAAACAATTGATGAAGCAAAAGAGATGGCAAAAATTTATATCGGAATGATAAAAAGAGAAGATATAAGTGATGAAGATTTGGAAAAAATTGGAGATGCAGCAGCTTTCCAAAATATTTCAAATATGCCACAAAGAGTAAAATGCGCACTTTTATCTTGGAAAACTTTGGACGAAGTGATAGATAAAGATGTCAAATAATAATATTTTCAAAGATTATAGGATTTTGGAATTTATAACAAGTGCAATAACTTTTGTGCTTTTAATAATTCTTACCGTAATTCAATATATAAGTGATAAGAAATATTGGTGGATAATTTTATTAGCAAGCATATTAATGGGCGCAAACGCCTATGTAAAATATAAAAAATTTAAAGAAAACAAAAAGCATTCTTAGAAAAAATCTAGGAATGCTTTTTTATTTAAATTTTTAAAATTTTTCAAAATTATTTTCTATTAATTTTTCTATAGCTTCTCCAACTCCTGCCTTATTATTTGATAAAGTTATATAGTCTGCGTGAGGTTTTAGATAATCGTTGGCGTTTTCCATTGCAACGGAAAATCCTGCCATATCTAGCATTGGAATATCATTCATTTCATTTCCTATTGCCATAATTTCATCAATTTTGAAACTAAGTTTTTCGCTCATTAATTTTATGGCATTTCCTTTGTTTGCGTTTTTGTTCATAACTTCAATTAAAACTGGAGCAGTTTTTGCATAGTAATAATTTTCGTTTACAAAACTTGGCATATTGTCCATTACTTTTTCAATATTCCAAGGCCAACCCATAACTAAAAACCTACCAAAATTTTTATCTTCATCAAAATCTGTATAAGATATTTTTTGTAATTTTAATTTTGTAATAAAAGAATCAAATCTTGTCAAAATATTTGGATTTTTATGTCTTGTATAAAAACTATCATCATCCATGGCTGAAACTTGAACTTTAAAATTTTTCAAAGATTTATCAAGTGCGATTAAATCTTTTGGTTTTTGGAAAACTCCAGTGATGACTTCCTTAGTGTAGTTGTCAAAAATATAGGATCCGTTTTGGGAAATTGAAAAATGACCTTCATGTTCTAGGTCGAGTTCTTTGACATAAGGAAGAATTCCAGAAAATGGTCTGCCACTTACCAGAGCTATATGTGCTCCTAATTTTTTTGCTTTTAATATCATTTCTTTATTTTTTTTTGGAAGACGTCTTGTATTTGTAAGCAAGGTTCCGTCTATATCAATTGTTATTAGCTTAATCATATTTTGATTATATCATATTTTTTTGAAATTTCTTATTTTTATTAAGTCTTTTTTTATGCTATAATTACAAGATGAGAAGGAGATATTATGAAGTTTAAAAGATTTTTAATAACGATTATGGTGGCATTATTTGTATTTTTTTCTTCAAATGCCTATTTAAATAAATTACAGGATAAAAAAAATATAAATAATTATGGGGCTGAGGCTGCTGAAAATAATAAGGAAAAAAAGGTTGATAACGAAATTCTTGTGCTTTTGGTTGGAGTTGATGCAAGTCAAAATAAAGAAAATCCTGAGCCTACAAGGACAGATACAATTATGCTTTGTAAAATAAATTCTGAAACGGGAAAAGTTGATATTTTATCAATTCCTAGAGATTCTAGAGTAAAGGTTAGGGATGAATTTACAAAAGTAAATCACGCTCATGCTTATGGTGGAATTGAACTTACGTTAAAAACTTTAAGAGATTTTTTGGGCCTTGATATTGACTATTATGCAGAAGTAAATTTTGAGGCTGTTGTAAATATAGTTGATGAAATTGGAGGAGTAAATTACAAAGTTCCTGAAGGAGTAAGACTTGATGAAGGAAATACACATATAAGACCGGGAATGAATAAAATGAACGGACAAGATGTATTGACTTACTTGAGAGCTAGAAAAATTTACCAAAATGCTGATCTTGGTAGAGTTAATGCTCAACAAGAATTTATGAAAGGAATCATAAATGAATTGGTAAAAAAATCAAAAACAATAAATATGACTTCCTTGGTTGAATCATATTTTAAAGATGTAAAAACGAATTTACCTTTGGGAACTATGATAGATTTTGCTAGCAAAATGTCTAATTTTTCTTCAGAAAAATGTAAAACTTACACTGTTCCAGGAAATCCACAATATATTGATGGAGTAAGCTATTATATTCCTAATTACGAAGAAACTTGGAAGATAATTGATAAAGTATTTTCAAAATATAAATTAAAATCTTGGAAAAAAGAAGATAGTTCTTATTGGGAATATCAAAACTATACTTACACTAACGATAATGAAAATTCAAATGAAGATTATCAAAATTCAAATAGTAATGAAGAAGACGAAGAATATTTGGATGAGGATTATGAAGATTTGAACCAAGAAGACGAAGAAAATACAGAAGATGAAAATTATTTCGATGAAGATGTGAATAACCTTAATGAAGATAATTAACAGGTGGGAAAATGGACGAGAAAAGAAGAGAAAGAAAAGACGAACATATTGAAAATTATCTTAGAAGTGAATTTAAGTCAAAAACTTTATTAAACAACGTTTATGTGGAACATAATGCTCTAAGCAATGTAAATTTTGATGAAATTGATACATCAATAGAATTTATGGGAAATAAAATTTCTATGCCTGTGATGGTAAATGCAATGACAGGTGGAACGGAAATAAGTGAAGATATAAACGAAGATTTATCAAATATTTGTAGAGAATTAAATATACCGATGGCTGTGGGAAGCGAATCCATAGCCATAAAAGATAAGGATTCAAGAGAGTCTTTTTCCCTATTAAAAGATAAAAATGTAATAAAAATTGGAAATCTCGGTTGGGAAAATAAAATCGAAAATTTTGAATTTGCAAAAGATTTAATAGGAGCATCTGCTATGCAAGCTCACTTAAATATTGCCCAAGAGCTAGTAATGGATGAAGGTGAAAGAGATTTTTCTAAAAATTTTGAAAATTTGGCAAATATTAGCAAAAATATTTCAGTGCCTTTGATTGTAAAAGAAGTTGGCTTTGGCATTAGCAAAGAAGTAGGACAAAAACTTTTAGATATTGGCGTAAAATATATTGACGTTGCAGGAAAAGGTGGCACAAATTTTATAGAAATCGAAGATATGAGAATATTTGACAAGGATTATTCAGAATTTTATTCATGGGGAATACCTACGGCAAAATCAATTCTTGATGTAAGAAGTTTGTCTGATGATTTTTTCTTAATAGCAAGCGGTGGAATAAGAAATTCGAGTGATGTTTGCAAATCTCTAATAATTGGTGCAGATATGTGTGCAATTTCTGGAGAAGTTTTGTCATTTCTACTCAGAGGCGATTACGATTATGCAATCAAATATCTGAAAGAATTAAATACAAAAATAAAAATATTTATGGCTCTAGTAGGAGTGAAAAATATAGAAGAATTAAAAAAAGTTCCATATAAATTAACAGGAAGATTAAAAGAATTAGTAGATGAAAATTAATTTTAAAAAATTTAATAAATTAGTATAAAGGAGAAAATTATTTCTCCTTTTTTATTTTTAATTTGGGTATAAAAATAATGTAATATTTATTATAGAAAGGAGAAGTATGTTAGGGGATATTTTATTGGCTCTGTCATTTACGCTTGCATTTATATGTATAGTTGCTATAATTTTTACTGATAAAAAAATTTTATTTACCCTTATAGCAATAGCTTTATTTATATATTTTTACAAGTCAAATATTGACAGGGGCGAAGCAGATATGATGACAATAATAGCTTTTATATCGGGCATTTTGTTACTTGCTATTGAGCTATTTGTACCTGGTTTTGGTATTATGGGAATTTCGGGTATTATTTTAACGACATATTCGCTAATGGATAGTTTTGATAATTCCCTATTTGGAATTTTGATTTTACTAATTACAGCGGCATCAATTTTTTTGAGTGTAACAATTTTTGTAAGATTAGGATTTTCAGCAAATTTATTTGACAAGGCTGTTCTAGTTAATACTCAAACTAAGGAAAGAGGATATAATTCCAAAAAAGATTATACATATCTTTTAGGAAAAAAAGGAAAAACGATAAGTATTTTAAGACCTACAGGAAGAATTACAATTGATGGAAAAATTTATGATGGAAAAACTTATGGAGATTTCATCAAAAAAGATGTAGGAATAGAAGTTGTAGAAATAAAAGATGGACATATTTATGTTAAGGAGGATATATAATGCCGATAATAATACCAGCTTTAGTAGTAATTTTTTTAATAGTATTTTTGACACTTGTGCCAATTGGTTTGTGGATTACAGCAAGATCATCTGGAGTGCCAGTTTCAATGGGTTCGCTTGTTGCAATGAGATTTAGAAGAATTAATCCAAGTCATATAGTTTATGCTTTGATTAAATCTCATCAAGCAGGAATTCAAATTTCAAGTTCTGATTTGGAAAGTCATTTTCTATCAGGAGGAGATGTAAACCAAGTTGTAGATGCCTTGATTGCAGCAGAAAGAGCAAATATAGATTTAAATTTTCAACAAGCAGCAGCAATGAATCTTGCAGGAAGAAATGTTTTTGAAGCCGTTCAAGTTTCTGTAAATCCAAAAGTAATAAATACACCAACCATAGCAGCCGTTGCAAAAAACGGAATTGAAGTTAAAGTTATTGCAAAAGTTACAGTAAGAGCAAATATTGAAAGACTTGTAGGAGGAGCTGGCGAAGAAACAATTATCGCAAGAGTAGGCGAAGGAATTGTAACAACAGTTGGTTCATCAGACACACACGCAGAAGTTTTAGAAAATCCAGATAACATTTCACAAACAGTTTTAATGAAAGGACTTGATAGTGGTACAGCTTTTGAAATTCTTTCAATAGATATTGCAGATGTAGATATAGGACGTAATGTTGGAGCAGAATTACAAAGAGATCAAGCAGAAGCAGATAAAAATATTGCCCAAGCGAAAGCCGAAGAAAGACGTGCCCAAGCTATAGCGCTTGAACAAGAAAACAGAGCGAAAGTAGTAGAAGCCCAATCAAAAGTTCCGCTAGCAATTGCAAGAGCATTAGAAAGCGGAAACCTTGGAGTTTTAGATTATTATAATATGAAAAATATAAACGCTGATACTCAAATGAGAAATAAAATATCAGAAACTGATAGCAGAGATGAAATTTAATGGCAAAAGATAATTTAAAAACCAAGTTTTATAAATTTATTTATCTACTTGACAAAGAAAATAATAAAGAAGAAGGAAAAGATACACCAGATTTTGATACTTGGTTAAAAGAATTAAAAAAAGAAGAAAATAATAATCTAAAAAAACAAAAAAAATTAAAAAAGAAGATGACATTTGGACAAGCCATGTCATCACTTGCAAAAGATACAAAAAATAAATCCAATAACAAAAAAACATACACAAATGATTACCAAAGATTTGAAAGAAGAAATCCACAAGCTTACAATGAAAAAAAAGTAAGTGCAAAAAAATCATATAAAAAAATCGAACAAATTTCAAAAAATCAAATCAAAGATTATTGGAAAGAAAATGAAAAAATAAAATTAGAAAAAAATGAATTAAAAAAGGCAATTATCTATTCAGAAATAATAGGAAAGCCAAAAGCAAAAAGATGAGTTTCTCATCTTTTTTCTTTTGCAACTAAGATGGTATAATAAACTAAAGGAGTGATTAAAATTAAGGAGATTATAGAAATAAATAATACCGAAATAATTATGGGTTTATTCGGTAATTTTGATAAAAATAGAAAATATATTGAAAACAGATTTGATGTAAAAATTAAAACTGAAAATGGAAATATAAGTTTAAATGGAGAAGAGGTTAATTTAAATCTTGTAAAAAAACTTATTGAAGAAATTATTCAAGTAATAAAAAAAGAAGGAAATATTGACTATCAAAAATTAAAATATTTTTCTGATATGCTTGTTCGTGAAAATAAGGAAGTTATAAAATCTTATCTTGATAAAGTTATTGTTACAACAGCAAATGGAAAACCAATTAAGCCAAAAACTTTGGGCCAAAAATCTTATGTTAATATGATTGAAAATAATGATGTGGTTTTTGGAATTGGACCTGCAGGAACTGGAAAAACTTATTTGGCTGTTGCAATGGCGATAAGAGCTTTTAAAAATAATGAGGTAAATAGAATTATTCTTACAAGACCTGCCGTTGAAGCGGGAGAGAGTTTGGGATTTTTGCCAGGAGATTTGCAAGATAAAGTTGATCCATATTTAAGACCTCTTTATGATGCACTTTTTGAAATTTTTGGTTTTGAAACTTATCAAAATTTGGTTGAAAAAGGCGTAATCGAAGTTGCACCTCTTGCTTACATGAGGGGAAGAACTCTTGATAATTCTTTTGTAATTTTGGATGAAGCGCAAAATACAACTTTTGAGCAAATGAAGATGTTTTTAACAAGACTTGGCTATGGCTCAAAAGCTATTATAACTGGAGATATAACTCAAATCGACCTTCCTCGTGGAAAAAATTCTGGTTTGAAATCTGCCTCAAGAATTCTTAGAAATGTTAGAGGAATAGAATTTATGGAATTTACTTCAATCGATGTAGTAAGACATCCTTTAGTTCAAAGAATAATTGAAGCTTATGATAAGGCAGATAAGGAAAAAGAAAAAAATGAATTTAATAATAAATAATGAAACAAAAGAAGAAGTAAACATTGAAAAATATCTTGAAAAAGTTATTAGAGAAGTTTTAAAGCTTGAAGATATTGATGAGAAAAAATGTGAAATATCTCTTTCTTTTGTTGATGAGGAAAAAATAAGACAATTAAATAAAGATTTTAGGTCAATTGACAGGGTAACTGATGTCCTATCTTTTCCAATTGAAGATTTTTTTAATGAAGATAGGGAAAATATATTGGAAAAACCCTATCTTATGCTTGGCGATGTTGTGATTTGTTTTGATGTTGCAAGAAAGCAAGCAGATGATTTGGGACATTCTTTTGAAAGAGAAGTAATGTATTTAACTTGCCATTCAATTTTACATCTATTGGGTTATGACCATATAGAAGATGATGATAAAAAAATTATGAGAGCTAAGGAAAAAGAAGTTATGAAAAATCTTGGAGTATTCAAATGAAAGATGAAAAACAATTAATTGAAGAAATAAAAGACCAAGTAAAAAAAGAATTAAAAGAAGAAAAGAAAAAAGAAGATGAGGCTGAAAAATATATTCCAAAAGCAAAAAGTCCAGGAGAAAAATTTGTAAAAGGATTTGATTATGCCTTTGAGGGCTTGGTTTTTGCTATAAATAATGAAAAAAATATGAAATTTCATGTCTTAACATCTATTCTTGTTTTATTTATTTCTTTGTTCTTAAATGTTTCAAGAGTAGAGATGATGTTTTTGGTTTTCTCAATTGCCTTTGTAATTTCTTGTGAGCTTTTAAATACTTCGCTTGAACAAGCAGTAAATCTTGGGGGTGGAGGAAAAAAATCAAAAGAAGCAAAAGCCAGCAAGGATTTGTCAGCAGCAGCAACTTTTGTGTCAGCTATGAACACACTTTTTATTGCTTATTTGGTATTTTTTGATAAGGTTGCAAATTTTTCATCATCAGTTGTGCTAAGAATTTCAAGAAGACCATCCCATCTTGCCCTTATAACTGTATCAATTGTAATAATTTCTACCATATTTTTTAAAGGAATTTTTTACAAGGGCCATGGAACAGCTTTTCATGGTGGATTTGTTTCAGGACACACATCAATTGCCTTTTGCCTTGCTACAATTGGCTCAATGAGAATTGATGAAGGATTTTTGATTTTTGTATTTTATGGTCTTGCAATTATAGTTGCAGAAAGTCGTTTTGAGGCAAATATCCATTCTCTTCCAGAAATTATAAGAGGAGCGATTTTGGGAACGGCGACAGCTTTATTAATATTTGGAGTATTTTCATGAAAAAAGATTTAAAAGAATTAATACAAATTGCTATAGAAAATAAAAAAAATTCTTATTCGCCTTATTCAAAATTTAGGGTATCAAGCCTAGTTTTGACAAAAAAAGGAAATATTTACAAGGGAGTAAATATAGAAAATGCAGCTTATTCAGTGACAATTTGTGCGGAAAGATCTGCACTTGCAGGAGCAATAAGCGCAGGCGATAGAGAAATTGATACAATAATTATTACAGGAGATAGTAATATGACTTATCCTTGTGGAGTTTGCAGGCAATTTATGGCAGAGTTTTTAGATTCTGATTCAAAAATTGTAATAGCAAATTCAACCAATGATTATAAGATATATGGACTTGATGATATTCTTCCATATAACTTTTCAAAAAAAGATTTGGAGGAAAAATGAAATCAGGTTTTGTATCGGTAGTGGGAAGGGCAAATGTAGGAAAATCTACTTTGATGGAAAAAATATTGGGAGAAAAAATCTCAATAATTTCAAATAAACCCCAAACTACTAGAGATGAAATAAAAATAATATATAATGACGAAAATTCACAAATAATTTTTCTAGATACACCAGGCATTCAAACGCCAAGAAATAAACTTCAAGAACATTTGCTAGAAGTTTCAGAAGATAGCCTAAAAGATTCTGATATAGTGACTTTTATTGTTGACAATTCTCTAACAATTGGAAGACTTGATAAGATGATTTTGGAAATTTTAGAAAAAGTAAATGCTCCAAAAATTCTTCTTATAAATAAATGCGATCTTTTAGAAGAAGGAGAAATTGAACAAATTAAAAGAACTTACATAGGCTTAAATACTTTTTATTATATAATTCCAATTTCAGCTTTAAACGATGAAAATATTGGAAAATATATAGAAACAGTAAAAGAAATATTGCCAGAAGGGCCTCTTTATTATCCATCAGATATGATAACTGACAAAAACGAAAGATTTATTGTGTCAGAAATTATCAGGGAAAAAGCTTTGAAAAATTTATCAAATGAAATCCCTCACGGAATTTTTGTAAGAATTGACCAATTCAAAAAAAGAGAAGATAAAAATTTATATGATATATATGCAAGTCTTATTTTGGAAAGACCAAGTCACAAGGAAATAGTAATAGGAAAAAATGGTAGTAAAATTAAAAAAATCGGCATGGAAGCAAGATGCGAAATTGAAGTTTTTATGGATAGCAAAATTAATTTGAAATTGTGGGTTAAGGTCGAAAAAGATTGGCGTAAAAAACAAAAATTGGTGGATAGGTTTGGTTACAAGTGATAATTCAAATGTAGAAGGTTTCGTATTGAGGGAATTTTCCTACAGAGAATCAAGCAAAATCATAGAAATTTTTTCAAAAGATATGGGAAAAATTTCTATAATTGCCAAGGGAGTTTTAAATAAAAAAAATTCAAATCTTTCTTCAACTCAAAGATTTGTCAAAGCCTCATACAATCTTTATAAGTCTGGAGAAAAATTTTTTGGAATAAGAGATGCGTCATTATTAAAATCTTATTCGAAATCAAATAAAAATTTTGATATAATAATATACAAATCGGCAATTTGTGATTTGTTATTAAAAACAATTGATTATGACCAAAAAGACTTAGTTTACAATTTGTTGGACAAGACTTTTGACAGTTTTGAAAAAGCAAGTGAAAATTATTTAAATATTTTTCTTTGCTTTTTATTAAAGTACATATCTTTTTCAGGTTTTAAACCAAATTTAAAAGAATGTTCCTTGTGTGGATCAAAAATTAATCCTAGTGATGCTTATTTTTCTATAAAAGATGGGGGCATAGTTTGTTCATCTTGCAAGAAAATAAAAAAGGATATAGTATATCTTACAAGAGAAGAATATTTGTATATTTTAAAATTAATCTACACGCCAACTGATGAGGTTTCAAAGATTAATTTAAATATTGAAAAGGAAAAAATTATAAATTTGATAGTAAGCTATGTATTGAAATGTTTGGAAATTAGAAAATTTAGCTCACTTGATTGGGTAATGAAATTAGTCAAATAATAGGAGAAAAAATGTATTTTGAAGATTTAATGCTAAAATTAATAAAATATTGGGAAGAACAAGGTGCATCAATCATGCTTCCTTATGATTTGGAAAAAGGTGCAGGAACAATGAATCCTCATACTTTTTTGAGATCTTTGGGAAAAGAACCTTGGAAAGTTGTTTATGTAGAACCATCAAGAAGACCAGCTGATGGTAGGTATGGAGAAAATCCAAATAGATTATACCAACATCATCAACTACAAGTTTTACTTAAACCAACTCCAGAAAATATTCAAGATTTATATTTAAAAAGTCTTGAGGTAATTGGAATTAATCCAAAAGAACACGACATAAGATTTGTAGAAGACAATTGGCAATCACCAACTCTTGGAGCTTGGGGACTTGGCTGGGAAGTTTGGCTTGATGGAATGGAAATAACTCAATTTACTTATTTTCAACAAGTAGGCGGAATAAACTGCGAGCTTGAAAGTGGAGAAATAACCATGGGCCTTGAAAGAGTTTGTATGTATTTACAAAATGTAGATAATGTTTTTGATATTAAGTGGTCAAAAGATTTAAAATATTCAGATGTTTTCCAATTGCCAGAATATGAAAATTCAAAATATTCATTCGAAGATGCTGATAGCGAAGTTTTGGAAAAATTATTTGAAATTTATGAATCAGAAGCAAACAGATTAATTGATAAAGGTCTTGTGTATCCAGCTTATGATAATGTATTAAAATCATCCCACACTTTTAATACTTTGGATGCAATGGGTGCAATTTCTGCATCAGAAAGAAGTCACTATATTAAAAGAGTAAGAGATATTTCTAGTAAGGTTGCAAAATCATATATTGAAAAAAGAGAAGAACTAGGATATCCACTTTTAAGAAAGGATAAGTAATGAGCAAATATTTATTAGAAATAGGAGTTGAAGAATTTCCTTCAGCTTATATAAATTCAACAAAAAAACAACTTGAAGAAAAATTCAAAAAATTAATTGAAGAAAATAAATTAAGCGTAGAAGAAATAAAAGTAGAATCCACTCCAAGAAGATTTGCAATTTTACTTGATGGACTTGAAGAAAATAAATCAGACGAACTTATTAGTGTAAAGGGACCTTCCAAAAAAATTGCCTATGATAATGAAGGTAATCCATCAAAAGCACTTTTGGGATTTTTGAGAGGACAAAAAGCAGAAGTTTCTGATGTAATTATTAAAGATTTTAAGGGCGAAGAATATATTTATGTAGAAAAAAAAGAAGAAAGTCCTTCAATAAAAGAAGTTTTACAAAAAAATGTATATGAGCTTGTGAAATCATTAAACTTCCCAAGATCTATGAGGTGGGGAGGAAGATCAATTAGATTTGCAAGACCAATCAGATATTTTCTATCCTTATTAGATGATGAAATTTTGGAATTTGATGCTGAAGGAATTAAAGTATCAAATACAACAAAAGGTCACAGAGTTTTAGGAAAAAGTGAAATTCTTGTAGAAAAAATTGAAAATTATATAGAGTTACTTAGAGAAAATTATGTAATTCTTTCCTATAAAGAAAGAAGAGAAATAATTTTAAGAGGTTTAAATCGCTATGCCAAAGAAATTGGTGGAAAATTTTTAAAAGACGAGGACTTACTTGAAGAAGTTATAAATATTGTCGAATACCCTACAGTTTTGATGGGAGAGCTTGATCAAGAATATTTAAAATTACCAAAAGAAGTAATTGTAACACCAATGAAAGATCATCAAAGATATTTTCCAATTGTAGATGATAATGAAAAATTAATGCCATATTTCTTGCTTGTAAGAAATGGGGATGATTTTGCAAAAGAAAATGTAATAAATGGAAACAAAAAAGTTCTTACTGCAAGGCTTGAAGATGCAAAATTTTTCTATGATATAGATAATAATAAAAAATTAGAAGATTATGTGGAAGAACTTAATAGATTGACATTTTTTGAAGGACTTGGTTCAGTTTATCAAAAAACTGAAAGACTTATTTCGCTTTCAAAAAATTATCTTGATGAATTTAAGCTTGGAGAAGATGTTTCAGATAATTTATTAAGAGCAGCCTATCTTTCAAAGGCAGATCTTGTAACAAAAATGGTTATAGAATTTACAGAACTTCAAGGAACAATGGGAAGAATTTATGCGACAAATTCAGGCGAAAACAGCCAAGTTGCAAATGCAATTGAAGAAGCCTATAAGCCTAGAAGCTCAGAAGATTCACTTCCAAAATCAGTTGCAGGAATTGTTTTATCAATCGCTGATAAAATTGATACAATAGCTGGACTTTATATAATTGAAAATTATGTAACAGGAAGCCAAGATCCTTTTGGACTTAGAAGATCAGCAATTGGAGTTATAAATATAATTGCAGATAATAAAATTGATGTTGATTTGAAGGATTTAATCAAAGATGCCCTTTTTGTTTATACAGAGAAAAATGAAATTTCTTTTGATTATGATAAAACTTTAGAAAAAATAGTAGAATTTTTCATCGATAGACTTAAAAATATGCTCATAGACAAGGGCTTCCGATATGATTTTGTAAATGCAGTTCTTGCTACTGGAGAAACAAATATTTTATCAGTTATAGAAAAAGTAAAATCTGTTGAAGAATTTGTAGAAAAAGAAAATAGCGAAGAAATTCTAAATTATTTTACAAGAATCAATAATTTTACCAAGGATTTTGAAAATACAGAAGTTAATGTAGAAATGCTTGACCAAGGTTTAGAAAAACAATACTACGACCTTATAGAAAATTTGGATTGCGAAAAATATTTAAGCCAAAAATTATATACAAAAGCCCTAGAAGAAATTGCATCTACTATGGACCTTGGCAACGAATATTTGGATAATACAATGATAATGGTTGAAGATGAGCAGTTGAAAAATAATAGGTTGGCATTATTAAATAAACTAGCAACTAATATTTCTAGAATATTTAATATAAAAGATTTAGTTAAATAGGTGATAGTATGGATTGCGATGTATTGAATGTTTATATAATCAGTGATTCCACTGGAGCAACAGCAGAAACATTTGTAAAATCAGTAATAACTCATTTTCCAAATGTAAATTTTGAAGTTAATAGAAAATTTAATATTGATAGTGAAAATAAAATTAACAAAATTGTTGAAAAAATTCCTGAAGATTCAATAATAATCCAAACTATAGCTGAGAAAAAACTTGAAGAATATTTGAAACAAAAAGCTTATGAAGAAAATATAAAAGTTATAGATATATTAGGGCCTGCTCTTTCACTTTTTGAAGAAGTTACAGGGCAAAAAGCTCTAAGAGAGAAAAAACTCACAAGAAAATTATCTGATGATTATTTTTCAATGATAGAGTCCATAGAATTTGCCGTAAAATATGACGATGGCAAAGATCCAAGAGGAATAAAAGAGGCAGATATTTTACTACTTGGAGTTTCAAGAACATCAAAAACACCTGTGACTATGCTTCTTGCAACAAAAGATTATAAAGTTTTTAATCTTCCTTTGGTTCCAGAAATAAGACTTCCAGAAGAAGTTTTCGAAATTGATCCAAAAAGAATCATAGGTCTTACTATTGATCCTGATAAATTATCAAAAATTAGAGAAGATAGGTCAAAAGGCCTTGGCTTAAAATCAAAAAGTGAATATTTTGATAAGGAAAGAATTAATAGAGAATTAAAATACGCAAAGGGAGTTTTTGAAGATTTGGATTGTAAAGTTTTTGATGTAACATTAAATACAATAGAACAAACAGCCACAGACGTTCTAGAATATTACAAAAAGAATTTTTCTTAAAAAATATGCTGCTTTTGCAGCTTATTTTTTATGTGGAGGAGGCTTATGGAAAATACAAAACTTATTTTATCAAGACGACTTATTATTAGAAAATTTGAAAAGGAAGATTTAAAAAAAAATCTAGAATTTATAAAAGATTCAAAATTTTTTTATTTCACAAATTTAGAAACAAAAGAAGAAGTAATCGAAAAAGTCTCAAAATTTTATAAAGAAAAAGAAGACTATAATTTTTGGCATATAGTAAAAAAAGGAACAAACGATTCAATAGGAGTTATAAAAGCCTTCGAAAAAAATGATGGAGTGGGACTTTTTATAATTATAAATAAATCACTAAGAAACAGAGGATATGCAAGAGAAGCCCTTGAGGCAGTCATAGATTATTTCTTTACCCTTGGCGAGAAAAAAGAAATATATTTAAAAGCAGAAAAAAATAATGGAGCTTTTAAATCTATTATAGAAAATTTACACTTTAAAAAGTATGATGAAGATATAAAGTATAGCTACTACAAGATGGATAATCTTGATTATATGAAATATTTTGCAATATTTGGAGAAATATAGGAGGGATAGATGGAAAAAAAATCCGAAATTATGGTATTGGACTTTGGTGGCCAATATAACCAACTTATTGTAAGAAGAATAAGAGAAATGGGAGTTTATGCATCACTTCACGATTGTGATGTTGACTTAAAAACTCTCGATCTTGAAAATTTGGACGGAATAATTTTGACAGGTGGCCCACAATCAATTCACAGTGACGATAGTCTAAAATTAAATCCAGAAATTTTAAATTTAAACGTACCAGTTCTTGGGATTTGCTATGGTATGCAAGCTTTAGCTTTTCATTTTGATGGAGAAATAAGTGAAGCAGAAAAAGGAGAATACGGAAAAACTCCTTTATTTGTTGACCAAAGATCAAAATTATATGAAAATGTAGCACAAGAATCAATAATTTGGATGAATCACAGAGATCAAGTAACAAAAATTGCAGATGGATTCAAAAAAACTGCTTGGACATTGAACTGCCCAATAGCAGGATTCGAAAACGAAGAAAAAAATATCTACGCCGTACAATTTCATCCAGAAGTTGCCCATTCCGAATACGGATTTCAAATATTAGAAAATTTCGTTTTAAATATTTGTAAAGCAAAAAAAACTTGGATAATGAAAGATTTAGCCAAAGAAACCATAGAAAATATAAAAGAAAAATATGCTGGAGAAAAAATGATTTGTGGATTATCTGGTGGAGTAGATTCAACAATAGCTGCAACACTTGTACACAAAGCAATAGGAAATGATCTTCAATGCATATTTGTAGACCACGGTTTATTAAGAAAAGACGAAGCAAAATCCGTTATGGAACAATACAAAAAAATTGGACTAAACGTAAAAATGGTTGATGCTTCAAAAGAATTTCTTGATTTACTAAAAGGCGTAGAAGAGCCAGAAGAAAAAAGAAAAATAATAGGAAATCACTTCATAGAAGTATTCGAAAGAGAAGCCAAAAAATTTGGCGATGCAAAATATTTAGTACAAGGAACAATTTATCCAGACGTAATAGAAAGCGGAAAAGGAAAAGGTTCAGTAATAAAATCCCACCACAATGTAGGAGGCCTTCCAGAAGATATGCTCTTTGAAGGAGTAGTAGAACCACTTAGAGAACTCTTCAAAGACGAAGTAAGAGCGCTTGGAGAAAGTATAGGCGTTCCAGAAGAAATGGTATGGAGACAACCATTCCCAGGACCAGGACTTGCAATAAGAGTGTTGGGAGATATAACCGAAGAAAAATTAGAAATAGTTAGAGAAACCGACGCAATCCTAAGAGAAGAAGTAAAAAATGCAGGATTAGACAGAGATATTTGGCAATATTTCACAGTATTTACCCCACTAAGAACAGTAGGAGTAAAAGGCGACGAAAGATCTTACGACTACGTAGTAGTAGTAAGAGCAGTATCAAGTAAAGACGCAATGACAGTAGAATCATTTGATATGCCATACGAACTACAACAAACCCTATCAAACCGAATGATAAACGAAGTAAAAGGAGTAGGAAGAATAGTCTACGACATAACATCAAAACCACCAGGAACTATTGAATGGGAATAGTAGCAAAAAAAACAAAAAACCTTGTAAAATCAATTGTTACAGAAAATCAAAAACTGTAACTGGGATTAAAATGGGAACATTTGTTAAAAAGAATAAATTGAATAATAGTTCCAAGTGGTTTACATTTGGGCAAAAAAAGGCCGTAGTTAAAAGCTGCGGTCTTTTTTCGTTCAATTTATTATTCTTTTTCTCTAGAGAGAGTCAAATTAACTTATTTTCATTTAATTAAAATTTTTAAAGCTAAATGTATATTGCAATAGGTATTACCATTATAACAGGTGCACTTATTACAGTTTTAATTCCGCCTTCACCAACGAATTGAGCTAAAGATGGATCAGAAAAAAACTCTTGAAATTCTTTCATTTTATCTAATTGGAGCTTAGAAAAAACTGTATTTCTAAGTAGGCTTATCTCCCCATCATCCATACAAACTTTAATAACCTTTCCTAATATTTTATAGTTTCCATCGGTAACTTCACTCATATTATTATTTAAAAAGTAATTTTCATTTGTTGGAAGGATTATATTAATTTTATCTGCTTCACAAATTATATCTTTTTTTCCATCTGCTTGAAGCCCTTTAATTAAACCATCTATTTGGGAGTTTAGCCTTTTATCTGTCAACACATTTTCTTTTCTGTTTTTATTATTTTTAGGATTGTTATCAGTAAATAAGTTTGCTAAAGTTATAATTTCTTTGAATCCAGATAACATATCAATAACTGGATTGTTTTTCAGAGTTCCTTGAACTTCAACAAAATCTCCAATATTTAAGTTATTAATGTCACGATTAATAAACTTTGCATTCTCCAATTGTTCTTTTAGTTGCTGGAACAAAGAAACTGGAGTGTGGGTTCTTTCTTCAATAATAGTTTCACCATCATTTGACGTACCTTTATGATTTCCACGAACTCCTATATTCAAAAACGCAAATAGATTGTTAGTGCCTATATTTGATTCTATATCATTTACTTGATTTTTATTTTTTGAAGTTTGAACATTTTTAACATCTGCAAAGCCATCCTCAATTGTAGCTAACATATCAAAAACTATTTTAGTATTAAGATAGATTGGTATTGTAAGCTTATTCTTTTCTATTTTATTCACTACTTTAAATCACCTTTCCTATAAATTGTATGGTTTTCATGTTATTTATCTTATATTCTAGATTTATTATTTTTATTTTAAAAATCTTGATTTTTTAGGGTAAGATAGCTTCCAATCTTCAAATTCTTCGTCTGTTATCTCATCGTTGTAATGCTTTTTTCTCATCTCATTCCATTCTATAAGAAAATTATTGAAGTCTACATCATTTGATAAAAGTCCAGTAATTTCTCCATCATCTGCCAACGGTCTAAACTTCATGTCTTTTTCATAATCAAAAATTATATGCATTATTTCAAAAATAGAATTAGGTTCATGATTAATTAATGCTGATATATCACAATCAAGTGCTTCAGATATTTTTTGTAATTGTTCTTTACTTGGAGATCTATTTCCAAGTTCATAATTTCTTATAGCAGCATCTGTCAAACCAGACTTAATGGCAAGTTCTTTTTGAGTTAAGTTTCGCATAAGTCTTAACTTTTTTAATTTTTCTCCAGAAATCAAACTAACTCCTCCTTATTTCACAATAACTATAAATATTTTATCACAAAACGAATAAAAGCTCAACAAAACTGTTCTGTTACAAATATTTGCAAGTATCTGAATATTTTAGGAAAAAATAAATAGAAAAAACTTGACAGAACAAATATGAACTGTTATTATATATACATACCGTTCGATATTGAACGGAAATTGTAAGACATATAAATTAATGCTCGCCCTTTTGAGGATGTAGAACCTTACAAACTATAAAAGGAGGACATTATGAAAGGTATTTTTATGAATGCAAAAGATGTACAAGAATTTCTTGATGTAAGTAGGACAACGGCATATCAGATAATAAACGATATGAATCAAGATCTACTTAAATTAGGCTATCGTGTGCAAAGAGGAAAGGTAAATAGAGAATACTTTATGGAAAAGTATTGCTATAAACCAACAAATACAAAGGAGGTTTAGAGTGCCAGCATTTAGAGATGAAAGCGGGAACAAGACTTGGTTTTGTAAATTTAATTATACAAACTGGAAAGGAGAAAAATTAACTAAGAAAAAACGTGGATTTTCAACGAAAAAAGAAGCTTTAAAATGGGAACAAGAATTCTTAAATCAACATTCTGAATCAATTGAGATGAGCTTTAGGGAGTTTTTTGAACTTTATAAGAGGGATAGAAAACCAAGAATAAGAGAAAATACTTGGAGGACAAAAGAAGCAATTGTAAATCAAAAAATACTTCCCTATATTGGTGATTTAATGCTTAATGAGATTAATAACGTAACCATCATTCAATGGCAAAATGAGCTTATGAAGATTAAGGATAAGAATGGAAAAAAATACTCTCCTACTTATTTGAGAACTATTCATGCCCAGTTATCTAGTATCTTAAATCATGCTTGTAGGTACTACAATTTAAAAACTAATGTTGCTCGTGATGTTGGTTCTATGGGAGAAAAAGAAGCTGATGAAATGCTATTTTGGACTCAAGATGAATATGAAAGATTTATAGAAGCTATAAAAGATAAACCCGAATCATTCTATGCTTTTGAACTTTTATATTGGTGTGGTCTTAGAATGGGAGAATTATTAGCCTTAACAAAAGAGAAATTTGATTTTGAAAGGCATACATTAAAAATTGATGAATCTTTACAAAGGATTGATGGGAAAAATGTAATAACTGCTCCTAAGACTAAAAAAAGTATAAGGAAAATAGTTATGCCTGAATTTCTAACTGAAGAGATTAAAGAGTATATAGATAGTTTTTATAAGTTAAAACCAAAAGACTTAATATTTAATTTCTCCAAGAGTTACCTACACCATGAAATGGATAGGGGATCTAAGAAATCTCAAGTAAAAAGAATTAGAATACATGATTTAAGGCATTCTCACGTTTCTCTCTTAATTGAACTTGGATTTTCTGCAACTGCAATAGCTGATAGGGTTGGACATGAATCGATTGATATAACCTATAGATACGCTCATCTCTTCCCTAGTAAGCAAAAAGAAATGGCTTTGTCTTTAACACAAGTAAGAAATAATAAGGCAAATGACTGGAAAGATTTATTAGAAGAGGATGATAAAGATGTTTAGAAGACATTCATTAGATGAAATTTCTAAAAAAACGAGAAATAAAGACAAAAATAGAAAAAGAAATCGAATTTTAAACTTTAGAGTATCTGAAGAAGAATATGATCTAATAAACAAAAAGATTGAAATCAGTGGACTTAAAAAACAAGATTATTTTCTACAAATGCTATTAAATCACGAAGTTAAGTTAGTAAGTGATTATAGACTTTCTGATAATATAGCCAAGGAAATATTTCAACTAGCAAAAGCTATTAAAAAGTTTGGCAAACTCAATGACGATGAAACTGATATTTTAATCTATATTTTAGAAATATATGAAGAAATCAAAAAAGAAAAAAGCCCCTACTACAAAGAGTAAAGGCATGCACTCCTGTGAGAAGTGTTCTCTAGACAAGTTCATTTTACCACAGGAGTCTTATTTATACCAGACAGGAGGATAAAATGGAGAATAAATATAAAACAATAAAGAGATTAGATGGTTGTAAAAAGAAGAGGAGTAAGGCTTATGACAGATATTAAATTAAAATTCCCAGAAATAGATCAGACTTACGCCTTTTTAGACTTACAAACTACAGATAAGGGGACGGTTAGACAAATTACTGGGAATATTGTAACAGCTATTTTAAATCCCAAATATTGTCAAAATCAAAAAATAATTGAGGGACAAATATTCTTTGATAAATTTACCAATGAAATAAAATTCCAGGGGAAAATTATCGGAGAAAGAAATATAAAGGAAAATCAAATACGACTTTGGGATGATTCTTTAAACAATAGACTGGGCTTAGAGATAGAAAAACATTTTGGAATTAATTATAACGCCAATAAAATGTGGGAAGCTATTCGTTTTGTAGCTCACCAATATGAAGTGAGTCCGCCAAAGCAATATCTTCAAAATTTAAAATGGAATGGAGATAAAAATGCCATTAGAAAACTTTTACCAAAGTATTTGGGAGCAGATGATACAGAGCTTAACAATTGGATAATGCAACATATGATATTGGGCATGATAAAAAGAATTTTCAATCCAGGAGCTAAGTTTGATGAGATGATTGTTTTAGTTGGTGGACAAGGTATAGGCAAATCGACTTTTGCAAGATACTTGTCCATAACAGATGATTGGTTTTGCACAATTGAAAACATTCAAGGCAAGGATGCCGTCATGAACCTTATGGGTAAAACTGTCGTTGAAATCGAAGAATTTGTTGCTTTAATAAATGCAAAATCGGCTAATGAAGCTAAATCTTTTTTATCAAAATTAAGTGATAGGATAAGAATACCCTACGAAAAATATGCAACAGATGTGCCTAGAACTTGTATCTTCATAGGGACATTAAACGAAAGAACTTTTCTTAATGATCATACTGGAGAAAGAAGATATTTGCCTGTTGAATGTAACCCGAATCAAAGAATAAGGACTATATATCCAGATAAAAATAATAAGGAAAAACTCTCGGATAAAGAATATATATCTCTTATAAGAGAAGATTTTAATCAGGCTCTAGCCTTAGGGTATGAAATCTTTAAAAACAAGACTCACGCATGGACTATACCAAAAAATCTTTTAAAAGACTTGTATAAGGAACAAGAAAAGTTCAAATATCTAAACCCAGATGTGGAAGACATTAGATATTTCTTGGAAGAATATAAGCCAAAAAGTGCAGATCCAAATATAACTTGTTTCAAAGAACTAACCATGCAGGGGTACCAAATAAAATCAAAATCATTTTCAGAGATTATGGATAATTATTTTCAAGAATGGATCCCAGTTAGGTCATCAAAGACTAAGAGAATATCACCAAGTGGGGTCTCAATTCCAGTAAAACTATATTATGAAAAGAAAGTAGAAAACAAAACTGACTTTATAGAAGTTGACAAGAATTTATTGCCAGAAGAATGGGAAAAAGAAAATCAATTAGAAATAGATACTGCCAATCAAGTAAAGATACAAATGTAACTTTGTAACCTGTAACCCATTGTTATAAATCTTCTTAAATTAGGATTACATAAATTAACGGCTTGATAATAAGGGGTTGTTACAGACTCTTAAAACAAGCTCGCCTAATTTTGGAAGTTTTTATTTTATAAGTTACAGTTACACTTATTAATTCCTATTTGAAAAATTATGGAAAATCAAATTAATGACTTGTTATTAATAGACCAACTAAGGAAGTCAATAGTTAT
>NZ_KV803725.1:0-8230 GCF_001811125.1 Anaerococcus sp. HMSC068A02 | reverse complement strand
CAGAATATATTCACCTATTCTGCAACATCACCATCTATTTGCTACATTTCAAATTCCTTTAAATATTATTTCTTCATTAATTAGTTGCACATATACCTACTATATCAATAAATTTTGAGTTATCATTGACTATATTAGTTGCTATTATCAGAATAGTCGTCGATAACTATATTTTCGTGCAAATATGCAAATAAGTAAAATGATAGTTATGTTATATCATAATAATTGAAAATAATAGAATGCATTTTTCAATGTAATAAGATTAAGCGTTCTCTTAAAGTTAGAGAACGCTTAATTATTTTTAATTTATTGAAATAATTTGTAACTATTGAAAACAGACAAAAATTGTTCATTGGATAATTTATCAAGATCAGTAACATTCGCATGCTTCAGCACCTGTCTTAATTGATTTTTAGTAAAAAGAACATGATATTCCCTGTTTACCCATTTATAAACGAAAAATCTATACTTTTTGTAGTCCTTCTTTAAAATAAATGGTTTATGCCTTTCAAGTACAATCAATACAGAATCTACATTAGGCTTAGGGTGAAAATATGCTCGTGGCACTTTTTTAAGAATTTTTATATCCATTTCCACCATTAACAGCAAACCTAAAGCTCGTTGGGTATTTTGCAACCTTTTAGCAAATCCCCTCTCTACAATAAGGTAGCTATATTTCGCTTGACTATCAAAAGCAATCTTTTTTACAATATCAGTACTAATATTGTAGGGAATATTACCAAATATTTTATAGTCTGTATTTTTAGGAAAGCTAAACTTCAAAATATCCTCATGAATAACTTTTATATTCTGAAAAGGTTCAACTGCTTTTTTCGTGGCATGACATAAACCTTCATCAATCTCTATAGCATTCACCCGTTGACTCATTTCCACAAGTTCCTTGGTAAAATGTCCTTTTCCTGACCCAATTTCTATTATTTTATCTTGTTTATTGATATTCGTATATTTTAATATTTCCTTTACATGCTTTTTAGATGTAATGAAATTTTGCGTATTTTTCGGGTTTTTCTGTTTCATTATAACCTTCTCCTTGCCGGTTATAATGAACTAATCTTAAGAGCTCATTATAACCAATTATTTTTGGTTTAGTTGATAATGAAATCTCTCAATAACAAATATAGAAAACATACCCATACCTTTACCTCCTTTAATTTTTTTCATTATAAATGAGATAAAGTAATATCTACTACTGCAATACATGTACACATATTTAACTCCTCCTTATGCAACTGATTATATCACTTTTAATTTCTCTATTCAATAAAGTTCTGTGCTAATCTACCTCACCCTATGGATTTTTAATCCCGAAACATCAAATGTCATCTGTCAAATGCCCTATTTAAAAGGGTCAAAAAACGGTATTTTTTAGCCTGTTTTTGACCCGATTTTCGTACTCAAACCACTACATGTTGTGGTTGACTCCTATTATTCCTTGTCCAAACCACAATACGTCATCAGAATTGCTGCTTCAACGTGTGTCGAGTTGCCTTGATAGCTATCAAAACTGCATTCTCAACCCCTAAGGTTATGGGGAACATATCCACGCTCGTAGATGGAAACATATCAAAGATTGGCTCTCGTTTGTAGGAACATATCGACTGTAATTATTTCATTTTCAAGCCTTTATCGATAGCTTCCTGAATAATCTTATGACAACAAACTCCCAACGGATTGTTTTCTTTACAATTAGAATTTTTCATTGCCCCAGTGATGGCATTTACTTCTTTTACGGATTTCGCGCCATGCTTTACAACTGCTTCAATTACCTGATTTTCTGTGACTTCGCTACAATAACAAGCATACTTAGGATCTGCATCTTTCTTAAACCAGATAGGAACTCTAACTTGGTCTTTCAAGAATTTTATTTCATTATCTAAGTTATAGTAAACAACGTCGCAGTCCTCGTTCATGCAAATCTTATATTGATCTCCGTTAACAGCATTACGATAATCATCTACCACTAGATGTTCAACAGTTACTTTACTAACGGAAATCCCTTCATTATTACATACAGGACAATTGTCTTTAATTTGATCCGGCTTTTCTGTTTTGCATCCACAACAACATTCATTATTAATCTTCATATTCTTAGCCTCCATATTTTCATTATAATTTCTTTTTTAAACTAGGTAAAACCAATTTCATATACTTGTCATTTATTAATAGCGTCAAACATTTTAGCTGGTGTTAATTTACTTAGCTCCCTGTTGTCAGCCAACGCACGTGTAGCTTTTTTGTGTATAAACACATCAGCGTCATGTTACCCATTGCTCGGCATTCTTCTAATGAACCCAAATACATGGAATGGCAACCCTTTTTTAGACAATTTATAACCGAACATTATCAAGCTTGAAAGTTTCTTTAGATTATAAAATATATTCTCAGACAATCAAGGGTAAAGGCTTCGCCCAAATTTCGTTGAAATTTGCCCTTGACAGTCTGTTCATATATTTTATTTAATTTATGAAACTTCCAGAGCTTTTTATTCTGCTTTTCTATATTCTACTGGTGTTTTATATCCTAAAGATCCATGAATTCTTAGGTTATTATACCAATATACGTATTCTGCTAATTTTAGATTAAGTTCTTGGAAATTAGTAAAGTTCTCCTGATATATGAATTCTGTCTTCATTACTTTATTGACTGCTTCGCTTACTGCGTTATCATATGGGCTTCCTTTTTTACTTAGCGATCTTTTTATCCCAAATACCTTTAATATTTCTTCTATTTTTATATTTTTAAATTCTCTTCCTCTGTCTGTGTGAAATATTTTTATACGATTTAGTAGCTGCCTTATTGAGTAAAATGCTTATGCTACTAGATTTGCATCTTTGTTTTTACCTGATGAGTATCCTATTATTTCACGGCTGTTTAAGTCTATTATTAAACATATATAATTCCATGTTTTTCCTACTCTTACATATGTTAGGTCGCTTACTATTGCTTCTAAATAGTCTCTATTGTCAAATTATCTATTTAAAAGGTTAGGGATGTCTTATTCGTTGCATTTGGATCTTATTACTTTATATTGTGCTACTGTATAGTTTGAGACTAGGCCATTTTTCTTCATTATTCGGCCTATTTTTCTTCTCGATATTTTATATCCAATTTTCCCTAGTTCTTTTTTTATTTTGCGTGTTCCATAGTTGTTTCTACTTCTTCTGAATATTTCTTTTATTTCTTCTATTAGTTTTTCATCTTCATCTAATTTCACATCTTTTTCTTTGTTCAAATGATAATAGACTAAACTTCTTGTGACCCCAAGTAGTCTACACATTGCACTAATGCTATATTTATCTCGGTTCGAGATAATGAGGTCTATTTTTTGCCTAACAGTAGTGCAGCTTGCTTTAAAATATCATTCTCCATTTCAACCTGTTTCAATTTTTTACGAAGTCTGATTATCTCTTTTTGTTTCGCATCCACATTATCAAAATGGTTACTCTAAGCAGCACACCAACTATTTATTTTTTGAGTTTTAAACTTTGGTAGATGTCTTGAACTCTTTATATTTACATAACTATTTGCCTCTATCACTATAATAACACGAAACCCTGCACAATGATCTAAAATTTTCAATTCTAACAAGTCTTTTTCAGTATTTTTAACTTCATAAAAACCTCTTTGGCATTAATGCCTAATTCTTCTTTAGTTGTTAAAATTTTTTATTTTACCATCATCGTTCCCCTGATTTTCAATTAATCTTCTTAGGTTATATAAGAAGTACATATCTTTTTAATCTTAAAGTTTTTAAGTCTTAATTTTAAAATTTTCAATCTTAGATATTATTTAAATCATTCCAAAATGCTCTAAAGCATCTTCGATTGCTTTTTCTTTTTCTTCTGGGCAATTTGGCACTCTTTGATTTTCTTTCTTACTAAAATTATAATTTTCTCTCTCTATTAGACCATGTTTCCTTTTTATTTGTGCAATATATAGGCTTGAAACTTTTAGTCCGTATTTATCTAGCACATACTTTTTAATTTCTTCATAAGTTGCGTCTTTTGAAAAGTCAATTTCAGATAATTCATCTTCCCCTATTTCTATATCTAAATGATGTTCTGTATTTAGTTTGGACAACAGAGCTACCGTCTCCACATGCCTTGACCTAGGGAATTGGTCGAAGGCTTGGTATTTTTTTATTTTGTAGCCGTTTTTTATGAATATTTCTAGGTCTCTTACTTGGGTTTTTGGGTTGCAGGATATGTAGACAAATTCTTCTGGAGCTATGTCTATTATTTTTTTGATTGCTTTTGGGTGAATGCCTTCTCTTGGTGGGTCTATTACTACTATGTCGTATTTTCCTTTTACTAGGTCTATTTTTTCTAAAACATCTCCTGCTATAAAATCTATATTTTCTATCTCATTTTCTTTTGCATTGTCGAAGGCTTTTTCTACTGCTTCTTCTATTATTTCTATTCCCATAGCCTTGTTTGCGGATTTTGCAAATAATTGGGTTATGGTTCCTGTTCCTGAATATAAATCTAGGACATTTTTATTTTTATCTACATTTGCTAATTCTATTGCTTTTTGATAGATTTTTTCTGCTGTATATACATTTGGTTGGAAAAATGAAAATGGGGAAATTTGAAATTTCAAATCGTTCATTTTTTCTTCTATATATTTTTTCCCAAATAAAAGTTCGATTGAATCTACTTTTACTGCATCTGACAAACTATCGTTAATCACATGATAAATTGAAACAATTCTCCCCTTGGTTTTTGCATTTAAGAGATTGTGAGCAAATAAATCTCTTCTCATTGGATCAAAAGATTTGTCTGAGCTTGTCACAAGGACTACCATTATTTCTCCAGTGTGAAGGGCTTTTCTTACTATTAAATTACGCAAAAGTCCTGTATGAGCTTTTTTGTGATAAAAACTTGTATTTTTTTCTCTAAAATATGTTTGTGCGTGTTTTCTTATTGTTTCAAAATCGCTATCAACAATATTGCACCCATCTGTATCCACAATTTCATAAAATCTATTTTGTCTGTGAAGTCCCAAAACAAGTGGCCCGTCCTTGTAAGAATCCCCAAAAGTGTATTCCATTTTATTTCTGTATTCTTTTATTTTTGGACTTCTAATGATTGAAAGATCTGCAATATCAATATGAGAATTTTTCAAAAGTTTTTTTATCATATCATACTTTAATAAAAGCTCTGTTTCATATCCCATTTTTTGGTAAGAACAACCACCACAAATTCCTGCATGAGGGCAAAATTCTTTGGCATTTTCTATTTTGGATTCTTCCAAAACTTCCATAAATTTTCCTTTTTTATTCTTGCCCCTGTTTTTAGTTATTTTTACCCTGACCTTTTGTCCCAAAACTCCGCCCTTAAATTGGACAGTTTTTTCTTCGTCAATTTTTCCTATCGAAATATTTGGATAAGACATATCTATTATTTCTACATCTTTTATTGGTTTTTCTCTCATTTATTCTCCTCTATTCCAAAATCTTTCAACCAAGATTTTTAATTCTTTTTTATTTTTTACTTCTCTTATATTTGACCAATGTCTAGGATAAAGCCTTCTGTACTTATCCCACAAAAACCTATCATCAACCAAATAAATTATTCCCCTATCCTTTTCTCCTCTGATTAGCCTTCCAGCTGCTTGGAAAATTTTATTTAAGCCCGGATAGGTGTAGGAATAATCAAAACCATTATGAGAAATTTCGTCAAAATGATTTTTTATTAAATTTCTCTCATCGCTTACTCCCGGCATTCCAACTGAAATCACCATAGAACCAATTAGCCTATCGCCTTTCAAATCAACTCCTTCAGAAAATATTCCACCCAAAACCAAAAATGCAGTTTTTTCACTTTCGTAAGTGAAATTTTGCAAAAATTTGTGTCTTTCTATCGGGGACATTGACCTTTCTTGAACTAAAATTTCGTCATTATAATTTTCCTTGTAATATTCATAAACATCCGTTAGATATGAAAATGAAGGGAAAAATATAAAATAATTTCCTTTTTTTGCACTGACAAATTCGTGGATAAGGTCAGCTATATCCATCAAATTATTGTTTCTATCTTTATACCTAGTAGAAATTGGACTTGCAAAAATGGCAAAGTTATTTTTGTCAAAAGGTAAATCCAAATGAACTTTCAAACTATCATCTGCTCCAAGCATTTTTCTATAAAAATCCATTGGAGAAAGAGTTGCAGAAAAAAATATGCTTGCCCTTGCAAATTTATACTTTTCTTTTAAAACTTTTGAAGGATCAATGCACTTAATTTCATAAATTTTTTCCATAGAATTTTCATCATAGGTCAAGGTTTGATAAAAACCCTCACTAAAATTATCAGAAATTTTTAGATGATGGTTTATTTCAAAAAACATATCTTCTATTTTATCATAATCTTCTCTTTTTTTATCCTTTATCAAAACTTTTTCCAATTTTTTTGATAAGGCCATGAGTTTTTTGTCAAAATCATCATTATTATCAGTCGAATAATAAAACAATTTTTTCCCATAATTTTTATACATTTTTTCAAATTCATCCAAAATAGAATCAATTGATTTTATTATTTTTAAATCTTTTTTTATGTCCATAGACTTTCTTAATTCCTTAAAATCAGAATCAACAAAATCATGAGAGAACATCTTTCTTGACCTTTCCAAAAGATTGTGCGCCTCGTCAATTAAAAACAAATACTCATCAACATTTTCATCAAAAAATCTTCTCAAATAAACATTTGGATCAAAAACATAATTATAATCACAAATTATAAGGTCAGAATAAAGAGCTATATCAAGCTCAAATTCAAGTGGACAAAGTCGGTGTTTTTCTGAATAGGAAGTTATAATATCATAGTCCATTATGTCTTCATTTTCCAAAATATCTTTTAAACCATCATTCACCCTATCAAAATGCCCTCTTGCAAAAGGACAAGATTCAGGATTGCAAGAAATTTCATCATTTAAGCAAATTTTCTCCTTGCTTGTAATTGAAACAGCCTTGATAGATAAATTTTTTTCTTTTAATAAATACAAAGATTTTAAGGCTTCTTTTGCTGTAGTATTTTTGGAAGTTAGGTAGAAAATTTTATCACTCAAGCCTTCTCCCAAAGATTTTACAGCAGGAAAAATTGTAGAAATAGTCTTTCCAGTTCCAGTCGGAGCATCTACAAATAAATTTTTCTTATCAAGAATCGCCCTATAAACAGCAACAGCCATCTTCCTTTGCCCTTTTCTATAACCATCATAGGGAAAAGTCAAATTATTTGCACTGATATTTCTTTTTTCAAGGTTTTTGGATAAAATTTTTGAGAAATTAATATATTCTTTTAATAAATTTATGTAAAATTCATAAAGCTCATCAAGACTTTTCTCTTTTTCAAAAGTTTTTGTCTTGTAATCATCTAATGATACATAAGTAAGCCTTATAGTAATATTTTTCAAATCATTTTTTACACCATAAAAATACCCATAGCAAAAAGCTTGAGCCCAGTGTAGTTTATTTGAATCATCCAATTTGTAGAGATTTCTTGTGGTAGATTTTATTTCATCAATAATAATTTTGCCTTTCTTTTTCAAAAGACCATCAGCCCTACCCTCAACGTGAAATTCCATATCGTCAATTTTTGTAATATTTTTAAGATAGAATTCAGCTTGGTAATTTTTATCATAAGATTTTTGAATTTTTTGATGGGCTTTGATTCCTTCGACCATCCTATTATTGTCCCTAAAGGAATTATCAATATCCCCACTTCTCATAACAAATTCTATAAGTTTTCTAACAGAAGTTTTTATATACATTAAATCACCTTAGTTTATTATATCATTTTTCATTAAATATTTTGAATTTTGAAACTATCAGTAAAATAAAATTTATTAGGATTCACAAAAAAATATCCCTCTCAGGATATTTTCTTGAGAGAGATACTTTGCTTTTTATTTATAATAATTTATTTTCTTTTTGATTTGAAAAGTGCTACTGCTGATGCTGCAAGTGTTGCTACAACGCCTGTAAGTCCTGCTACACCTGTTTGAACGTTATTGTTAGCTTTGTTATTTACAACTTTTGCTGGTTGTGTTTTTTTCTTATCTTCTGGTTTTTTCTTGTCTTCAGGTTTTTTACCTTCTTCTGGTTTCTTACCTTCTTCTGGCTTTTCAGGTTTTTCTGGATTTTCAGGTTTTTCTGGTTTTTCCTCTTTTCCTGCATATCTAACATTAATTGTATATCCACCATCTTCAAGATCTG
>NZ_KV803724.1:0-7697 GCF_001811125.1 Anaerococcus sp. HMSC068A02 | reverse complement strand
GTTGGTCTATTAAAGTTATTAGCGTTAAGCGTATTATTTAATTACTACCATTATACCATAAAATTGAAATGTTTGTATCTAATAGAAAAGCTTAAAATATAGATGTACGATTAATATGCTATAGTGTATTTTTAGTATAAAATCTAATTTTTGGGTATAATTTAATTAATTATTATGATGCATTAGGAGGTAGAATTTTGGAATTAAATCATGCAGATATTATAGAAGATGTTCTTGAAGGATATATGTTTTCTGAAAAAAAGGTTACTGATGAATGTAAAATTTATACAATTGAAAATTCTACTGGCTGTGGCGAAATGCGTTGCTACAATTTATTTGAAGGCGTTCAGTTATCATATAATAACCTAAATATGGAGACAGCATATCAAAAAATAAATCCTAAAAGAGGGGTTTTAGAAATAGATCATTGTTTAGAGGGATGTTATGAGTTTAAACTTGAAAATAATGAACGTGCTCTGATAGGTAAAGGCGATCTAAGTGTAATTGAGATAGGTAAAGTTCCTTTTGAAGATTCGTGCATACCAACAAAAAAATATGTGGGACTTTCAATATTTATTGATATTGAAAAGGCACAAAATTCTATTGATAAATACTTTCCGTATGCAAAAATTGATTTGTTAGAAATAAAAGATCGTTTGTGTAAAAATGGTGCAGCTTTAATTATTCATTCACGTCATGAGATAGACCATGTTATTAGTGAACTTTATAGAGTAGATTCTAGAATAAGACTTTCTTATTCAATTATAAAAACAATAGAGTTGTTATTATTTTTAAATTTAGTTGAAAGTTCAGATACTTTTAAGTTAATGTCTTTTTCAGAACCAGTATATAAAGCAACTGTAGAATCATATAAGACGATTCTAAATAATCCTTTTGAAAGATATTCTATTTCTGATTTATCAAAAAAATATGCTATTTCAGAATCCAGTTTGAAGAGATGTTTCATATACATAACTGGAAGCTCAATAGGTAATTTTATTAGGGAAAATTGTTTAGAAGCCGCTGCTAAATTATTAATTCATAAACCCTTAATGTCAATAGGAGAGATTTCTGATTTGTCAGGATATTTGAATCCTAGTAAATTTTCTGAGTCATTCAAAAAACATTTTGGGCAAACTCCTCAAGAATATAGAAAAAAATCCATCTGACCTTTTTAGAGCAAATAAAGAGCTGTCAGGTTATAAAGAAAATATCCATCTTACTTTATAATAAAGTTGAGATGGATATTTTTTTGTAAATATTCTCTATACACATTCTATGTACATTTTATTAATTGACGGAGGTGTTTTATGAACAATAAAAAAATGACTACAAAAGATGTAGTAACAGTAGCTATTATGATTGCCTTGTTTTATGCAATTTCTATTGTTGTTGGAATGAGTATGGTTGCTGTTCCAGTTGTGTATATTTATGGTACTGCTGGAATCGAAATGTTTATAGGAGCTATTTTCTACTTGGTAGCAGCTAACAGACTTAATAAACATGGGCTATTATTTATATGGATATTAATTTATGGTCTTATCACAGCAGCTATGGGTTATGTGTTTATGCTTCCATATTTTATTGGACTTGCTATTTTGTGTGAAATAGTAATGATAGGCAAAGACACTTATATAAATCCAATAAGAAATATGATTGGCTGGAGTGTTTATGGTGCTGGTATGTTCATGGGAATAGGAGTTCCATGTTGGATAGCTTGGGAATCTTATCAAAAGCAAGCTTTAGAGAGTGGGTTTGCAGATAAGACCTTAACATTGCAATATAATTTGGTATCTTCACCAAAACTACTATTATTAGGTGTAACAATAACCGTTATATTATCTGCTTTAGGTGTTTTGTTTGCACAAAAAATTCTTAAAAAACACTTTAAAAAGGCGGGTATTTTAGAGTAAATGGAGATATATGGGAAATGAAAATAGAAAAAATAAGTGGAATAACTTGTCTTTTTTTAACTATAATTTCCTGTATGGTGTCAATATTTACAAAAAGTTACTATATGCATGCTCTGTTTGTAGGATGGCTTTGTATGCTTTTAGCATATTTTGGTTTTATCAAGCAGAGCATTATTTATTTTATGATATATAGTTTTACTACATTTTGGTTATTAAAAATGATACCTAGTGGTGTAGTTATAATTTCTCCAATGCTTTTGGGAATGTTGTATAAATTCATAGTTCCAATCATGGCAGGATTTTTAACTTTTAAGATACCATCAGGAAAATTAATTTCAATATTTCACAAATTAATGTTGCCACGAAATTTTGTACTTATATTAACGGTAATTATTCGATTTGTACCAACAATTGCTGGGGAATTTAGAACGATAAAAGAAGCTATGAAAGTAAGGGGATTTACAGGTAACTTTTTTCATATTTTATCAAATCCTTTGAGGACTCTTGAATATGCTATAGTTCCTTTAATTTTTCGTTCTATAAAAGTAGGGGATGAATTATCAGCAGCAGCGATTGTTAGAGGAATTGAAAACCCAATAAAAAGGGATTCATATTATAGTAACAAGTTGTGTAAATTAGACATAATTATAATAACTGCAAGCTTTGTTTTATTTATATTATGTCTTATATGAGAGGTGCATCATTGAATAATAAACTGGAAATTAGGAAATTATCTTTTTCATATAATAGCAATAAAGATGAACAGTTGAAAGATATAAATTTAGACATTAAAGATGGTGAATGTTGTGTAATTATAGGGGAGTCGGGATGTGGCAAGTCTACTTTGACAAGGGCTATAAATGGATTAATTCCAAATTTTTACGAAGGAAATTTAGATGGAGAAGTATATATTGATAGCAAATCTATCAAAAATTTAAAATCATGGGAGATAGCAAAGTTAGTCGGTAATGTATTTCAAGATCCTAGAAGCCAATTTTTTGCCAATGAAGTTAATGGAGAAATTGCATTTGGACCGGAAAATTTGGGATATAAGCGTGATGAAATAATAAGAAGAGTGAATGAATCAAGTGAGAAAATGAATATTGATAAATTGTTAAATAATAGGATATACAATTTATCCTATGGAATTAGGCAAAAAGTAGCAATTTGTTCAGCGAGAGCTATCGAACCATCTATATATGTATTTGATGAACCATCTGCAAATCTTGATTTGAAATCAATATATAAATTTTCAAAACTTATAATGGACTTAAAAAACGAAGGGAAAACTATAGTAATTGTTGAGCATAGGTTATTTTATTTAAAAGGAATAGCTGATAGGTATTTATTGATACAAAATGGATCTTTAACAAATAGTTATAAAGCAGAAGAATTTGATAAAATTAGTTCAAAAGACTTAAATGCATTGGGCTTACGCTCAATAAATCTTGATGATATTGTTGTAGATGACCACAAAATTAAAGAAAAAGAAATTATTAGTGACAATTCTTTTGATTTTGAGGTGAAAAATATTAGTAAAAAATATAAAAATAATTTCGTACTAAAAGATGTGTCACTTAAATTTGATAGCAATGAGACTATTGCTTTAGTAGGAATAAATGGAACAGGTAAAAGTACACTCGGTAAAATTTATTCTGGGATTCAAAATCAGACTGATGGAGAAATAAAGATAAATGGACTCAAAGCTAATAAAAAGATGAGGTTAAGCAAAGTGTGGTATATTCCTCAAGATTTAGACTCTCAATTATTTGGGGAAGATTTGATGGATGAATTATTAACTGGGTTAAAAAATAGAGAAGATTATATCACGAAAGCAGAGGAACTTTTAAAAAAAGTTGGATTATTTGATATAAGAGATAAGCATCCAGCAACTTTATCAGGTGGTCAAAAACAGAGATTGGTTCTATGCGTAGCTATGTTGAGAGAAACACCTTTTATTATATTGGATGAGCCGACATCAGGGCTTGATTTCAGGAGTATGGATAAGGTGGGGAGATTAATCAAAGAGGAACAAAAAAAAGGAACAAAATTTTTGATAATTTCTCATGATATTGAATTTATAGCAAAGACGTGTGATAGACTTGTAAAACTAGAGAATGGGATAATAACAGAAGATTTTTATATTGATAATATAGGACAGCTGTTAAGAGCTATGGAGGCTAAATAATTTAGGAGGTGCGTAATGGAAGTTTTAAAAAAGCATATAGGACAAATTTTATCATCAGTTATTATTGCAGTAATTGGTGTTTTTTGTAGTGTTGTACCATATTTTGCTTTAGCTAAGATTACTCAAAATATAGCAATTAGTAATACAGATTTAGAATTCTATATAAGACCAATTTTGCTTATTTTAGGTGGGTTAATAGGAAGTGTTATTTTCCATGAGATTTCAACTTTAATTTCTCACAATTTAGCATTTCGCATAATAGAGGATGAGAGGAAGAAACTTGTAAGAAAAATTAATAGATTATCAATGGGAGAGATTGAAAAACGATCTAGTGGAGAATGGACTCAGTTTATGGTAGAAACTTTGAATAAAATTGAGCAACCGATAGCTCATGTTATTCCTGAAGTAATAGCTAATCTTATCATTCCAATCGCTTTAGTAGTTATTATTTTTATAATGGATTGGAGGATTGGAATTGCAAATCTTATTACATTACCACTAGGGGTGTTATTTTCAATTCTAATGATGGGTGGATATGAAGAAAAATCACGAAATTATCAAGAAGCCGCAAAAAACATGAATACAACAGCTGTTGAATATATTAGAGGTATTCAAGTTATAAAGGCATTCAATAAATCTGCATCATCATATGGAAAATTTGTAGATGCTGTAAATAGTAATAGAGACAGTATGCTAAATTGGTATTTAAGTGTTTGTTTCTATATGACAGCAGCAATGGAAGTTTTACCATCAACTTTATTATTTGTTTTACCAACTTCTTTATACTTGTATATGAATGGAAGTATTGAAGTAGGCAATCTAATAATGTGTGTTTTATTATCTTATGCCTGCTACAAACCTTTGATTAAAGCTATGAGTCATATGGATACTATGGCGAATGTGAGAGTTGTAATTGATGAAATAAAAAATGTTATGGAGTTACCAGAGTTAGAACGAGGTAATGGAGAGGGAAAAATAAGATCATACGATATTAATTTTGAAAATGTATGTTTTGCCTATAATGATAAGAAAAAAGTTTTTGATAACTTATCCTTTAGTGCAAAAGAAAATAAACTTACAGCTATTGTTGGTTATTCTGGCGGTGGAAAATCCACTATTGCTAAGCTAATTGCGGGATATTGGAACATTAATAAAGGGAAAATATCCGTAGGAAATGTAAATCTTAAAGATGTTTCTCTTGAAAAGAACATGGAACTTGTAACCTATGTATCACAAGAAAATTATCTATTTAGAAAAAGTATTATAGATAATATGAGAATGGCAAATCAAAATGCTAGTATTGAAGAGATAAAAGACGCTTGTAAAAAAGCTTCTTGTCATGACTTTATTATGAGTCTTCCTAATGGATATGAAACCATAATTGGAGAATCTGGAAGCAATTTGTCTGGAGGAGAGAGACAAAGACTTACAATAGCAAGAGCTTTGCTTAAAGATAGCCCAATAGTTTTATTAGACGAAGCTACAGCATATTCTGATCCAGATAATGAAGCTGAAATTCAAAAATCTATAGATGCATTAGTTGAAAATAAAACGGTTATTATGATTGCTCATAGGCTTTCTACAATAATAGGAGCCGATAAGATCATAGTATTAAACAATGGGGAAATTGAAGCAGAAGGAACTCATAAAGAACTTCTTGGAAAAAGTGAAACATATGCAAAAATGTGGAAATCACACATAAGTTTATCAAACGATAGGGGTGAGTAAATGAAAGAATTAATTCACAAGTTATATTGGGTCGCTGGAAAAGAATCTTCCAAAATTAGCAAGATGTTTTTCTTTGAAGTATTAAAAAGTATATTTGAAGGAATATCCCTTGGAGCTACAATGTTGCTTTTACTTAAAATATTTCAAAATATATTTGAAGGAAGAAATATTACACAAGAAGACATCTATGTCGTATTTGCAATAGCTCTACTAAGTGTAGTAGGGAAAATATTATCTAGTTATATGGCTGATAGAAATAAATACATCGCAACTTACAATATGGGAGCAGAAAATAGGCTATATATAGGTGATCAGCTAAAAAAAGTGAATATGGGATATTTTAGCAGTAATCGCCTTGGAAACATTTCAGGCGGATTAACCACAGTTATAGGTGAACTTGAAACCGTAGGAGTTAATATAATAGAAACTTTATTTGTGGGAGTAATTCAAACTATAATAATGGCGATATTTATGATTCCGTTTGATATAGTTACAGGTTCTATAATTTTAGGAACTTTATTCTTAGGAATGTTATGCAATGTTATCTTTCAAAAGAAATCAGATGAGTTGACTAAAAAATTACAAGCGTTAAAAATAAATCTAAACGCATCTACTTTAGAGTATGTTAAAGGTATTAGCGTCATTAAGTCGTTTGGAAAAAGTGGTGAAATGACTAAAGAATTGGACAGAGAGATTTATAAAAATAGAAGAGGCTTTATAAATGTTGAAAAAACTGTAGCACCTGCTGCTTTGATATTTCTAATTATATTTAAATTAGGGATTTGTCTTATTATATTTTCAGCTATTTATAGATTTTGTATAGGAGAAATTGATCACTATAAAGCTGTAATGCTTGTAGTGTCTAGTTTTATTGTTTTTTCTGGTTTTGAAATGGCTGGAAGTATGCAAAACGTTAGAGGAATAGCTATACAAAACTTGGATTCAATTGCTAAACTTAGGAATTTACCAACAATTTCAGAAGGCACAAGAACAAGCTTTGAAAAAGGAGATATAAATCTAAAGGACGTTGACTTCTCATATGACGAACAGAACTTATTTAACCGTTTAAATTTAGATATTCCAAAAGGTAAGACTACAGCAATTGTAGGTGGTTCTGGAAGTGGAAAAACAACACTTTGTAATTTGATAGCTAGATTTTGGGATGTAGATTCTGGAGAAATATTGATTGATGATAATAACATAAAAGATTTTAGGTATGACAATCTGTTATCTAATTTCACTTTTGTTTTTCAAGACGTCTATTTATTTGATGACACTATAAAAAACAACATTAAGTTCGGAAATCCAGAAGCTAGTGATGAGGAAGTTATTAATGTTGCTAAGCAAGCACAGTGTCATGAATTTATTATGAAGTTGTCAGATGGTTATGACACAGTTTTACAAGAGGGTGGATCAAATTTATCTGGAGGAGAGCGTCAGAGAATATCTATAGCAAGAGCTATGCTAAAACCAAGCAGAATTGTTATTCTTGACGAAGCTACTTCAAGTGTAGATCCAGAAAATGAACAACAACTTATAACTGCTTTAAACAATTTGTTAAAAGATAAAACTGTAATTGTGATTGCACATAAACTTGAAACTATTAAAAATGCTGATCAAATTGTTGTTATGGATAAAGGAAATATTGAAAGTATTGGTAAACATAAAGAGCTTATGGAAAAATCACACATATACAAGAGCTTTATTGAGAAAAGAGAAAAAGCTACTGGTTGGAAAATTGAATAAAATTTAATAGAGGATGATTTTATGAAACAAGATATGAAAGAACAATTATTAACAAAAAGACCTATAGATTTGCTTTTTCAATTATCTATTCCTGCTGTAATAGGAATGATAGTAATAGGTCT
>NZ_KV803723.1:0-7382 GCF_001811125.1 Anaerococcus sp. HMSC068A02 | reverse complement strand
TAGTTGGTCTATTAAAGTTATAAGCGTTAAGCCTGTATTTAATTATTAGTAATTATATCATAATTAAGTATGATTTTCTACTGTTCCTATTGACAAAAATAAGATAAGAGTATATAATGATAACTAAGTTATCTATATGCCGCAAACTTATAAATTTAGCCGTTAGTAAAGGAAGTGGGATATGACAGAAATTACTGGTTATGATTTAACACATAAAAAGATTATGGATAGTGGTAAAGTTAATTTTTTAAATGATGGCTATGAACGAGCTAATTTAAGAAAAATTTGCAAAGATGCTGGGGTTACAACGGGTGCTTTTTACAGGCATTTTAATGATAAAGAAGATTTATTTATCAGTTTAGTTGATCCATTGGCAAACGAACTTTTGGGTTTTTATAGCAAGTTTGAAGAGGAATCTTTTCAAAACATAGAAAAAAATTGTGGAGAAGATTTATCAAAAATTAACATTGAAGGGTCAATTGAATCTGCATTATATATGTTTAGCAAAAAAGATTTATTTAATCTTTTAATATATAAATCATATGGTACGAAATATGATAATTTTATAGAGCTTCTTGTGGAAAAGGAAGATATAAACAGACATAAAGCGTTTCAGATCATTTCAAAGAAAAAGAATATAAAATCAGAAGTCCCTAAAGATGCAATGCATTTGTTAAACCATGCTTATATTAATGCATTGTGTGAAATTATAATACATTCTCAAACAGAAGAAGAAGTAAAGTTAAACACAAGAATAGTTTCGAAGTTTTTTTATGATGGATGGGAGAAATTGCGATGTTTTTAAATATAAGGGAAAGGGTATTAAACGCCCTTATATTTTTTAAAATAAAGATAACTAAGTTAGCTAATTAAGTTATTTCATTTGGAGGTGTTGATTATGAAACAAAAAAGTCCTGCTGCTATATTGTGGGAGCTTGCAAAAAAGGAACATTCAAAGTTAAAAACATCTGTATTTATAGCGAGTATCGGTGTTATTGCAGGGATTATTCCATATATTGCAGCAAGTCGTATTTTAGTTGAATTGTTAAAGGGAAATGAGGATTTTAAAATTTATTCTTTATGGTTAGGAATAGGATTGTTATCCTACATCTTAAAATCATTTTTATACTCTATGGCTTTATCTGTATCCCATAAAGCAACTTTTAGTGTACTGAAAGATGTTCGTTTAAGAATGCTTGAAAAACTTCCAAAGATGCCATTAGGAGAAATAATATCTGTTCCAAGCGGAAACTTTAAGCAGATTATAGTGGATCAGGTTGAAAGTATGGAGAAACCGCTCGCTCACCTGTTGCCTGAAATGACATCGAATCTCTTAGGTTCTTTGAGTATATTTATTTACTTATTATTTCTTGATTGGAGAATGGCTCTTTTATCATTAGTATCCATTCCTGTGGGAATGCTTTTTATGGGACTCGTAATGAAAAATTATGCTGTTCAATATGAAGGATCTGTAAAGGTAAATCGAGAAATGAATTCTGCAATTATTGAGTATGTCAATGGAATAGAAGTGATAAAAACATTTAATCAAGACAAGAGATCGTACGCAAAGTACAAAGATAAAGTCATTGCAAATGCAAGATACTTTTATGAATGGATGAAGAGCTGTCAGTTACCTGTATCTTTATCTAAAAATATATCTCCTACTACAATGATAACAGTGCTTCCATTTGGTTGGTATTTCTACATTAGCGGCAGTTTAAGTGCAGAAGTATTTATATCTGTAATTATTCTATCTTTAGGTATTGCAGGACCTTTACTTGAAACAATCAATTTTGTTGATGGTCTTGCTAAGATAGGAACTATTGCTAATTCTATTAACTTAATTTTAGAAGGAAAAGAACAAAAGCATTCTGATAGAGAAGTAACTATCCAGCAATATAATATTGATTTACAAAATGTAAAGTTTGGATATGAAGAAGAAAAAGAAATTCTTCATGGAATATCCCTAAACATAAAAGAAGGGACAACAGTGGCTTTTGTTGGACCAAGTGGAAGTGGCAAGTCAACTTTAGCAAAATTAATAGCTGGATATTGGGATATTACGGAAGGAAATATAAATATTGGTGGATACAATCTTAATGAAATTCCATTAAAGCAATTATATAGTTTAACTGCCTTTGTTTCGCAGGATAATTTTTTGTTCAACGAAAGTATTAGGGAAAATATCCGAATGGGAAATTTAAGTGCAAGTGATGAAGAAGTTGAAGATATTGCAAGGAAATCGGGCTGTCATGATTTTATTATGAAGATGGAACATGGTTACGATACGGTTGTCGGAAGCAGCGGAAGTCATGTTTCCGGAGGAGAAAGACAGAGAATATCAATTGCAAGAGCAATGCTCAAAAATGCACCTATAGTAATACTTGATGAAGCTACTTCATATATAGATCCTGAAAATGAAGTGATTATAAAGCAAGCTTTATCAAAGCTTATAAAAGATAAAACGGTGATTATTATTGCTCATAGGTTATCAACTATAACAGATGCAGAACAAATATTCTTAATTGAGAATGGAGAACTTGTTTCATACGGTAAGCATGATGAATTATTGGAAGGTTGTGAATTATACCGAAATATGTGGAATGCTCATATAGGAACAAAGGATGGTGGGATGAAATGTTAAGTGCTTTAAAAAAGATTTTAGATTTCTCAGGTGATGAAAAGAAAAATGTATATCACTCTATATGGGTAAGTTTTTTGTTTGCGATTTTTCATATGTTTCAAATCAGTGCTATTTATTTTATAGTGAAAGCAATTGCCCAAAAAGACATGAGCATGATGCCTGCGTGGATAGCATTAATACTTCTTGTTATTAGCATAATCGGAAGAAGTGTTACAAATTATTTTTCACAATTACAGCAATGCCATGCAAGTTATTTCATGGTGGCAAATAAAAGAGTAGCAATAGGAGAAATGCTCAAAAAAATTCCTATGGGATTTTTCAATGAAAACAATATTGGTGAAGTGGTTGGAATTTCTACAACTGTTTTAGAAGATGTAGAAAATACCGCCGCAATGGTTATGGTAAATACATTATCAGGTTTTATAAACACGATAATATTTACAATAATGATTTTAGCATTTGAGTGGAGAATAGGTTTTATTGTTGCAATTGGATGCCTATTGTACTTATTTGTTCTCTCAAAAATGGAAAGCAAATCAAGGAGTGTTCTTCCTAAAAGACAAAAAGCATCTGCTAAATTAGTTGATGGCATTTTAGAACGAATTGGAGGAATGTCTGTTATAAAATCCTTCAATTTAACAGGGAAAGGAGATGAAAAAGTCAGAGGTGCTATTGAAAATAGTAGAAAAATAAATCTTGATTGTGAAAAACTGTTTACACCTTATACGATTTTGCAAAATATTCTTTTGGATTTGTTTAGCATTTTGATAATAGGTGCAGGTATTTTCTTTTATATCAATGGAGAACTCTCATTCTTAAATACAGTTATGACGATTATAATTTCTTTTCTTGCTTTTTCTCAAATAAAATTGGCAGGAAGTGCAACAACTTCTCTCAGAGTTGTTAGTGGATCTATTGAGCAAACAAAGAAGTTAGAGAAATTTCCACAGATGGATATTGATGGAAAAGACATAAAGCCTACTACTTTCGATATTTCTTTTGATAATGTAGAGTTTTCTTATTCAGGCAAAAAAATCCTTGATGATATTTCTGTCAAGATACCACAAAACCAAATGACAGCTATAGTTGGACCTTCAGGAGCTGGAAAAACTACATTTTGCAATTTGATAGCGAGATTTTGGGATGTAGAGAAAGGAGAAATCAGCATAGGTAAACATAATATTAAAGAATATTCATTGGAGTCATTAATGAGACAAATTAGTATGGTTTTTCAAAATGTTTATTTATTTCAAGACACTATTGAGAACAATATAAAGTTTGCTAAGCCAGATGCTACACATGAGGAAGTTATAGAAGCTGCAAAGAAAGCGTGTTGTCATGAATTTATTATGAAGCTTCCTGAACAATATGAAACAGTTATAGGAGAGGGAGGTGCAAGTTTATCTGGTGGAGAAAGACAAAGAATATCAATTGCAAGAGCAATGATAAAGAATGCACCTATTATTATTTTCGATGAAGCTACTGCAAATGTAGACCCTGAAAATGAGGATAAATTGCAGGTTGCTATGGAGGAACTCACAAGAAATAAAACAGTAATAATGATAGCACATAGACTAAAGACAATAAAAAATGCAAACCAAATACTTGTTTTAGCAAATGGAAAAATAAATCAAAAAGGCACACATGAAGAGCTAATTCAAGCAGAAGGTATCTATAAAAATTTTGTTGAGGCACGACAAAAGGCAGTTAATTGGAAACTGTCATAAGTGAAAATGATTTATATGAGAATTATTCAAATATAGCTCATGTAGATTTATACTATTTTAATTTAAGGAGGATTAAAAAAAATGAAAAAAGGATTGTCAGCTAAAGATCTAATCAATGTAGGAATTTATACAGCTATTTATTTAGTTCTGTTTTTTGTAATAGGGATGATGAATGCAATTCCTATCTTATACCCAGCTATTTATCTTCTCATTCCTATAGTCACAGGAATTCCATTTATGTTGTTTTTAACCAAAGTAGAAAAATTTGGCATGGTTACGATTATGTCAATTATTATCGGTGTGTTTTGGTATTTTATGGGCTATACATGGTTAGCATTAGTGGGATATATTCCATTTGGAATTATCAGTGATCTGGTTATGAAATCAGGTGGTTTTAAGAGTTTTAAAAAGAATGTTATTGGATTTTGGCTATTTTCTTGCGGAATGATAGGTTGTCAAATGCCAATGTGGGTAATGGCAGATACCTATATGGAAGGTGTTAAGCAACAAATGGGAGAACAATATGCACTTGCACTCGCAAAATACATGCCTTCTTGGATGGGGATTGCTGCATTTGGAATTATTTTTATCGGCTCAGTTATTGGTGCAAATTTAGGGAGGAAAATGCTTAAGAAACACTTTGAGAGAGCGGGTATCATTTAATGGAAGAGTATGAGGTATACGAACCGAATAAACCAAAGGGCTTTTTCTTAGATCCTCGTACTAAAATTTTATTTATGATATTTATAACAACCATAATGTCTGTCGGATATAAGGATATTTTAGTTAGCCTTATATCCGCCATTGTGGCAATAGCATTATTATTATCTAATAAACAAGTTAAGATAGCTTTCATTTATGGAGGGCTATTTACCTTGGCTATTATGGCACACTTTACGAAAGATATGTACACATTGCCTACACTCATAAATACAATTTCAGTATTGTTGAATGCCTTAATTTTAAGACTATTTCCAATTTTTATGTTGGGATATTATGTTGTAATGTCCACAAAAACGAGCGAGTTTATAGCAGCCATGGTAAAGTGGAAAATTCCCAATGCATTTATTATTCCAACAGCAGTTGCATTCAGGTTTATTCCAACTTTGAAAGAAGAACACAACTCTATTAAGACTGCTATGAAAATGAGAGGAATTAGTTTTAAAAATAAAAAGGCGTGGAAAAATCCAAGCTTATACTTGGAATATGTAACAATACCTTTAATAGTTTCTATTGCAAAAATAGGTGATGAATTGTCGGCGGCAGCAATAAGTAGAGGATTGGGAGCTTTGAAAAATAGAACTACTGTAGTAAAAGTAAAGTTTACTATATATGATTTGCTAATTTTACTCTTTTCAATTGCCTTTACAGGACTATTTTTATATAGGAGGGGATAGCATTGATTGAATTTAAAGACGTGTCATTTACTTATGATAGCGGGAATAAGAATGCTGGAATTTATAATATTAATTTAAATATCAATGCTGGTGAAGTAGTTGTATTTTGTGGTGAGTCCGGTTGCGGAAAAACTACAATAAGTAGGTTGATAAATGGGTTAATTCCCGGGTATTATTCCGGAAATTTGACTGGTAGCGTTATTGTAAATGAAAATGAAATTTCTAAAAATTCTATTAATGAATTGAGTCAATATGTAGGATCAGTATTTCAAAATCCAAGAACTCAATTTTTCAATGTAGATTCAACAAGCGAAATTGCATTCGCCTGTGAAAATTTTGGGATTTCAAGAGAAGAAATTTGTAGAAGAATTGGCAAGGTAACAAAAGAATTAAATATAAAAGATTTGCTTGATAAGAGCTTGTTTTCTATGTCAGGAGGAGAAAAACAAAAAATTGCTTGTGCTTCTGCTTCTGCTGCTGTTATGGAGCCTGAAATCTATGTATTAGATGAGCCATCTTCTAATTTAGATATACAAACTATAAAAATGTTAAAAGATATCATAAAAAAATGGAAAGAAAAAAAGTCCACTGTGGTTATTGCAGAGCATAGACTACAATATTTAATAGATATTGCAGATAGATTTATATATATGAAAGATGGAAAAATTAACAAAGAATTTTCTTGTGTTGAGTTCAAGAAATTACCTAACAGCATTTTAAATAATATGGGGTTAAGGAGCATACACCCTATTGATACCAATAGCCGTATAAAAAATATAGAATCTAAGGAACTAATAGAGATTAAGAATTTTATGTTTAGTTATGGAAAAGAGCCGTTTTTTGAAATTAATGATGCTGTATTACCTCAAAAATCTATTGTGGCTGTTTTAGGAAATAATGGTTCTGGAAAATCAACTTTTTCAAAATGCTTATGTGGAGTTGAAGAAAAAGCAAAAGGAACTTTAAATATACAAACAGAAAGTTATGATACAAGAGAAAGGCTAAAAAAATGTTTTATGGTGATGCAGGATGTTAATCACCAATTATTTACCGAATCAGTTAAAGAAGAAATTCTTTTGAGTATAGAGAACGATGAGAATAAAGAGGAAAAGATCGATGAAATATGTAAAAAGTTAAATTTAATGGATTTTATAGATTGCCATCCAATGTCATTATCCGGAGGGCAAAAACAAAGAGTTGCAATTGCAAGTGCTATCGCTTCTGATAGAACAATTCTGATTTTGGATGAACCTACAAGTGGTTTGGATTTTAAGAATATGAAAGAAGTTTCTAATGAAATGATAAGGCTTAAAGAGGACGGAAAAACTATTTTTATTATCACACATGATCCGGAATTAGTAGAATGTTGTTGTGATTATTTTATGTTTATGGAGAATGGAAAAGTCAAATGGCATGGTATTAAAGATGAAAAGAATATGGAAAAAATTAGGGAATTCTTCAATCAAACTTAAAATTTGCTTAAAAAATATGGACGAAAAAAGGAGGTAATTTTATGAAACAAGATATGAAAGAACAATTATTAACAAAAAGACCCATAGATTTACTTTTTCAATTATCTGTCCCTGCTGTAATAGGAATGATAGTAATAGGTCT
>NZ_KV803722.1:0-7672 GCF_001811125.1 Anaerococcus sp. HMSC068A02 | reverse complement strand
ACGTAAAAAGTCCTCTCGGCTTAAAAACTAATATTTTATATGATTTTCTATTTTGTTGTTTCTGGTAAAGTGTTATTGCTACGTGTAAGCAATTCCAAGCATAAAAAATGATAAATATATCTTATGTGAATAACAAAATTTAGTGTTTTCATTATTTATCCCTCCATTGCTTAGCTACATTTTAACCTCCATTCTTTGATTCTGTACTTAACCAAACTACTCTTTTACAATCCAAATATCATCTTGATTAACAACACAATTCGAGCATCCCGAACATTGACTTTGGCATTTACTTGTTGCAGACCTTTTAGTTTTTACCAAATATCCATTATTTTCGAGATATTCAATTTTCATTTTTACACTATCTAAATCCTCACCTGTCAGTTCAGCAAGTTCTTGCAAAGTGCAAGTCTTTTTCTTTTTCAATACTTCTAATAGTTGTATAAGCATACTTATCACACCTTAAAAAATCAGTTGTCCAATATGATATGCAACACAAGATATAATTAGAGCCGATAATATATAATACAGTGCTATTTTTATCGTCCATTTTTTTGAATGTGTTTCTTGTGCGGTAGCTGCAAGAGCCATCAAACAAGGCATATTGAAGAAAAAGGCAAAAGTAAATGCTAAGGCTTCCGGCTTTGAAATCATTGTCAACATATTATTGCTTAGAATAGCGGTATCTACTGTCCCTTTAACCTCAACTGCATGCCATATTCCTGAAGAAGTAAATAATGATGCCATTACTCCTAATGCCGATTCTTTTCCCATTGCAGAAGCAACAAAAGCCATAAATAATTGCCATGGTAACCCAAACAATTTTGTTACAGGCTCTATAAATGTTCCTACTTTATAAATAAGGCTGTTAGCTATATTTCCATCAGGCGTATAGGCAAGAATCCAAAATATAACAGAAATAAGGATAATGATACTCAATGCCCTTTTCAGTACATTTCCCATCCTATTCATTACAGAAGAAAGTAAATTTTTCCAATGTGGCTTGTGATATGGTGGAAGTTCCATAATCATTCCAAAATGTTCACTTCCCTCATAAAGCGATTTTCTGAAAATCCTATATGTGATTAGTAAATGTAGAAAAGCAACTGCAAATAGGCTTAATATCACAAATACTGCCTGTTTTCCGAAGAATGTTCCTGTAACAAGCCCGACTACTCCCCATGTCGACCCGCAAGGGACTACCCAAGATAATGCAATCGTCATAACCCTCTGTCCCCATGAATCAATTACTCTCGTTCCTGTGATTCCACCTATATTACAGCCGAAACTTAACAAGAACGGCATAATTGCTTTTCCTTGCAATCCTAATTTCGACATAGTGTTGTCAAAGACATAGGAAACTCTTGCCATATATCCTACATCTTCCAAGAATCCAAATACTAAGCTAATTCCCAATACATAACTTGCCATTTGCAATGCAAAAGTAATTGCAGTCATTACGGCTCCACACAAAAGTGAAATCAGCCAATTTGATACTCCAATGGCGACAAGCCCCTTTGCCAACAATGTTGATATTTTAGGTATAACAAACCCAAATAACCCCATTAGCGGAAATCCGATGAGCATAGAAGCAACTAATCCTAAAATGATAACTCCGATAGCCATAGGTTTTCCGAAAGCTTTACTTGTGGCTATACGATCAAATTTGCTTCTCTTAAATACTCTCTTTTTCTGAATAACATTTTCATTGATAAGTTTATCTATCCATTCAAATTTACAATTACCGGTTATTAAATTGCCATTTTTTATGCTTTTTAATACGTTCTCTATTTCTTCAAATTCGACTTTTTCAACATTATCTTTTACTAACGCAATTACTTTTGCATCCTGATCTAATAATTTTCCGATAATCCACGACTTTGAAAATACACCTATACCTTTATCAGGGATATGTTTTTTTAATAGTTTATAGTTATCTCCAACAATATTTTCATATGCCCTTTCTAAATTTTCGTCAGATAAAATTTTTCCTCTATCTGAATGCTCCAGAAAAGCATAAAACTCTTTGTATTCCTTTTTATCTGCCGCAACGATAGGAATGACAGGTATATTCAAGGATTTTTGTAACCCCTTTATATTTATATTTTTCCCTTGACTTGTAGCAACATCCATCATGTTCATGATTAAGACAACAGGAATATTTATTCCAATGTAGTCAGAGAGCATAAATAGACTTCGATTTAATTGTGAAGCATCTGCCATAATAGCAATTAGGTCTGCGTTCCCGGTTTCTATATATTCTCTTGTTATAACTTCTTCCTCTGAATTTGCTGATAATCCGTAAGTTCCTGGTAAATCCACAATCGTATAATTGGTATCTTTATACGAAAATTCGCCTTCTTTTTTCTCAACGGTTTTACCCGGCCAATTTCCAACATGTTGATTTGAGCCTGTCAACCCATTAAACAAAGTCGATTTTCCAGAATTAGGCTGCCCCAGCAAAGCAATCGTTATTTTCTTCATATCTCAAAGTACCTCCATCATTATTTTCTCTGCCTCTATCTTATTGACAGCTATCATCGTATCTCTACAATAAATGAGAATAGGTTGCTTTTTATAATTCTGGATAACTTCAACATCGCTTCCGACAGTTATTCCGATAGATATTATTCTGCTTTGAAAATGTGTATCACCAATAATTTCAACAACTTTACCTTTTGTCTTTTCTTTCAAAGTACTAAGCCTCTCCATAACTATTCTCCTTTATTATCCACTTTTTCGCTCTTTCCTGTGTATTTACCATTTCATAGTAATGTCCTTTTTTTCCATAGAGTTCATTATGATTTCCTTGTTCTTCAATTCTTCCGTTATTTATCAAAATAATTTGATTAGCGTTTTTAATGGTATTCAATCTGTGGGCAATAACAAAAACTGTCTTTCCTTGCATTAAATGCTCCAAAGCATTATTGATTTTAGCTTCATTATCAGGATCAAGAGAAGCTGTAGATTCATCCAACAAAAGAATTGGTGCATCCTTCAGAATCGCTCTTGCAATAGCAATCCTTTGTCGTTCACCGCCGGATAATGTACTTCCTCCATCTTTTATTTCCGTTTCATATCCATCCTTCATTTTCAAAATAAATTCATGGCAACAAGCTAATTTTGCAGCTTGATAAACTTCTTCCTTTGTTGCATTAGGTTTTCCAACCCTGATATTGTTATAAACAGTATCGGTTAACAGTACATTATCTTGAAAAACCTGACTAACATATTTAAGCAACACATCAGGTTTTATGGATTTTATATTTTTTCCACCAATTATAATTTCTCCACTATTTACATCCCAAAATCTTGCAATCAAATTAGCGATTGTAGTTTTTCCTCCACCGGAAGGACCAATTAAAGCTGTAGAAGTTCCTTCTTTTGCTTCAAACGAAATATTGTTCAGAATCGTTTTATTTCTATCATAAGAAAAATTTACATTCTTAAATTGAATATCAAAATTTTCTAATTCAACTTCATTTTCAGAATAAGGCAATGGCTTCGTTTCATAAGCTTTCTCAAGATTACTTGCAGCTAATTTCAAATCTTTCAATAGTCCATAGGAATGTTGAAAGGCAATAAGAAGTGCAGATAATGCTAAACTCATAAGCATAAAAGCTACAAACTGTTCAGTTTTAACACTACCATCTATAAGCAAATATCCTCCTATAAGAAGAACTATCGGAAGCAAAAAGTTAACTGTGATAAAGTACATACTTGTAGGTAACGCCATTTTCTTTTCTGCGTTTACGCTTGTCTTTCTAACATTTTCAAGTGTATTTATCATTCTTTCAAAATGTTCACTTGTCATATTAGCTGACTTAAACGCTTTCATACCTTGAATGTACTCTAAAATAATAGAAATCATCTTAGAATTTAAATTTCTTTTTCTTGCCCCGTATTTTTCTATCAATTTGTTGCCCCATATCAACATAGGATATGCGATAAGCAATACTAAACACTCTAATAATGCGAGCTTCCAATCGATAAAAAATGTGCCTAATAAAATCAATATTGCTGTAACTGCCGTTTTAATAACCGATGGTAAAGTGTGCGTTATGATCAGTTCAAAACTACTCAAATCCTTTGTAAGAGTTGATAATAGATAACCACTACTATTTTTTTGGAAATGACCAAGGCTCAAACTCCTATAATGATTTGCTAAATCCAAACGCATATCTCCACACATTTCAGCTCCTCTTGAAAAGCTCAAATAGTATGCATGCCTATAAATCAGTATCCTTGCAATCATACTGATGAAACATATTACCGTATATTCTATGATTAAGGTTTTAGTTAATGTATTTTGCAATATATTAACAACGGTAAAATAGAGCATTAAATACAAAACAATGCTTCCTATCGAATCAATAACCATTAGAAAAATCGGTAAATACAATTTTTCTTTTTTATCTTTCAGAAGTGTTCTAATAATCTTAAGCATTTGCACTTACCCCCTCTCCAAAGTAATCTTTTGTGTATGTGTTCCACATACTTTCATAGACCCCTTTTCTTTCTAAAAGAGTTTTATGTGTTCCGACCTCTACGACTTCCCCTTCATCAAATACAACAATTTGATCTGCATTCTTAATAGTATGCAAACGATGAGCAATCATAATGATTGTTTTATTTTTCAACAAGTTTTGAAGTGCTAACTGTATCTGGTACTCATTTTCTATATCTGAATAGGAAGTTGCTTCATCAAAAATAATAATTGGAGAATCTTTGAGTATTGCCCTAGCGATTGAGATTCTTTGTTGCTGTCCACCTGACAATTTCACCCCTTGATCCCCGATTCTTGTCTGATATCCATTCGGTAAACTCATAATAAAGTCATGAATTTGTGCTGCTTTTGCAGCCTCAATAATCTTATTTTCATCTGCATCTGTTCCCATACGAATATTCTCATAGAGAGTGTCCTCCAAAAGAAATACATCTTGAAAAACAAATGATGTAATGTCCATCAAATTATCTATTTTTAATTCATTGATCGGTATGTCGTTAATTTTAATTGCTCCACTTGTTACATCCCAGTACCTCCCAATCAATTGTGCAGCAGTTGTCTTGCCTGCACCGGAAGGTCCCACAAAAGCATTTATTGTATTCGGTTTTAAGGATAAATTTATATGTTGTAATGCTTTATTTTTTGTTTCTTCATCGTCATAACTGAAAGTAACGTCTTTAAAATCTATTTTCATACACTCATTCTTGTTTATGATTTTTGTTCCGTCTTTCAATTCATCCATATCCATTATTTTTTTTATGTTATCCAATCCGCTTCCAAGCTCCATAGATTGCATAAAGATTGTTACCATATTTAAGAACGAAACAAAAAAGCACATTGTAAGCATAATAAATAGCAAATAGGATGTTGCTGATAAAGAATTTCTCAAAAAGAAATATCCTCCGAACGGCAATGTAAATAAGATTGCTGAATCCAAAACCACTAAAGTTATTGATAAAGGATAGCAAGAGCTCATACACATCTTTTTCCAACAAGTAATATACGCATTCAATGAGCTTCTATATTGTTCAAATTTTTCTGCTGTTAAATGATACATTTTTATTACAGGCATAGCCTTTATAAATTCGTTTGCCGAAGCATTTAAATCAGCAATATCTTCGGATAGCTCCGTTGACATATCCGGATAATTTTTCATTAGCATCATAGGAATTCCTAATCCCAAAATCATAGGAATAAGCATAACAAGTGCCATCATCCAATTTAATTTCAACATGAAAATGAACATAATAACCGGAACAACTGCTGCCTGAGCTAATTCCAAAGTGCTATGAGCCAAAAAATTTTCAACTCTATCTACATCATCAAACAACAATGTTTTAATTTCTCCGGGGGCATGCTCTTGGAAGAATCCCAAATTAAATTTTGAAATATGATTTACAACTTTCAGCTTAATTCTGTGTATTGTGTTAAAAGCTGCTGTATGAGATAAAATGCCCGCAAAGGACATTAGTATTGCTTGCAAAACAGCACTTATAATTCCTATACCTGCCCACATTAAAATTTCTGTATACAAAATATTTTTCTGAAATATCATTAGTAATATCTTGTAAACTACAAAATAAGGAACTAATGATAAAGTCGCAGAAATGACAGATAAAAACATTCCTAAATGTAGCTTTTTTCTCTCATCTTTTGCTAATTGAAACACATAAGATATTCCTGTCTTCTTTTTTTCCATTAGTTATTCCATCTCCTTTCATAATTGTTAGCCGTATCTAACTAACTACATTCATTATAAAGCTAATTTTTTATAACTCAAAATCTAACTATGAATTTTGATATTCCTTGTAATCCCTTTATTTATAAGCTTTTTATCAGTATTTCTATTTACATTTTTATAAATTTGTGATATAATAAAATAAATTTGTGATATTAAAAGAGGTGAGTAGAATTGATGGATAGAACAGTTATTGATTATTTAACAAACTTAGTACATGACGCTCCTTTTATTCCTGTTCCAACTTTATCAACTGAAAACAAACAAATCTTTAAAATAGATCCCCATTTTGGCAAAGGTACTTTTCGCATACTAAAATTTGACAGCCGTTTAATTCTAATTTTAATTGCTAACTTTACTCCAAATGAAACAATGGAGAAAATAACCGAAGTATCTGAAAAGTATTTAGAGATTAGCCAATTTGAAACAGAAAGCAGTTTATTTAAAGTCGGTGGCAGAAAGTTAAATAATGTAGAAAAAGGTATATATTGTTACTTAAATACAGAAAAGAAAACTTATACCTATTGTGAGGCAAATAAGCCTGTAAAGTTTACGAAAATAATCCTAACCAAAGAATACTTTGATACTTTCTTAAAATTAAAATATGATGATTTTGAATATGAAAAAGCAAAGATTCTTAATTCTTATTTGTTAAAAACTCAAAATTCTCCGCAGTTGAATTTTATATTTCAACAGATAAGAGAATCCCAAGCTGAAGGAAAGATTTTGCCTTTATATTTGGAAAGCAAAGTTATGGAACTATTATCTATCATAATTACAGAGTTAGAAGAAAAGGAAAAAAATATATCCGTTGTCTTAACTAAAAAAGATAAGCAAAATCTGAAAAGGGCTGTATCAGCTATGAAAAAAGATTTATCGGTTCATATTGACGGACTTGAACTCTCTAAAATTGCTTTAATGAGTCCTGCACGATTTCAATTAGCTTTTCGCAAATACTACGGTGTTCCTCCCTACGAGTACTTAAAAGAACTAAGGCTTAATAAGGCATTATTATTGCTGAAAAATCCTGAGTATAAAATATCTACGATAGCAGAAAAAGTTGGCTATACACACACAGGACATTTTGCTAAAATATTCAAATCAACTTATGGTATCACACCAAGTAAATATAGAAGTATGCTTAACTAAAGAAATTTATCCCAATATTATAAAACATAAATTTAGAGCGTGTAATTTTTACACGCTCTCTTTAAATGATTCCTTGTTTTTATAATCCTTCATCAGTATACCTGCCCTTTTCAAAACCTTTAACTTCTCCTGTTTTTTCTGTTCTCTCCTTTCCTTATACCTTTCCTCATACTCCTGTTGTTTTCCATTTGCTTTACGCTTTAGATAATTTTGATGAAGTCTGTCTCTTCTCTCATTAATTTTTCGTTCTTCTTCCTCAAGTTTTGATCGTTCTTCTT
>NZ_KV803721.1:0-659 GCF_001811125.1 Anaerococcus sp. HMSC068A02 | reverse complement strand
GCCTTTCTTCGTTTCTTGGTTTTGTAGTCTACACTAATTGTCTTTCCCAATACAGTATGTCCCATATATTCTTGCTTTTCTAAGATATAGCTTACTGTGGTTGGTGTCCAAAAATATGGGTCTTCTATTCCTCTTTTCTTGGAGCTGTGGTTATTTTCAGGATAGTGTATTTCTGCATAGGCTGATGGAATAAGGACTTTATCTTTGGTTAGTATATCTGCTATCTGAGTTACTCCATATCCCTCTATTACAAGCCTATAAATGCGTTTTACGACCTTTGAACTCTCTTTATCGACAAGTAGCTCCTGTTTGTTCTTAGGGTTTCTATAATAGCCGTATGGAACGCTGGGTGATACTCTTTTACCCTCTTCCATTCTTGCTCTAAAGATGGATTGTATTTTTCTTGAGGTATCTCTTGCATACCATTCATTCATAATATTTAGAAATGGGGTAAAGTCGCTTTCTGCTTGTTTTTCGCTATCTATTCCGTTATTGATGGCAATAAATCTTACTCCCTTTTCTTTGAAAAGTATTTCGGTATAAAAACCTACTTTGAGGTAATCTCTGCCAAACCTGCTCATATCTTTTACTATCACAGTAGATACTTTGTTTTCTTCTACTGCTTTTATCATCTTTTGAAATCCCTCTCTATCAAAGGT
>NZ_KV803720.1:0-1456 GCF_001811125.1 Anaerococcus sp. HMSC068A02 | reverse complement strand
TAGGTATAACTATAACGTGAAAATATGTCCAAACTAAAGGTGGAAAAATGAAAAAGAAAAAAGCGTATGTATATACAAGAGTGTCAACATCTATGCAAATTGATGGTTACTCACTTGATGCTCAGGAAGAAAGAATAAAACAGTATGCAAAAGCTTATGATATAGAAATAATAAAAACCTATAAAGATGCTGGAAAATCAGGAACATCTATTTCAGGTAGAAATGAATTCATAGCTATGCTTAATGATATAGAAGCTGAAAAAGATAAAGTTGATTATGTAATGGTTTTTAAATTATCAAGATTTGGAAGAAATGCAGCGGATGTATTGCAGTCATTACAAATCATGGAAAATCATAATGTAAATCTAATTTGTGTTGATGATAGTTTAGACAGCTCTAAAGATTCTGGAAAACTTGTTATAACAATTCTTTCAGCAGTAGCAGAAATGGAACGTGAAAATATACTTTCTCAAACTATGGAAGGTCGAAAACAAAAGGCTAGAGAAGGTAAATGGAATGGTGGTTTTGCTCCAATTGGCTATTCATTAGATAATGGAGAATTAGTTGTTAATGAAGATGAAGCTAAAGCAGTAAGGATGATTTTTGATTTATATGCTAATTCAGATATGGGAGCCAATGGAGTATCTAAGTATTTAGTTTCTTTAGGTATTAATAAACCTATAAGACAAAATGGCAAGAATCCATATTTTTCAGCTAGTTTAATAAGACAAATATTGGATAATCCCGTATATAATGGGAAAATTGCATATGGAAGAAGAAAAACGAATAAAGATAAAAATACTGGTAAAATTAAATTAGAAAAATCTGATCATTATATTATAGCTCAAGGAAATCATGAACCTTTAATTGACGATGAGTTATGGAATACAGTTCAGGAAAAAAGAAAATCTCAAGCTAAAAAGTATGAGAAGATAAATAGAGGAAAAGATGAGAGAGTTCATATCTTATCAAATTTAATAAAATGCCCATATTGTAGTGCTGGTTTATATGGAAATAAAAGCCGTAAACGTAATAAAAACAAAAAAGGAGAGCATTACAAAGATTATTACTATTACGGATGTAAACATCGACAAATGATGAATGGACATAAATGTACTTTTAATAAACAAATTAGGGCTGAATTAATTGAAAAAGAAGTAGAAACAATAATTACTCAAATAGTTAGCAATCCTACTTTTGCCAAAAAAATTGAAGAAAAAATCAATATTCAAATAGATACAAAAGAAATTGACGAAGTTATTAATAAACACTTAGCGAAGATTAGGCAATTAACAGGTACAAAAGCATCACTAATTAATCAAATAGACTCTTTAAATTTTGAAGATAAACATTATGATAGAAAATATACTGATTTAAATCTCAGACTTGATGCAATATATGATCATTTAGAATATGCAGAAATGCAGTTAAATGATAGCAGAAAAAGGAAAGAGGC
>NZ_KV803719.1:0-272 GCF_001811125.1 Anaerococcus sp. HMSC068A02 | reverse complement strand
AAGACTTAGAGCTTGTAATATCAAGATATGAAAAGGAAACAGATAAGGCAAGAAAATTCATATCCCTTATTAGTCGTTATGAAAACTTTGATAATCTCACAAACACAATGATAAATGAGTTTGTAAAGAAGATAATCATTCATGAAAGAGATAGGAAAGGCAGTCAAACATCAAAGCAAAAGATAGAAATATATTTTAACTTCATAGGAAATTATGAAGTGCCAAAAGAAGAGTTAAGCGAAGAAGAACGATCAAAACTTGAGGAAGAAGAA
>NZ_KV803718.1:0-1806 GCF_001811125.1 Anaerococcus sp. HMSC068A02 | reverse complement strand
GGTGATGTTGCAGAATAGGTGAATATATTCTGCACATCGCCTTTTTTCTTGTATATTTGTATCAAGCCATTTAATTATATAGAGATTTTTAAGATGAAGATAAATTTTTCCACATTTTCATTAAAAATATGCTCACTTAATAGAGCTAAGAATTTTAACATTTTTTTCTTAGGCAGCTTTGTATTTTATGATTTCTAAATTATTATTTTCTATTTTTGATACCAGTTTATTTAAGTTTAGTGACATAGATATGAAGCATATTTCACTTGTTATATTTGCTTTTCCTCTATGGCTAAATCTTTTGTAGTTTAATCCTGACTTTATTTTAGAAAAGGCTCCTTCAGCTTGGATTGATCTATTTATTCTTTCTTCTATTCCTTGGTCAGAGCTTATATTTTCTAAAGATTTTTTTCTATATTTTTGGAATGTTGCTGCTATATAAATTCCTTTGGTTTTTTGTCCACCTTTGTTCCAGTCGAAACACCTGTATACCTTGCTTATACTAACGTAACCACTTTTCTTAGTATCATACCTATCTTTACATCTTACAAAGATTTTTCCTTCTGCTGATATATATTTATCTTGATTTTCATCGTAATTTAATCTTTCCCTAAATTCTTTTTCTTTTTTATATTTTCGTGTTTTCGACCTTTCATAGTTTGATGGTTTTATGTAGGATGTTAATTTATTTTCTGCGAGAAATACATAGTTTTCTTCACTTTCATATCCTGCATCTGTTACTATTCTATTTAAATGATTAGGATATTTTTCTAGTAGTTTTTTTAAGAAGGGTTTTAGGGTGTACATATCAGATGGATGATGGGATATATTTTCTCCTATGATAAAGCCTGATGCACTTGCCAGTTGAATATTGTAGGCTGGTTTTAATTGCCCATTTCTCATGTGGTCTTCTTTCATTCTCATGAAGGTTGCATCATGATCTGTTTTTGAGTAGGAATTTCTGTAATCTCCCATTATTTCTAGGTGTTTATGATAGGTTTCTAGTTTGTTTTTCCAGTCTTTTAATTGTTCATAGTCACGTTGAAGTTGGTGTTTTCTTTTTCCTTGCCCATGTACGAAATTTATTTTCTTTTCTATACATTCTTTACTTATCTGATTAAATACTATTTTTACTACTTCTAATACCTGAGATGTATTTAGGTCTTTGCTTAAGTTGAAGTGATTTATTATTTTTATTCTTAGTTTTTCTTGCCATTTTTCTATGCTTCCCCTCCATACAAAGCTGTATCTATTGGCGTAGGCTTCTATTTTTGTTCCGTCTATATAGATGCTTGATAAATCTATTTGATTTTCTTCTATTAGTATTTGGACCATTTGATTTAACAAGTTAGGTGTTAGCTCTGCTATTTTTTGTCTAAATCTGTTAATGGTAGAATGGTCTGGTGCTTTACTTTCATCTAGGAGGTATTTTATTCTTAGATCATATTTACATGATTTCTCTATTTCCCTTGATGAAAAGATTCCTTCAGAGTAGCAAAATATTATTATTTGCAGCATTGTTATTGGGTTTACTTTAGGTTTTCTTCCAAATGATGAGTAGATTTTATTTAATTCTGATAAATCCATCCTTTCAATTATATTTTTTACAAGCCTTAGTTTTATATCATCTTGTACGTATATTTCTGTATTTATATTTAATTTTAATTGAATTGTATCATCAACTAGTGTAAAATTAGTTAATGATGATGTATTACTATTTTGTTTCATAAATACATTGTATCAGAAAAAGACGAGGATTTTAATTTCCTCGTCTTTTTTCTATCTTGGGACTTTTGCAACAGCCCC
>NZ_KV803717.1:0-1587 GCF_001811125.1 Anaerococcus sp. HMSC068A02 | reverse complement strand
GCTCATATACTAATAGTATAAGAACAGCTTTAAGCATAGTTCTTAAAAATGAACCTAATCATCTATGATAAAATTATAGATATTAGGGATGAAATGGGATTGTTTTATGTGCTTGCTGGGTTTCCAATTTAGGAATTACTCATTTGGTAGACTCCACCCTCATTCCATTGCCTTTCATCTTTTCGGTTGGTTAGGTTCATTTATTGATTACCTGTATAACTCGTGAGCCTGTTGTGGTTTTGGATTAACAGGGCATCCCAAATTATAGGAGGTATATTATGTCAGAAAAAATTGTTGTAGGAATTGATGTGAGTAAAGCTTTCAGTGATATCTGTATTCTATCACCTAATAATGACATCATCAAAAGACTTAAAATTTCTAATGATATTACTGGTATGAAGTCGCTCATCTATGTACTTGAAAAGGTAGAAGATAAGTACAAAGACAGAGCAGTAATTATCATGGAAGCTACTGCACACTATCATCAAATTTTAGCTAATTTTTTCCGTAAGCATAATTACGAAGTCATTGTAATTAATCCGATTCAAAGTGGAGCATTGAAAAATATCAATATCCGAAAAATTAAATCAGATAAAACAGATGCATATAATATAGCGTTGCTATATCGTATTAAGAATTACAACGAAACAATTACGCACTCAGATACCGTTAACAGTATCAAAAAGCTTTGTAGACAGCATAAAGAATTGACGGATGAAATTGTGGAACACATCAACCGATTAATCGCTTTTTTAGATATTTCCTTTCCAGATTTCAAGAAAGTATTTGCGGATTTGCAAGGGAAAACACCTTTGTCTTTGCTTGAAAAATATTCTACTATACAGGAAGTATTATCTCCTGAAAATAAGCAAGATATTATTCAACTGATAAAAGAAAATTCACATAAAAGCAGCTCCTATGCCGAAGTAAAATATGAAAAACTATTGAAAGCTGCTGAAAAATCTATTGAAGTTTGTATAGTAAGCCTTAGTTCAGCAGTACTTATTCAAACAACTGTGAGGGTTATTTTCAGTTTACAGGAAGCTTTGAAAGCAATCGATGATGAAATCAAAAGACTATCTCTTTTAGATGAAAAGTTTCATAAAGAAATAGTGCTTTTACAAAGTATTCCAGGAGTTGGAGAATATACAGCATGTGTTGTTTTATCAGAGCTTGGAGATATATCCAATTTCTCGAAACCGAAAGAATTAGTTGCCTTCTTTGGCTTGGATCCAGGAGTATCCCAAAGTGGAACATACAATAGGAAAAACAATAAAATCTCTAAAAGAGGATCACCTCATGTTCGCTCAATTCTCCATATGCTGGCTAAATCTAATGTGTATCCAAATCGCAACAGAGAGTATTTAAATCCTGTTATGCGAGCTTATTTTGAAAAGAAAATAGCTGAAAAACCATACAAAGTTGTAATGTGTGCAATTATGCGAAAGATGGTTCAAATTATTTTTGCTGTTCTCAGAAACCAAAAATCATTTGAATTAAGAACACCCGAAGAACATCAAAAACTAATTCGAGAAAAGAGTAAGTTGGTCGCATAAACTATTAAAAGTGTTGCCTCAAAAAATGAAA
>NZ_KV803716.1:0-68107 GCF_001811125.1 Anaerococcus sp. HMSC068A02 | reverse complement strand
GAAACAATGCAAGACAAATTAAAACGCATAATTCTTAGAGAAATGGATAGAGAAAAACATCAAAAAGCGATAAAAAATGATTAAAAAGTCCTTGACAAGTTGTTACAGGTACTGGAACTAATGGTGGATACCATGCACAAGTACTGATTTCTCGTTTATTTAAAGAAATATATTGAATCTTAATTTAATTAGCATTATTTGTTTCACTTTATAAATCATGCTAGACGATAGAAAAATAAAAATCTATCGTCTTTTTTCATGCCTATTTTCAATTTATAATGCAATCAATAAATAGGGAAAACTCGCAGAGAAGCTAACTAGTATTTCAAATGCCTCTCACTAATATATACACGACAAAATGCTAGTTCCCTTAAATACGAAATGAGAAAAGATGATAAGGATAAGAAGCCCTACCTAAAAGACAACTAAATATACAAATACTTGGCGATTGGAATTAACTTTTCAGTCGCTTTTTTAATTGGAGGATAAAATGAACAAAGAAATGATTAATATCAATGCCAATCTGATAAAAGAACCTACTTTTGGAACTTTTACAAAAGGTGATAAAGAGATTCAAGTTGTAAATTTTGCTCTTGTTAAAAAATATGGAAAGGGCAAAGAATATACAAATTGCTCAGTATATGGAGAAAAGGTAGAAATTGTAAAAGAATTTGAAAAAGGAGATCTAATCCATGTCTTTGGATATTTCAAAGAAAACAAAAAAGGAGATAAGGTCTACAAGAACTTTATAGTTAAATCACTAAACAAAATAGAAAAAGACAAGAAAACTAGGAGAAATAATATAGAATTTTTACAGATGGAGTTGGATTTAAAGGAAGTTTCAACTGCAATTTTTGCAGGTTTATTTTAGCGTTTAATGACTTATAAAATACTATATTATTGATTATTTTTTTAAATGAGTAAAAATTTATGATTTTTTTATTTTTTTAGATTTACCTCTTAACAATTAAATAATCAAAGGAGAAAGTTATGTCTAAGAAAGTACTTGAAATAAAATATCTAAACAAATCTTATGTTAAAAGAAAAATTATAAATAATTTAAATATGACTGTATTTAGAGGAAATATTTATAGTTTTTTTAAAAAAAAGAGAGGGGAATACAACTGCTAATAGAATGATAACATAACTTATATAACTTATAAGGGTAGATTCTGGAGAGATTTTAATAAATGATAAACCTGTAATAAAAAATGGGGATCAAGCAATTAAAAATATAGGAGCTATGGTAGGAGCTCCTAAGTTTTATGGAAATCTATTTGGGTATGGATATTTAAAATTAATGGCAAAACTAATTGTTGGAACAAGTGATAAAGATATTGATAAATCACTTGAATTAGTAGGTCTAAAAGATAGAGGTAAAGAAAAACTTGCCTCATACTCTTTGAGGATGAAACAAAAACTTGGCATGACTTATCAACTTCCTTATCTGTAATATAAGCCAGGCCCACACAGATGAAATAAGTGACGGAGTTGCTAATAGCCCAAAAAAAGGATTAATATATAAGAATAATAAATAAAAAATTGAACAATAGAATCAAGTAACTAAAAAAGTATTCATCATTTGGTATATATTACAAAGATATAAATTACATAAAAGCTGGGGAGTCTTTAGATAAAATTGTAGAAGATTTAAATAAATCATTTAAAACTGAAATAGAAAATATTTTTTATAATAATGGTATAAAAGAAAGTACGATAATAGGCTTATCTTTAGTAAAAAAAATCATCAATAATGGTGGAGGAGATATAAAATTACAAAGTGAATTTGAAAAATATACAGTATTTTTATAGAGGTGCCTATAGTTCAAATAAAATAAATAAACTTGCAAAAAATTAAAAAAAATAAATTAATAAAAGGTATAGACGATTTTGATGTCTACACCTTATATTAATTTTCAAAACAAATACAACTTATAAGTACCTGCCTAAATACAAAAGAAATTAAAAAGACCTTAGGAGCTTAGCTTATGTATTAATTTCACTTTAATAGTTGAAATTTGTTGTAGAAAAATTTTTAATAAATTTATACTCTCTGTTTTTATCTCCTATATATAAATTAAGAAATAAAAATTTGCAAATTTTCACTTTGGCATATATAATAAAACGGATTGGTACAAAAATTATAAGAAAATGCTTGAAAATTTTTAAAAAAATTAGGAAATTCACTTGATTTTTCTTATGAATTGTTGTATCATATTTAAGTGCTATGAAGTGGGAGGTTGCTTTCACACTAAGCCAGATGTGGAAGGTAATTTCCACCAAGCAAGCTAGAGAAAAATCTCTAGTGCTTTCCAAATATAATTAAACGCCCGGTAGGGTGGCACATCAAAAGGAGGAAAAATGGCTAATCAAAAGATAAGAATTAGACTAAGAGCGTATGATCATGAAATAATTGACAGCTCTGCAGAGAAAATCGTTGAAGCGGTAAAAAGATCAGGAGCAAAAGTAAGTGGACCTATTCCATTACCAACTGAAAAAGAAGTTATAACAATTCTTCGTGCGGTTCACAAATACAAAGACTCAAGAGAACAGTTTGAACAAAGAACACACAAAAGATTAATCGACATCATTGGACCAAATGCAAAAACTTTAGATTCTCTAAAGAAATTGAATTTACCAGCTGGTGTTGACATAGAAATAAAACTGTAATTAGAATGATTGAAGGTTTTCCAAATAATTTTGGATCAATCCGCTGTAATTAAGGAGGTACTCAAATGAAGAGTATATTTACAACAAAAGTAGGCATGACTCAAGTCATTGATGAAGATGGTGTTGTTACACCTGTAACTGTACTTAAAGCTGATGAGAATGTAATAGTTCAAGTTAAATCAGAAGAAGTTGATGGTTACAATTCAATCCAAATCGGTTATCATGACAAAAAAGAAAAAAATGTTAAAAAACCTATCAAAGGACACTTTGACAAGGCTGGCGCTTCTTATAAAAGATTTTTAAGAGAAGTTAGACTTGATGAAAAATCAGAATTAAATCCTGGGGATACACTTAGTGTTGACCAATTTGAAGAAGGCGAATTAGTAGATATTACTGCTATTTCTAAAGGAAAAGGAACACAAGGTGCTATCAAAAGATGGAATTATGGAAGAGGACCAGCAAGCCACGGTTCTAAATCACACAGAGTAGCAGGAGCAAGAGCAGCAGGTTCTGATCCAGCTAGAGTGTTCAAAGGTAGAAAAGGCTCTGGAAAAATGGGACATGAACGTGTAACAGTTCAAAACCTAAAAGTTGTTAAAGTCAATACAGAAGACAGCTACATCCTAGTTAAAGGCGCAGTTCCAGGACCAAAAGGTGGACTTGTTCAAGTTAAACAAGCAACAAAGAGCCTATAATAAGGAGGAATAAATGCCTAAAGTAGAAGTTTTAAATATTAAAGGAGAAAATGTTGGTGAAATCGAGTTAAATGAAACTCTTTTTGCAGCAGAAATTGCTGAAACAGCTGTTTATGATACAGTTAAAAACCAACTAGCTAATAAAAGACAAGGCACACAATCCGCTAAGACTCGTGCAGAAGTAAGAGGTGGTGGAAGAAAGCCATTTAGACAAAAAGGAACAGGTAGAGCTAGACAAGGATCTATAAGAGCTCCTCACTATACAGGCGGTGGAATTGTATTTGCACCAAAGCCAAGAGACTATAGCTACAAAATTCCTAAGAAAATGAGAAGAAAAGCTCTTTACTCAGTTTTAACTTCAAAAGTAAATGATAATGAATTAATTGTACTTGATGAATTAAAACTTGATTCATACAAAACTAAAGAAGCTAATGAAATTTTAAATAACATTAATGCAAACAAAAAAGCTTATGTAGTTATTGCTGAAAATGATGACAAAGTTTATAGATCATTTAGAAACATTGAAGGATGCAACGTAGAAAAAGCAAACTTAATTAATGTATATGATCTTTTAAGACATGACAAACTTGTTATTACAAAAGACGCAATAAAAAAACTTGAGGAGGTATTTATATAATGAAATCACCTTACGATATAGTAAAAAGACCAATAATTACTGAAAAAAGTATGGAATTAATTGAAGAAAATAAATACACTTTTGAAGTAGACAAAAATGCAAACAAAGCAGAAATCAAACACGCAATCGAAACTATCTTTGAAGGAGTAAAAGTTAAAAAAGTAAGAACTTTAAACTTTACTGGTAAAAAAGTTAGAACTAGATATGGTTATGGTAAAAAAGCTGATTGGAAAAAAGCTTATGTTACATTAACTGAAGATTCTGAAGCAATTGAATACTTCGACGGAATGTAGGGAGGATTTAAATGCCTATAAGAAAATTAAAACCAACATCAAACGGACACAGAAATATGTCTGTTATGACATACAGTGAAATTACAAAAAAAGCACCAGAAAAATCTCTAACAACTGATTTAAGAAAATCAGGTGGAAGAAACAATACTGGTAGAATAACAGTTCGCCATAGAGGTGGTGGAGCTAAAAGAAAATATAGAATCATTGATTTCAAAAGAAACAAAGATAATATACCAGCAAGAGTAAAAGCTATTGAATACGATCCAAACAGATCAGCAAATATTGCTCTTTTAGCTTATGCTGATGGAGAAAAAAGATATATACTTGCTCCAAGAAATTTAAAAGTTGGAGATGTAGTTGAAAGTGGAAAAGAAGCAGATATTAAACCAGGTAATGCACTTGAATTAAAAGATATTCCAGTAGGTACACAAATCCACAATATCGAACTTAAAGCAGGAAGAGGAGCAATCCTTGTAAGAAGTGCAGGAGTTTCTGCTCAACTTATGGCTAAAGAAGGAAGATTTGCAACAGTAAAATTACCAAGTGGCGAAACAAGACTAATCCACAATGATTGTAAAGCAACAATCGGTATGGTTGGAAACATTGAACACGAATTAGTAAGAATTGGTAAAGCTGGAAAAACAAGATACTTGGGACAAAGACCACACGTAAGAGGATCAGCAATGAACCCAGTAGACCATCCACACGGTGGTGGTGAAGGTAGAACACCAGTAGGAAGACCAGCACCATCAACACCATGGGGTAAACCAGCACTTGGTCTTAAAACAAGAAAAAAGAAAAATAAATCTTCTAAATATATAGTAAGAAGAAGAAACGAAAAATAGGGGGATTTAATGGCTAGATCACTAAAAAAAGGACCTTTTGTCGATGAACATTTAATGAAAAAAATTGAAGCATTAAATGAAAAAAATGACAAAAAGGTAGTTAAAACTTGGTCAAGACGTTCTACAATATTTCCTGAATTTGTAGAACATACTATAGCAGTTCACGATGGTAGAAAGCATGTTCCAATATATATAACAGAAGATATGGTTGGACATAAACTTGGAGAGTTCGTTCCAACAAGAACTTTCAAAGGCCATGCTAAAAAAGCAACAGAAATGAAATCAAAATTAAGTTAGGAGAGTATAAATGGAAGTTAAAGCAACAGCTAAATATGTAAGAATATCTCCTCTTAAAGTTAATTATATATGTAGAGAAATTAGAGGTAAACAAGTAGACGAAGCACTTAATATTTTAAGATTTACAAACAAAAAAGGTGCTAGACTACTTTCAGATGTACTAAAAAGTGCAATAGCAAATGCAGAAAACAATAACGGATTATCTAGAGAAAATCTTATTGTTAAAAAAGCCTTCGCAAACGACGCTCCAACTATGAAAAGATGGAGACCTAAGGCAAAGGGTGCAGCTTATCCAATCCTTAAGAGATCATCTCACATAGGCGTAGTTCTTACACAAGAAGAAGTAGAGGAGGCATAATAATGGGTCAAAAAGTAAATCCTAAAGGTTTTAGAGTTGGCGTAATTAAAGAATGGGACTCTAAATGGTATGCAAATAAAAAAGACTTTTCTGAACTTTTAGTAGAAGATCACAAAATAAGAGAATTAGTTAAAAAAGAAGTTTACGATGCAGGAATTTCTGATATAGAAATTGAAAGAGCAGTAAATAACATAAAAGTTTCAGTTTATACCGGAAAACCAGGAATGGTAATCGGCAAGGGCGGAGCAGGAGTTGAAGAATTAAAGAAAAAAGTTGAAAAAATCGCTCCTGGCAAAAGAGTAATAATAAACGTTGAAGAAATTAAAAACCAAGACGTTGATGCCCAATTAGTAGCTGAAAACATTGCAGCACAACTTGAGAATCGTATCACATTTAGACGTGCTATGAAACAAGCAGTTCAAAGAACAATGAGAGCTGGAGCTGTAGGAATTAAAACACAAGTATCTGGTAGACTTGGTGGAGCTGATATGGCAAGAAGTGAAGGATACAACGAAGGAAAAGTACCACTTCAAACACTAAGAGCAGATGTTGATTATGGTTTTGCAGAAGCAGATACCCAATACGGTAAAATCGGATGTAAAGTTTGGATAAACAGAGGAGAAGTACTTCCTGGAGAAAAAGCAAAAAGAATTCCAGACATCAAACAACCAAAGCAAAACAGAAGAAATAAGAAAAGACGTCCAAATAGAAGAAATAACGATAGATAAGATTATTATCTCAAGGAGGAAACAAGATTATGTTAATGCCTAAAAGAGTAAAATATCGTAGACAACATAGAGGAAGAATGAAAGGTAAAGCCCAAAAAGGCAATACACTTTCTTATGGTGAATACGGATTACAATCACTTGGTAGCACATGGCTTACAGCAAACCAAATAGAGGCTGCAAGACGTGCTATGACAAGATATATAAAAAGAGGCGGAAATATTTGGATAAAAGTATTTCCAGATAAACCAGTATCAAAGAAGCCAGCAGAAGTAAGAATGGGATCTGGTAAAGGTGCTCCAGAATATTGGGTAGCAGTAGTAAAACCAGGTAGAATGTTGTTTGAGATGAGTGGAGTAAGCGAAGAAGTAGCAAGAGAAGCTATGAGACTTGCAGCCCAAAAACTACCAATCAAAACAAAATTCGTAAAAAGGCTTGAGGTCAAAGAAGTGGAGGAAGCTTAATGAAAGCAGTAGAAATCAGAAAATTAAGTGAAAGCGAATTAAATAAAAAACTTTTCGATTTACAATCTGAATTATTTAATCTTCGTTTCCAAATGGCTACAGGTCAACTTGAAAACCCAGCTGCTATTGGAAATGTTAAAAAAGATATAGCTAGAGTAAAAACAATCCAAACAGAGAGAAAGCTCAATATAAATAAGGAGGCTTAACTTGATGGAAAGAAATAGTAGAAGATCCGTTCAAGGAGTAGTTGTATCAGATAAGATGGATAAAACAATCACAGTAAAAGTTGAAACAAAAATCCAACACCCTGTATACAAGAAAAGATTAAAAGTAAGTAAGAAATATAAAGCTCACGATGAGAACAATGAAGCTAGAGTTGGCGATACAGTAACAATAATGGAAACTAGACCATTAGCAAAGACAAAAAGATGGAGACTAGTTAAAATTAACGAAACTGCGGTTCGTGCTTAATTAGGTAAAGGAGATTATTATGATACAACAAGAATCTCGTATGAGAGTAGCAGATAACTCCGGAGCAAGAGAACTTTCAGTTATCAAAGTTCTTGGTGGAGCCGGAAGAAGATACGCAAACATTGGGGATATAGTTACATGTTCAGTTAAAAGTGCAACACCCGGTGGAGCGGTAAAAAAAGGTGAAGTTGTAAAAGCTGTTATAGTAAGAACTTCAAGAGGAGTTAAAAGAAGCGATGGATCATATATAAAATTTGATGACAACGCTGCTGTAATAGTAAAAGATGACAAATCACCTGTAGGAACTCGTATATTCGGGCCAGTAACAAGAGAACTTCGTCATGAAGGATTCATGAGAATTATCTCACTTGCACCGGAAGTATTATAGGAGGATTAAATGCATATTAAAAAAGGCGATAAAGTCCAAGTAATATCAGGTGAATACAAAGGACACGTAGGAGAAGTTATTAAAGCATTTCCTAAGGAAAATAGAGTAATAGTTGAAGGTGCAAACATTCAAACTAAACACCAAAAAGCAAGACAAATGGGAGAAGAAAGTGGAAGATTTGAAAGAGAAGGAAAAATCTCAGCATCAAAAGTTCTACTATACTCAGAAAGCTTGAAAAAAGGTGTAAGAACATCAACTGAAATAATCGATGGAAAAAAAGTTAGAGTTTGCAAAAAAACTGACGAAAAATTCGATTAGATCCAAAAGGAGTAATTATGACAAGTAGATTAAAAGAAAAATATAAATCAGAAGTTGTTAAAGGACTTGTGGATCAATTCGGTTATGAAAACTTAATGCAAGTACCAAAACTTGAAAAAATTGTTATAAATATCGGACTTGGCGAAGCTAAAGATAACAAAAACATTTTAAACAAGGCAAAAAATGAACTTGCACTTATTACAGGTCAACAACCAATTGAAATAAAAGCAAAAAAATCTGTATCAAACTTCAAACTAAGAGAAGGCCAACCAATAGGTACAAAGGTAACTCTTAGAGGAGAAAAAATGTATGATTTCATGGATAAATTAATTTCAATTTCTCTACCAAGAGTTAGAGACTTCAGAGGAATTAATCCAAATTCATTTGATGGAAGAGGAAATTATTCATTAGGAATCAAGGAACAATTAATATTCCCAGAAATTAACTATGATGATGTTGATTTCTTACATGGTATGGATATTACATTTGTAACAACAGCAGAAACTGATGAAGAAGCTAAAGCATTCTTAACATTAATGGGAATGCCTTACAGAAAATAAAGGAGCAAAAAATGGCAAAAAAGTCAATGATTGCGAAACAAAAAAGAAAGCCAAAATATAGTACAAGAGCATATTCAAGATGCAAGATTTGTGGAAGACCACATTCTGTATTAAGAAAATACGGTATTTGCCGTGTATGCTTTAGAGAGCTCGCAAACAAAGGTGAAATTCCTGGAGTAAGAAAAGCAAGCTGGTAAGTTAGGAGGAAAATAATTATGATGACAGATCCAATTGCGGATATGCTAACAAGAATAAGAAATGGTAACAAAGCTAATCATTTATCTGTAAGCTTACCATCTTCTAATGAGAAACGTGCTATTGCTCAAATTCTATTAGACGAAGGTTACATCAAAGGATTTGATGTAGAAGAAGACAATAAGCAAGGTATTCTTACAATAGACTTAAAATACGCAGAAGAAGGCGAAAAAGTTATATCAGGACTTAGAAGAATTTCTAAACCAGGATTAAGAGTTTATGTAAAAGCAAACGAAGTACCAAAAGTTTTAGATGGACTTGGAATTGCAATAATCTCAACATCAAAAGGACTATTAACAGATAAAGCTGCAAGAGAATTAAATGTCGGCGGCGAAGTTATGTGTTATGTATGGTAAGGAGGAATAAATGTCAAGAATAGGTAAAAAACCAATTGAAATCCCTTCTGGAGTAACTATTGATGTTAAAGACAATTTGGTTACAGTTAAAGGACCAAAAGGTGAAGATTCTCAATTAGTATCAAAAAACTTGAAACTTGAACAAGAAGAAAACGAGTTATGCGTAATAACTTCTGAAAATCCTACAAAAATCGAAAATCAAGAACATGGTCTTTACAGATCATTGATTGCTAATATGGTTTTGGGAGTAACAGAAGGTTATCAAAAAACTCTTCAAATAGAAGGAACAGGATATAGAGCTCAAAAACAAGGTAAAACTCTAGTAATGAATCTAGGATTTTCACACCAAGTTAAAATGGACGATCCTGAAGGAATTGAAGTAGAAGTTCCTAACGATAGAACTATCGTTGTAAAAGGAATCAATAAACAACTTGTTGGACAATATGCAGCAAACATTAGAAACTGGAGAAAACCTGAACCATATAAAGGTAAAGGAATCCGTTACGAAGGTGAGCATATTAGAAGAAAAGTTGGTAAGACAGGTAAGTAGGGGGCAATAATGGCTAAAAAAACAAAAGAGCAAAGATTAAAAACTCGTAAATATAGAGTTAGAAATAAAGTCAGTGGAACTGCTCAAAAACCAAGACTTAGTGTCTACAAATCAAATACTAATATATACGCACAATTAATAGATGACGATGCACAAGTAACACTTGCAAGTGCAAATACATTACAAAAAGAAGTAAACGAAGGTTTAGAAAATTGTGCAAATATAGAAGCTGCCACAAAAGTTGGCGAAATGATAGCAAAAGTTGCACTTGATAAAGGAATCGAAGAGGTTGTTTTTGATAGAAACGGATATCTTTATCACGGAAAAGTAAAAGCCCTAGCTGAAGCAGCAAGAGAAAATGGTCTTAAGTTTTAACGAGGGAGGATTTAGATGTATTTATTAAAACAAGATGTAGACAAACTAAACCTCGAAGATAGAGTAGTTAGTATAAATAGAGTTGCAAAAACTGTAAAAGGTGGACGTAACATGAGATTTGCTGCCCTAGTGGTAGTAGGAGATCAAAATGGACATGTAGGAGTAGGAACAGGAAAAGCTACAGAAGTTCCTGAAGCTATAAGAAAAGCAACAGAAGATGGAAAAAAACACATGGTTACAGTTCCTATAGTAAACACTACAGTTCCACACAGAATATTGGCAAACAAAGGTGCAGGATCTGTACTATTAATGCCAGCTAAAGAAGGTACAGGAATCATAGCTGGTGGACCAGTTCGTGCTATCTGTGAACTTGCAGGATACAAGGACATTAGAGCTAAAAACTTAGGTTCATCAAATCCAAAAAATATCATTAATGCTTGCTTAAAAGCTTTTGCTTCTATGAAAACAGTAGAAGAAGTTGCAAGATTACGTGGTAAATCAATAGAAGAATTCGATTATTAAGGAGTATTCTATGGCAAAAGTTGAAATCAAATTAAAAAAATCCTTCATAGGCAGAAAAGACGATCAAATAGCTACAGCAAAAGCACTAGGTCTTAAAAAGATTGGTCAAACAGTAGTTAGAGAAGACAATTCTGCATTAAGAGGAATGATAAATAAAATTCCATTTATGTTGGAAGTTAAAGAATTAAGCTAGGAGGTGTAAAATGAAACTTCACGATTTAAAACCTAACCAAAAGCTAAAAACAAAAAATAGAAAAGGTAGAGGTCCAGGAAGTGGAAACGGAACTAGAGCAGGTCGTGGTCAAGACGGACAAAACTCAAGAAGCGGTGGAGGAGTTAGACCAGGATTTGAAGGTGGCCAAATGCCATTATTTAGACGTCTTCCAAAAAGAGGATTTAAAAATATCAATAGAAAACAATACGAAACAATAAATGTATGTGATTTAGATATTTTTGAAGACGGTACAGAAGTTACACCTGAACTACTATTTGAAAATAAAATTTTAAATAAAAATAAAGCAAAAGCTGGAATTAAAATTCTTGGCGATGGCGAAATCACAAAGAAATTAACAGTAAAAGCTCACAAGTTTACAAAATCTGCAGAAGAAAAAATCACAGCCCAAGGGGGAAAGGCTGAGGTGATCTAATGTTAGATACGCTAAAGAGAGCTTGGGGTGAAGAAGAAATAAGAAAAAAATTCTACTTCACTCTAGTGATGTTATTAATATATAGATTAGGAAATAACATCCCAATTCCATTTATAGATGCACAAAAGTTAGCAGCAGCATATAAGGGAATGGAAGGAACACTTGTAGATTATTTAAATATGCTAACAGGTGGCGGACTTTCGACCCTATCAATATTTGCCCTTGGGGTTCAACCATACATTACAGCATCAATCGTAATGCAATTATTAACAGTTGTAATTCCAAGACTTGAAGAGCTAACAAAAGAAGGCGAAGCAGGAAGAAAAACTATACAAAAATATACAAGATATATGACAATATTTCTTGCAATATTTCAAGCTATAGCAATAACAAACGGATTATATGGAGCAGCTTTATCATCTGCAACACCATTCCAAAAAATAGTTATGAATGTAGTCCTAATCGGTGGAACAATGCTTGTTACATGGATGGGAGAAACTATAACAGAAAAAGGAATAGGAAATGGTGTATCAATTATAATCTTTATGGGTATCATAGCAAATGTACCTAAAACATTAAAAACTTGGAAGACTGGTCTTCATTACAATACAATTACATGGATTTCAATTTTAATCATGGCACTTGTAGTAATTTTTATAGTAGTATTTACAGTAAAAATTACAGAAGGCGAAAGAAAAATACCAGTCCAATACGCAAAAAGAGTAGTTGGAAGAAAAATGTATGGCGGACAATCAACTCATATTCCTGTAAAAGTAAATATGAGCGGAGTAATGCCAATAATATTTGCTTCAGCAGTATTAGCAATTCCATCAACAATCTCATTATTTATGGGAAATGCTAATGGAGGATTGAATCAATTCTTTAGCAAATCAACTTATGGTTTTGTAATCTATCTTGTTGTTCAAGCAGTATTAATATTAGTATTTGCTTATTTCTACAACATGATACAATTTAATACAGTTGAATATGCAAAACAACTTCAACAAAATGGAGGTTTTATTCCAGGAATAAGACCAGGAAAACCAACTAGCGACTACCTAGCAAAAGTAGGAAATAAAATTACATTTATTGGTGCTATTTCGTTAGCGCTACTTACAATAGTACCAGCATTATCATCAAGATTTTTAGGACTAAACTTATCATTTGGAGGAAGTTCAGTAATAATCGTTGTTGGTGTAATACTTGAAACAGTGAAACAAATAGAAGCAATGCTTACTATGAAAAACTATAAAGGATTTTTAAATAGGTAATATTATGAATATCATATTGTTAGGCCCTCCAGGAGCCGGAAAAGGAACACAAGCAGAAAAATTAATAAAAGAATTAGATGCAGTTCAAATATCAACAGGTGATATATTTAGAACAAATATAAAAAATAACACACCTTTGGGAGCTAAGGCAAAAGAATACATGAACAAAGGCCAATTAGTTCCAGATGAGTTAACAATAGATTTAGTATGGGATGCATTAGACAAAGTAGAAGATGGAAAAAGCATACTACTTGATGGATTTCCTAGAAATATTACTCAAGCCGAAGCACTTGATGAAGGAATGCAAAAAAGAGATAATAAGATTGATAAGGTAATAAATATCAATGTGCCTGAAGATGTAATTATTGAAAGAATATCTGGAAGAAGAGTAAATGTGTCAACCGGAAAAGTTTATCATATAAAATTCAACCCACCAAAAGTTGAAGGAATTGATGATGAAACAGGAGAAAAATTAATACAAAGAGAAGATGACACAGAAGCTGCAGTTAAAGAAAGACTTGATGTTTACAACAAACACACATCAGTTTTGATTGATTACTACAACAAAAAAGGTATATTAGTTACTATTGACGGTGCAAAAACTCCTGAAGAAGTTTTTGATCAAATTAAAAAAAGTTTAGAGAAATAAAATAAAAAATATTAACAAATATGCTAAATTTTTCAATGAATTACAAAATCGAAAACGAGATAAAGATAGAGTCTTTCATTAAAGATATCTAGATTATGTCTTGTTGTTAAAAAGAATCAATCAGACATTAATAGATCAAAATAAAAGAAAAGGAGAGATTTTATCGATGTCAAAAAAAGATGCTATAGAAGTAACAGGAGTAGTTAAAGAAGCTCTACCAAATGCAATATTTAAAGTAGAACTAGAAAATGGCCATGAAATACAAGCACATATTTCAGGTAAACTTAGAATGAACTACATTAGAATATTACCAGGAGATACAGTAACAGTGGAATTATCTCCATACGATCTTACTCAAGGCAGAATTACTTGGAGACGCAAATAACAATAAAAAATCTACGATTTTTTCTTGTTATTTTAAATCTAAAAGTGTAGATAAAGAAAGAGAGAACGATAATGAAAGTTAGAGCATCAGTAAAAAAAATGTGTGATAAATGCAAAATTATCAAAAGAAACGGTAAAGTTATGGTAATTTGCGAAAATCCAAAACATAAACAAAGACAAGGTTAAGGAGGTATTAGATGCCAAGAATAGCTGGTATAGACTTACCTAGAGAAAAAAGAGCAGAAATTGGATTGACTTATATTTATGGTATAGGAAAATCTTCAGCACAAGAAATTTTGGAAAAAGCAGGAATCAATCCTGATACAAAAATGAAAGACCTTACAGAAGGAGAACTAGGAAAAATTCGTGAGATATTAGACGACTATACAATCGAAGGTGATTTAAGACGTGAAGTATCTATGAATATTAGAAATCTTAGAGAAATTAATTGCTACAGAGGAATTAGACACAAAAGAGGTTTACCTGTAAGAGGTCAAAATACAAAAAATAACGCAAGAACTAGAAAAGGAAGACATTAGGAGGAGATATGGCAGCAAAGACTAAAAAATCTTCTGCTAAAAGAGGTAGAAGAAGAGTTAAAAAGAATGTCGAAAGAGGACAAGCTCATATCAATTCAACATTCAATAATACAATGGTAACTTTGACAGATGCACAAGGTAATGCCTTATCATGGGCAAGTGCTGGACAATTAGGTTTTAGAGGATCAAGAAAATCAACTCCTTTTGCAGCACAAGAAGCAGCTTTAGAAGCAGCAAAAAAAGCTATGGAATATGGTTTAAAAAGTGTAGAAGTATTTGTTAAAGGACCAGGCTCAGGAAGAGAATCTGCAATCAGAAGCTTACAAGCAGCAGGACTTGAAGTAACAATGATAAAAGACGTAACACCAATTCCTCACAATGGTTGTAGACCACCTAAGAGAAGAAGAGTTTAATAAGGAGAAACTATGGCAGTAAGCAGAGATCCAATATTTAAAAGATGTAGAAGCTTAGGAATCAGCCCAGCATACTTAGGTTACTCAGGAGAATCTAAAAGAACAAACTCTAATCAAAGAAGAAAACTTAGTGAATATGGTATGCAACAAAGGGAAAAACAAAAAGCTAAATTCATCTACGGAGTAAGTGAAAAACAATTTAGAAGTTATTATGAAAAAGCTTCAAAAATGCAAGGACAAACAGGTGAAAACCTAATAATCCTTTGTGAAAGAAGACTTGACAATATAGCATTTAGATCTGGACTTGCTAGAACTAGAAGAGAAGCAAGACAAATCGTAACACATGGACATTTATTAGTAAATGGAAAAAGTGTTGACATCCCATCAATTCTAGTAAATGAAGGAGATGTTATTGAAGTAAAAGAAAAATCTAGATCAAGCCAATTATTTAAAGCTATCAAAGAAACAAACCAATCATTTGGAGTAGTTTCATGGTTAGATTCAGATTTGGAAAACTTAAAGGTAAAAGTTACAAACTTCCCAACAAGAGAAGATATTGATATACCTGTAGAAGAACGTATGATTGTTGAGTTCTATTCTAAATAGAATTAGTTAAATTGTTAGAACTAAGGAGATACAATGATAGAAAAATTAGATACAAAGATTGAAATTTTAGATATAGACGAAGAAACTAATTACGGTAAATTTGTCCTATATCCACTCGAAAGAGGCTATGGTACAACCATAGGAAACAGTATGAGAAGGATGCTTTTATCATCCTTACCTGGTTCTAGCGTCTCAAAGATTCTTATAGACGGGGTACTACACGAATTTTCCACAATTCCTGGAGTTGTAGAAGATGTACCTGAATTAATATTAAATATCAAAGGTATTGATATTAAAAAACATACTAAAGAAGATCTAACACTATTTTTAGATATAGAAGGACCTAAAATTGTTACAGCTAAAGATATAAAAACAGATGCCCAAATCGAAGTGGCAAACCCAGATCATTATCTTGCAACAGTTAATGACAAAGGAAGATTATTTATTGCCCTTGACGTTACAGATGGTAAAGGATATAGGGTAGCTGAACAAAATAAAAAGGATACTGACCCAATAGGAGCAATAGCTATAGATTCATCATTTACACCAGTAAAAAGCGTAAACTTTACAGTTGAAAATACTAGAGTAGGTGAGTCTACTGATTATGATAAATTAATTCTTGAAGTGTGGACAGATGGAACAATTACTCCACAAGAAGCCTTATCAGAAGGCGCTTCAATTTTGATGGAAGATATAAGATTTTTCAAAGACCTACCAGGTCAACAATTCCCACCAGAAGATGAGGAAGAAGAAATTGAAGAAATCGAAGAAGAAGATAATAATCAAATGGAATTATCAAAAACTATTGAGGAATTAGATCTTTCATTAAGATCATTCAATTGTCTAAAAAGAGCAGGATATAATACTGTTGGTGAGATAATAGAAAAAAGTGAATCTGAGCTAAAGGATATCAAAAACTTCGGTAAAAAATCACTAGAAGAAGTTATTGATAAAATCCACAGTTTAGGACTTAGTTTAAGAGAAGAATAGGAGGATATGATGGCTAATAAAAGAAAGCTTGGTAGAAGAACAGATCATAGAAATGCCCTACTTAGAAATCAAGTTACTTCTTTGTTAGACAATGGTAGAATTACTACTACACTAACAAGAGCAAAAGAAACTCAAAAAATGGCTGATCGTATGATTACATTAGGTAAGAAAAATACACTTCACACAAGAAGACAAGCAGCTCAATATATATACAAACCATCTACAGTTCAAAAATTATTTGGCGAAATTGCACCAAAATATGAAGATAGAAACGGTGGATATACTAGAGTATTAAAATTAGGACCAAGAAGAGGCGATGGTTCCGAAAGAGCAATAATAGAACTTGTATAATAAACTTACTCTATAGCATCTTATGAAAATAAGGTGCTTTTTTTGTGGTAATTTTTAATTTTCAAAATAAAATTAAGATTTAAAATTTGTTTTTATTATTGGATATCAGTTTAATAATTTAGAATGAAAATTTTTTTGTATTTTAAATTTAATATAGATAAGTGAATGATATATAGATTCATTATCAACGGATTTGGATGAGTTAATTTAGATTTTATTGTAAATGGCATTTTGAATTTAATGTAGATATTTTTCATATAGATTGGCAAATAATATATGGATTCATTATCAACAGATTTAGATAAGTTAATTTAGATTTTATTGTACATGGAATTTTAAATTTAATGTAGATATTTTTCATATAGATTGGCAAATAATATATGGATTCATTATCAACAGATTTAGATAAGTTAATTTAGATTTTACTGTACATGGAATTTTAAATTTAATTAAAGATATTTTTAATATAGATTGTAAAATGATATATATATATATTATCAACAGATTTAGATAAGTTAATTTAGATTTTATTGTACATGGAATTTTAAATTTAATGTAGATATTTTTCATATAGATTGGCAAATAATATATGGATTCATTATCAACGGATTTGGATAAGTTAATTTATGTTTTATTGTAAATGGAATTCTAAAATTTATTTTAGATTTTATGTTAAGTTTACAGTGCTTTATTGATATTTTATGTTAATTTTATAATGCTTTATTGATGTTTTATGTTAAGTTACAATGCTTTGTTAATATTTTTATAGTATTTGCTTTTGAATTTTGTTTTGTATTTGGCTTAGATTTTTATTATGAATTTTAATTTGTATTTGATTTAGAGTTTTATAATGAATTTTGATTTTTATTTCGCTTAGAGTTTTATAATGAATTTTGACTTGTATTTGATTTAGATTTTTATTATGAATTTTGATTTGTATTTCGTTTAGAGTTTTATTATTAATTTTGTTTTGTATTTCGTTTAATAGTTTTATTATGAATTTTATTTTTGGGTTTTGTTTTTGATTTTAGATTTCTCTTTATCGATATTTTCTTTAAATTTTAGTTTTTGTTAATAATTTTTTTAATAAAAATTTCATTAGTTTACTTAATTAATTGAAAATATATCTTATAAATGTTACCATAAAAAGAGAATAAATGTTTATAAAGAGGTTCTTATGGGTAAGGCGAATATAGAAAAATTTAGGGATGATAATTTCTATGTCTTAAACTCAATGGATGACTGGGTTAGGATTCTTGATAAGTATGGAAGGCTTGTTTTTATTAATGAAAAAATGAAACGAGATATTCATCTTGATAGGTCACTCATTGAGCAAAATATTGATATAGAAAAACTTAGTGAAAAGGCTGATATTTTTAAAAATACTACAATTGAAGAGGAAAAACTCATTAATGGTAAATATTATTCTATTAAATCTTCTCCCCTTTATAATGACAATGAATTTATGGGAATTATTGAAGTTTATAGGGATATAACTAGCGAATCTAGGATGAAAGTTGATCTTTTTAATGCAAATAGAAAAATGCTTGAAGATATTAGATTTGTTAGAAAAATTCAAGCAAGTATTTTGCCAAAAAATAAAACTTATGGGGATATAAAGCTTGAGGGAAGATATATTCCATCAAATGATCTTTCGGGGGATTTGTTTGATATTATTAAGGTTGATGAAAATAGGTATGCCTTTTATATAGCTGATGTTATGGGTCATGGGGTTAAATCTTCTATTATGACCATGTTTGTAAAATTATCTATAAGCGGAATTTTTGAACGACATAGTGATTATTCTCCAGGTCAAGTTTTGAAAAAACTTAGGGAAAAGTTTGTAAAACTTGATATGAATTCATCCCAGTATTTTACAGTTTGGGTTGGAATTTTTGATAGCCTAAATGATAGCCTTACTTTTTCTAATGCTGGACATAATTGCCCACCTCTTCATCTTATTGAAAATAAAAATCGTGTAAATAAACTTGTTGTTTCTGGTAGGATGATTTCTAATATTATTGAGCAAAATATTTACCAAGAAGTTACTATTAAACTTCATCCTAAAGACAGGATTTTATTTTATACTGATGGTGTTATTGAAAGTAAAGATATTGAAAAAAACGAGTATTCTGTTGAAAGATTGATGGAAAAATTAAAAAATAAAAATAATCTTGATTCTATTTTAGAGGATTTAGAAAAATTTACTTGGGGCGAACAAGATGACGATATTAGTCTTGCCCTAATCGATTATAAAGGAGAAAAAAATGAAAATTAATCAATATATTGACCACACTTTATTAAAAGCTGATGCAAGAAAAGATGAAGTTAAAAAGATTGTAGAAGAAACTTTAGAATATAATTTTAAATCTATTTGTGTAAATTCTTCTTATGTTTCTATGATTAGAGATATGGATAAGGATATTAGAATTACATCTGTTATTGGTTTTCCTTTGGGGGCAATGACTACAAAGGCTAAGGTTTTTGAAACAGAAGATGCCATAAAAGATGGGGCAGATGAAATTGATATGGTAATTAATGTTGGAAGATTAAAAGATAAAGATTATGCTTACGTTTTGGAAGATATAAAAGAAGTTAAAAAAGCTTGTGGAGATAAAATTTTAAAAGTTATTATTGAAACTTGCCTACTTGATGATGAAGAAAAAATTAAAGTGTGCGAACTTTCCAAAGAAGCTGGTGCAGATTTTGTAAAAACTTCTACAGGATTTTCTACGGGTGGAGCTACAAAAGAAGATGTGGCTCTTATGAGAAAAACTGTTGGAGAAGAAATGGGAGTTAAGGCAAGTGGAGGAATCCATACCTATGATGAGGCAATGGAAATGATAAATGCTGGAGCAAGTAGACTTGGTTGTTCAGCATCAATTGCCATCGTTGAAGGGGAAAAATAAATGAGCGATGTTATGATGCAAGCCTTCGAGTGGGACAGTCCCGCTGACGGAGGCTATTATGCTTTTTTGAAGGAAAATGCAAAAAAAATAAAGGAGGCAGGAATTGATGCTCTTTGGCTTCCACCAATGTGTAAGGGCGGAGGCGATCAAGATGTTGGATATGGAATTTATGACTTGTGGGATTTGGGAGAATTCGACCAAAAAGGCACAGTCAGAACAAAATATGGAACAAAAAAGGAACTTCTTGAAGCTATTGATGAACTTCACAAAAATAATATAAAAGTTTATGCCGATGTTGTTTTAAATCACAAGGGAAACGCCGATTTTGAAGAAGAATTTATGGCGAGAATGGTTGATCAAAATAACAGAGAAAAAGACGTATCAGAAGATATGAAAATAAAAGCTTGGACTGGTTTTGATTTTCCAGGAAGATCTGGTAAATATTCAGATTTTGTTTGGCATTATTATCATTTTACAGGAGTTGATTACGATTCAAATACCGACACAAAAGCAATATTTAGAGTCCTTGGAGAAGGAAAATATTGGGATGATGGCGTAAGTGATGAAAAAGGAAATTTTGATTATCTAATGAACGCTGACATAGACCATTCTCATCCAGAAGTAAGAGAAGAAATTTTTAAATGGGTTGATTGGTTTATGGAAGAAACAGGAGTTGATGGTTTTAGATATGATGCATTAAAACACATTTCTGACGAATTTATTTATGATTTATCAAATCATATAATGGAAAAAAAGAAAGATGATTTTTATCTTTTTGGGGAATATTGGCAATATGACGAAGGTCAAATTGATGGATATTTGGACGATACTGATTGGAAAATAGACTTATTTGATGTGCCACTTCATTTTCACTTTGAACAGGCGAGCAAGTCAAATGGAAATTATGATATGAGAAATATTTTTAACAACACAATTGTCAAAAATCATCCTTTACAAGCAGTAACCTTTGTAGATAATCACGATTCCCAACCAGGTCAGTCTTTGGATTCTTGGGTTGAAGATTGGTTTAAAGAAATCGCCTACTCCTTAATTTTATTTAGAAAAGACGGCTATCCTTGTATTTTTGCAGGAGATTATTATGGACTAAAAGGAGAAATCAAAAAAGATCCATTAAAAGAAATGATAGATAAAATGCTTGATGTGAGAAAAAAATATTCTTTTGGCGATCAAGATGATTATTTTGATAATCCACAAGTTGTAGGTTGGGTAAGAAGAACAGATGATAAAACATCTTCCCTTGCAGTTTTGATTTCCATAGGAGATATGGCTGAAAAACAAATGTTTGTAGGCGAAGAAGAAGCCGGAAAAACCTATATAGATTTGTCAGGAAACAACAAAAACGAAGTTAAAATCGATGAAAATGGAAACGGAATTTTTAATGTTGGACCTGGTTCAGTTTCATATTGGGCAGCAAAGGAAAATTAAAACAAATGAAATATTACGCAGTAAAAAAAGGCAGAAATCCTGGGATATATACATCCTGGGATTTGTGTTTAAAAGAAGTAAAAGGATATAAGGGCGCAATTTATAAATCATTCAAGAAAAAAGAAGACGCAAAAGATTTTTTGGAAGATAAAAAAATTGAGATAGAACCCGATAAGGATTCTGTAATTGCCTACATTGATGGTTCATATTCCAAAAAAGATAAAAAATATGGAGTTGGAATAGTCTACATAACAGACGAAAAAATCGAAGAAATTTATAAAGATTTTGATGACGAATTTCATATCCACAGAAATGTAGCAGGAGAAGTAAAGGCAAGTGTAGGAGCAATCAATAAGGCGATTTCTGAAGGCAAAAAAACAATCTATATCCACTACGATTATCAAGGCATAGAATCTTGGGCAAGAGGAGATTGGAAAAGAAATAACGAACTTACCAAAAGATACTACGAATTTTTCCAAAAAGCAAAAGAAAAAATCGACGTACATTTCATAAAAGTAAAGGCCCACTCAAATGACAAATACAACGATATGGCAGACGCTTTGGCAAAAAAATCTTTGGGGATAGAAGGATAAAATTTATAATAAATTAAGATAATAAGATAGACAGAAAAGTTAAAAAGCTTTTCTGTTTTATTTTCGCCTTAAAATTTCTAAATAAAATGGTACTATATATAAGGATAAAAATTTAAGGGGGATATATGAATTGTTTAATTGGTCAGTCAGGTGGTCCCACGGCTGTTATTAATTCTTCCTTGGCTGGTGCTATCCAAGCTGGGATTGATTTTGATTTTGAAAATGTATTTGTTTCTTTAAATGGAATTGAAGGACTTTTGCATGAAAATATAAAGTGCGTTGACAAAGATTTGTTTGAAAAAGAAAATGCAAATGAAAGGCTAAGAAAAAGACCATCTTCTATTCTTGGTTCTTGTCGTTTTAAATTAAGTGATGATTTGAAAGATTGGCAATATAAAAAAATCTTTGAAAATTTAAAAAAATATGAGATTTCAACTTTTGTATATATTGGTGGAAATGATTCAATGGATACAGTTATGAAACTCAATTCATACATAGAAAAAAATAAGATTGATTGGGTAAATGTGGTTGGTTGCCCAAAAACAATTGACAATGATTTGTGCGAAATGGACCATTCGCCGGGCTTTGCATCAGCATCAAAATTTGTAAATTCTGCCCTAAGACAAATTAGGCTTGATTGCGATATTTATCCAATAAAATCAGTTACCTTTGTGGAAATTATGGGAAGAAATGCAGGTTGGCTTACAGCAACTTCTTATCTTGCAAATTATAAAAGAAAAAAAGATATAGTAAATTTAGTTTATCTACCAGAAGATAAAAAATCATTAGAGGATATAGAAAAAGAAATTAAAGAAAAATTCAAAGAAGATAATAATTTGCTAATAGCAGTTTCAGAAGGTTTTATGGACAAAGATGGAAAACTTTTAAATGAAAAACAAAAATCATTTGATAAAGGCTTCAATCATCCAATAATTGCAGGCATTGGCTTAAAAATTTCAGATTATATTCACGATAAATTAAAAGTAAAAACTCGTTCGGTTGAATTAAATATTGTCCAAAGAACAAGTTTTCTAATTTCAAAAACCGATTCAGATGAGGCTTACCAATTGGGATATTTGACAATAAAATATGGGAAGGAAAAAACAAATCTAGTTCCAATATTAAAAAGAGAAAACTCTAAGGATTATAAAGTAAAATATTTTACAACAAAACCATCAAATATAGCAAATAAAGAGAAAAAAATCCCACAAGAATGGCTAGAATCAAGAGAGATTTTAAAAGAAAAAATTACAAATTACACTCTTCCGTTAATAAAAGGAGAAATAGACCAAGAATTTACAGATGGAATTTTTGATTATATAAGATTGGAAGATTTTACAAAAAATAATTAAATAAATTTATAAAAATAAATTAGTATGAGAAAAAAACTTATGCTAATTTTTTTTGTGTAATTTTTTTCGCAAATATGTAAATGTTTTGTGAAAAAGCTTTTCTTTCAGTGATTATTAGTATATAATTGAAGTAATAATATAGTAAAAAAAAGGAGGTATTTTTAGTGAAAATTAAAAAGAATAAAAAAATTATTTTAACACTATTACTAGCTATTATTTTGCTCGGTACAAATATAGCTTTGGCGTCGTATACAAAACGTGATGACGATAGCGATGATATTTATATCGACAAGATAAATGAATCAATTGTAAAAAAACCTACTGAGCTTGATGAAAGCAAGGATATTGATGAACAATTAAAAAATCCCGATTATCCTGACATTTACACTTATAGGTGGGATTACAAAATTGGTGTAAAAGAAAATGGTTTAGATAAGGACAAAATTATTTATCAACCATACATAGCAAGCGTAGGAGAAAATGCAAGCCCAGAAGAAAGGGCAAAAGTTTTAAAAACTATAAACTTGCCTGAAATAGAAGGCTACTACAAACCAAATGACAATGATTCCTATGATGTTACTTATGATTTTGTAAAAGATAATGCCCAAGATACAAAAAATGCTAGCTTTATGTTTTATGGAAATCATGATTATAAATATGAACCAAAAGAAGGAGATATACAAGTAAAATATCTTTTCCAAAACTTATATGATCATGAAAAATATGAAGATCCAAAAGTTGGAGAAAAACCATTAATCAAAACATATACGGCAAAAACTGGAGATAAATTTAAAATCCCAGAATTAAATAAAGAAGACTATGCAAAATACGCAAAAGGATTTGAACCAGAACAAAACAATCTTGAGGTAACAGTTCCAGAAAATGCAAGTAAAACTCCATTAATTTATCACTACAATAGAAAAACTTTCCAAGTAGATTTTGATTCTGATGGTGGATCTTATGTACCAAATATGACACTATACTATGGTCAAACTATTCCATATTTTGATTACAAACCAACAAAAAGTACGTCTTTATTTAAAGGATGGAAATCTAATATAGATTTAGAAACTTCTGATGGCAAAATAATAAAAAAAGGCGATCTTATAGACATGAAAAATTATCCAGATGGTCTAAAAGAGGCAATGCCAGCAGAAAACATAACCTTTACTGCAGAATGGGATGAAAAACCAAAAGCAGATTATAAGATTCAATTTTGGACTCAAAAAGCTGAATCTGATGGCTATGATTTTATTGGAGCAAAAGTAATAAAAGATGCGAAAACAAACTCGCGCCCAGATTTAGATAAAATGTTACCAGAAGGTTTCAAATTCCCTGAAATAGAAAAAGATCTTACAAATAAGGGAAAAGAAAAAGAACTTAATAAATATTATGTTAGAAATACAAAAAAAATAAAAGAAGAAAACACAGAAAATGTTAAAAATGATGATGGAACAAGTGAAGTTCGTGTAAAAAAAGTTCATTCTGATAGCTCAACTACCTATAACATTTACTATGATCGTCAAACATATACAATGCTATTTGAAAAATTCTGTATTGATGAACCTGATGCTGGTTTTCCAGCTAAAGAAGCAAAAATGGTACTTCCTGATGGAAGAAAATATGATTCTACAAAAGAAGTGAACAAACCATATAAATTTACAGCAAAATTTGGCGAGAGAATGACAAAATGGCCTAATGATATGTGGCTTATAGAAAAAGGCGGAGTTGACTTTGGTCCAAATCATAGTTTTATAGGATGGCAATTAAATTCAGAAAATAATGGAAATTTAGATCAAGGTTTATATCTTGATACTCCACCATACTGGCTAACATCAAAGGATTTTATAGATAAAGATTTTACAGAACTAGATCCAGCGGTAAGACCTGCAACTCACTCAACTTCAACAGGAGAAAAATTACCTGAAAGAACAATTTCTCTTGGACCTTGTGAAAGTGCAGAGTTCCAATTTGCTATCTACTATATGGAATATTTGTTTGAGGGCTTTGACGGCAAGCTCCACTATAATCCAGATATGTCATATACAAAAATTGACACAAATGTTTCATACCCATATCCTTCTCCAGGTATTGTAGGATTTACACCTAAATATGAGTCAATTAATCCTGTTGAAGATGCAAAAAAACGTCCTGAAGAAAAAGAAGGTTATACGGAAAATCTTTCAAAATTAACTTTTGATGAACTTAAAAATGAATTAGATAACTATGAGGAAAAAAGACCAGAGGATGAAAAGTCATTTTTTGATCCTATAGCTGAAAATGGAATTAATGGAGTTCCTTTTAAGGACATTCCTAGATACCGCTTTGCATTTACTTATGGGCGTGAAAAATATAAACTATATCTTGATAAAGATCCATCAGATGTAAATGCACATGCTGATTTTTCTGGAAAGACATTTTCAAATGGTAAAGATGCGATTATATCTGATGTATATTATGATATTCCTCTTAGAAAATTAAATCTTGATGAAGAATATAAGCTTACAGAAGCTGATAAGCCTGAAAATCTTCCTGATGATTATGTATTTAAGGGTTGGGCATTGGATGCTCAAGGTAGCAGGCTTATTAAAGATACTATTAAAGAGGCTGAAAAGCTTGAATCTCAAATTGCTGAGAAATATAAAGAACTTGAAAAAAATTCAACTGACAAAGAAAAGAAATTTAAGTTACAAAATGAAATAAAAGAGTTAAAGTCTAAGCTAGATGATGCTGATGCTAATATGCCTAATTATGATGTTGTCCTTTATGCAAAATGGGGCGAACCTGACAAAAATTATAAGGTAAAATTTGATCCAAATGGTGGAGATATTGATTCTATTGGGCAAAATGATATTGCAACTCACAAAGATGGCGAAAGAATTAAAATATCAACTGAATTTGGAAAAGTTCCATACAAAGTTCCTGAAAAACTTGATGATGAAGGCAATGTTCAAGTATTTGATGTAGCAAATAGAATGACAATAAAAGAGCCACCAACACCACAAAGAGATGGTTATGATTTCTTGGGTTGGGAGCTTGTAACTTATAATGAAGATGGAAGTGAAGATACTTCTTATAAGGATAAATATGAAGTACCAAGACTTTATTCTTTTGGAAATGAAATCACATCTGATCTTTATCTTAGAGCGATTTGGGCAAAAAATAGTTTAGTTGATGTAAAAGTATACCATCACTTGCTTGATAAAGATTTTAATGAAGTAAAATTAGTTGATGGCGTAATAAAAAATCAAAGAGTTAAAACAAACACTACAGCTTATGGTGTTATGCAAGGTGAAGAATACATCTTGGCTAATGATGATGAGTTTGATAATAAAAATGTAAGTGAAGATACAAAAAATGAATATGAAGCTTATAAAAAAGAAACTGAGAGGGAAAATACTTATTATCAAAACCAAGTTGTTCAAGCTGAAAATAATGACAAAAAATCTGATGATAATCAACAACCAATAAAGTTGGAATTTAAAAATCAATTCCACTTCTACTACAGACCTTATCGTTATAGAAAATATACAGTAAATTATCTACTAGCAAAAGATGGACAAGTTAAGTTTGAAGCAGTTGGAAGTCAAGGGGACAAATATGAAAATGTAATAGAACCTGAAGAAGTTTTGAATGGAAACAGGCACTTTGATTCTGTAAACTATAGAAAAATAAGAGGTTTCAAATTAGTAAGTCCTCCACAAACTCAATTATTCTTTGATATTAACGAAGATACTCACGAACTAACTGGTATTAATGGAGTAAAAACAAAAGATATAAATTTCTATTATAAAGATGTCAGAGTTTTAAAAACAAAAAATCCAAAGACACCAATACCTGATGGTTATCACAGAATTACCTTTAAGGCACTTGACAATGGTTCATTTGGAACAGACAAAGATGGCAAGGAAATAAAAGAAATTTATTATGATGTAATAGATGGTTTGAATTTCTCAAATATTCCTGTACCAACAGATGAAGAGAAAAATGGTATAAAAATCACTCCAGCCAAAAATTACAACATTGGTTCATGGAGTGGAAGAAGAGAAGATGGAAAAGAATTAAAAGGTTTACTTGATGAAAATACTTCTATAAAACAAAATTATGAATTTGAAATTGACTTTGTAGAAGATAAATATCCACAAGTAAAACCTATTAAAGTTTTTGAATCATCAAAAGATGATGGCGGAAACTTCATCAATGACTTTATGCCAACAAATGCCCAAATAGAAGAATCTATTAATGAGTTAATGAAACTTGAAAAATATAAAGATTACCAAGTCTTAGAAGAAGATACAATCTATGATAAGGTAAAAGAAAACGAAGATTACAATAATAAGCCAAGTGATGTTACACCTAAAAAAGATTCAATTAAAGTAAGGGTTAATTTCAAAAATGATACTTACAAAGATTTTGAAATTCCTGTAGAAATTTACAAAAATATTTATAGGGCATTGGATAGTAAATCTAAACCAAATATAGTTCAAAACGACGAATTTTTGAAAGATTTTGTAAAAGTTGATGTAGTTCCAACAAATAAGGCTAAAGATAAACAAACAAAAACTTATTATGTAAATCCAAAAGCTCAAGTAAGAATTCCAGAAAATGATCCAGAAGGAGAAAATGACTGGACATTTGAAAAATGGACTGCTGATTTGGATACATTGGAAGATAAAGATGATTTCAAAATGCCAAATCGTCATGTTTTTGAAAATGAAACTGTGCTTACTGCAAGATATTCAAAAACACCAAAAGATATTGTATATCCACCAAGTGCAGAAATGATAACAACTTATGTAGGAAAACAACCAAGTTTAGAAGAATACGAACAAAAAATAAAAGCTGGAAAAATTGGAAACAGTGGAAAAGTTGCAGAAATTGACTCTTATTATCTAATAAAAGATAAAAAGCCAAACGTAGACAAAGAAATTCTAGATCCAGAAAATGAAATAGAAGATCCAGAAGATCCAACAAAGAAAGTCTACACAAATTACCAAAGAGTAAAAGTAACCTACAAAACAGGAGAAGTATTCTTAGTTGACGTACCAGTAAAAGTACTAGATACAATCAAAGAAGTACCAGATCCAGATACAATTCCAGGAGAAGACTACAAAGATTATATCCTAGTAACAGTAGATCCAACAGACAAAGCAAAAGATCCAACAAAGAAATACTACAGAGTAAGAAAAAATGTAGAAGTAACAATTCCAGCAAATAATCCAGAAGGAAAAGAAATAACAAGTACAAACGGTGAAAGCCACAGCTACGAATTTAGCGAATGGAGAGAAAAAGAAGACACCAATCCAAGAAAATGGGAAAAAGGTAAAAAAATCACAGGCAAATTCGTAAAAGACACAGAAATAATAGCAAAATATAGTCTTAAAGCGTGGCAACAAGAAAAACCAGAGAAAAATGTAATACCAAATGACCCAGATAATCCACAAGAAAAACCAGAAGGTTATGTAAGAGTAAAATTCACAAGTGATGAAGGCTTAACACTAAGTGGAATTCAAGAATATTTCGTAAAGAAAAATCTTGAAATAACATTAAAAGATATAAAATGGGCACAAATAGAAGAAAAAGTAGGATATAAATTCGATAAATGGGATAAAGAAAAAGATTTAGAAATAAAAGATAAAGATATAGTTGTAAATGCAACATCAATCCCATTAAAAGATGTAATACCAAAAAAAGATGGCGAAGAACAACCTAAAGGTTACGTAAAAGTAGACTTCAAAACAGACGGAAATGGAACACTAGAAGGAGAAACAACCTACTATGTAAATCCAACCAAAGAAGTAAAACTAAAAGTTCCAGAAACAAAAGCAAAGATAGGCTATGAGTTTAAAGAATGGGACAAAGACGCAACCAAGCTAACAAAATATGAAAAAGATACAACAATCACAGCAAAATTCAAAGCGCTAGATGATGTAAGCGAAACACCAATTAAAGATTACGTAAAAGTAATATTCCAAATAAAAGGAGAAGGTGGAAAAATAAAAGAAGGCGAAGTAGAAACCTACTATGTAAATCCAGAAAAGAAAGTCATAGTAACATCGCCAAAGCTAGAAACAGAAATAGGCTATAAATTCAAAGGATGGGATAAAGATACAAGTAAACTAACCCAATATACAGAAAAAGAAACAATAATAACAGGAACATTTGAAAAAATAGCCGAAATAATCCCAGAAATTGATGAGGATGGAAAACCAAACGACAAACCAAAAGGCTACGTAGAAGTAATCTTTGAAAAAGGAAAACACGGAGTCTTAGAAGGAATAACAAAATACTACGTTAATCCAAAAGCAGGTAAAAAATTAAAAGAAATTAAGCATCCAGAAATCAAAGCAAACAATGGATACGAAAAATACGGATGGGATAAAGACGAAAATACGGAAATAACCAAAAAAATAATCGTCACAGCAAGATATAGCAAAGAACTTACACCACTAGCACAAGAACCAAGTGCAGAAATGATAACAACTTACGTAGGAAAATATCCAGAGTTTGAAGACTACAAAAAAGCAATAAAAGCTGGAAAAAATGCAGAAATCACAGCTTGCGAAATAGTAAAAGATAAAAAACCAGACGTAAGCAAAGAAATATTAGATGCAGATACAAAAATAAAAGATCCAAAAGATCCAACAAAAGAAGTTTACAAAAATTACCAAACAGTAAAAGTAGTTTACAGAACAGGAGAAGAATACTTTGTAGACGTACCAGTAAAAGTAATAAATAAATTAGAGGACATTATTCCAGATCCAGAAGAAATACCTGAGGGCTATGTAAGCGTAACATTTACGAATGATAATGGTTTGTATTTAGAAGGTACACAAAATTATGCTGTAAAGAAAAATGTAAATGTCAAATTAAGTGATTTGAAATGGCCAAGTGTTGGAGAAAATTTAGGATATAAATTTGAAGATTGGAATAAAGATGAAACTTTAGAAATAAAAGACCAAGACATAGTTGTAAAGGCAAGCTCAAAGCCTATTGATGATGTAATTCCAAATGATGGAAATCATGAAAAGCCAAAAGACTATGTAAAAGTAGATTTTACTACTGATGGTCATGGAAGTCTAAGTGGACAATTATCATATTTTGTAAATCCTACAAAATATGTAACTTTGGATGTACCACAAGCAAGTCCAAATACTGGATATGAATTTGGATCATGGGATCATGATGCAAGAATATCAACTGTTTATAGCGTTGATACAACAATTACAGCTTATTTCAACGAACTAAATGATGTAAGTACTGAACCTGTAGAAGGATATGTTGAAGTTTCTTTTGTAACACAAGGCGAAGGTGGCTCAATAATGGATGGAGAATTTACAAAATTCTATGTAAATCCAGAAAAAGAAGTTATTCTTCCACCACCAAGTTTAAATGTTGAAATTGGATACCTATTTAATGGTTGGGATTTTGATACAATACAATTTGTTCAATACAAAGAAAATAAAATAGTTACTGGAACATTTGCTAAACTTCCTGATGTAATTCCAGAAGTTGATGAAAATGGTAATATGAATGATAAACCTCATGGATATGTTGAAGTGATTTTTGAAAAAGGAGATCATGGAGATCTTGAAGGAATAACAAAATATTATGTAAATCCAAAAGCTGGAAAAACTTTAGCAGAAATTGCTCATCCAAAAATTGTAGCAAAAACAGATTACAAAGTAAAAGGATGGGATACAGATGATAAGACAGTAATTAATAATAATATAATAGTAACTGCCTTGTATGAAAAAATTGAAAAAGCAGATCCTAAGCCACAAGAACCAAAAGATCCACAAGATCCACCACAACCATCTAAACCATCAAGCACAGAACCTTCTAAAGAAAAACCAAGTTCTAGCAATGAAAAGGATAAAGATAAAGATGGCAAATTACAAAAAGTAAGTGGAGATAATAAAAAAGGTTCAAATGTTGGAGGCACAAAAATGCCAAAAACAGGAATTGAAAGCAATTTAGGATTCTATTTATCAACAATTGGACTAAGCACAATTGGATTATTTATCCTAAAAAAGAAAAATAAGTAAAATTTTTCCTAACCCTAGCTAAAGCTAGGGTTATTTTTTGCAAAAAAATCCAATCTATAAATTTCAATAGGCAATAAGTTTTTGAAAATATAGATTGGATTTTTGTTTTTTAAATTATTATTTGTTAATTATCTAAAAATTAATTTTATAGAAATTCAACTTCTTTTTTGTCGATGATTTTTACAGGGATTCCTACTTGATTTGTTTTGATTTTTTCTTCAAAAGCATTAAAATTATCCCTATATGCCAAAAATCTTTTGAGATTTATCATCGAATCGGTTATATCTATGATTTCACATCCTTGGAAATTTTTTGAATCATTATTGTAATCTTCAATTATTTCAGTGCAATCTGGACAAAGTTTGCTAACAAATATTTCTATCATTTTTTTCTCCTATAAGTTATATAATTAAATTTAAGGTCATTTTCGCAATAATCTTCTGATTTATTTACAATTTCAAAATTTTCGTCTTTATCAAAATTGTGAAGGAAGGTATCAGCGTCTTTTTTTGCATCAATTTTTGTAATAATTGCCTCATCACAAAAATCTAAGAGCAAGTCTACAATTTCTTTTCCACCGATTACAAAAACTTCTCTATCATTTTTATTTTCTCTTACATATTTTAAAATATTTTGTGGGCTATTAAAGACTAAAGCATCGTCAAGTTTTAAATCTTTATTTCTTGTCAAAACTATATTTTCTCTTTTGGGAAGAGCCCCATTCATGGACTTATAAGTTTTTCTTCCCATTATAACTATATTATTTAGGGTAAGGTCTTTGAAATGAGCCAAGTCTTTTTTTAAATGAAAAAGAAGTTTATTATCTTTTCCTATTCCAAAATCTCTATCTACAGCCAAAATTATTTTCATAATTGCTCCTTGTAAATTTATAATCTTCTTTTATTCTATCATTTTTGATAAAAAAATTGAATTTTTTAAATTGATATAGCAAAAGTGATGGGGAATGGAAGTAAAAATGTTCACAAAAAAACTTCAAGCAATTAGCTTGAAGTTCTAATTTTTTATTATTTAATTTTAGTACCAACCGTTGTTGTTCCAAAATGCTAGGGCATTATCCCATGAACCATATCTTTGTGCTACATATTGGTCTGCAACTCTTTCTTGGTTAGCTGGAGAATAATCTCCGTTTAAGTAAGATGCTGATAATTGATATTTTCCAATATATTGTCCGTTTCTAGCATTGTAAGATCCACCAGATTCTCTTTGTGCTATAATTTGTTTTGCTGATGAATTATTAGCTGTATAATTTTGTGCTGGTGCTTGTGTTTGAGCAGGTGCTTGATAAGATTGAGCTGGTGCTTGGTATGAAGCTTGAGCTTGATAGCTACTTTCTTGACTTTGAACTGGTGCATAATTTTTATTTATAAAATCATTAGAAAGTCCTAGTAAACTATTGTGAATATATCCTTCTTTACCTTCAAAAACTACTTTTACAAATCCATTGTTTGCTGCTGATTTTACTTCAACACTTTCATCTTTTTTAAGAACTTGATAAACTTCTGAATTTAAGTTGTCAGATTTTCTGAAGTTTGCTGGGCTTAAAATTTTAGCTGTTTCTGTAATATTAAACCATTGACCACCAACGTAAGCTTCTTTACCGTTAAATTTGATTTTTAACCAACCATCTGTTGATCCTAGAACTTCATAAGATTTGTCATCTGTTATAAGTCCAATTATATTATTTGATTCGCTAGCATCACTTCTTACATTAACTGCGTCAGCTTTGTTTGCATCTTTAACTGCAGATGAAGCTTCAGCCTTATTTGATGCTGTAAATAATGTTGGTAGTACGATTGCCGCTGCTAGAGCGTATTTTTTTAAATTTGTCATAATGATTACTCCTTTTTTGTGTTTTTTTAATTTATTGTAACTAATTAATAGTTTTTTTATGTTTTTCATTTCTTTTTCGTAACAATAGTTACAAAATAATTACAACTCGTTTTTACAAGCAATATAATATATAAAGATTATGTAGAAAATATGTAGAAAAAATAAATTTTGTTTTTTAAGTTTTATAAAAAACTATTTTTTGTTATAATATAAAAATACGAAAAGGAGTGGATTAATAATGGGCTTTGTAAAAGCAGAAAATTTTACTGACCAAGAACTTTTAAATTTTATAAAAGATGATTCGTACAACGAATATTTGGCAAAAAAGGCTGACAAGGTTAGACAAGAAATTTATGGCAAAGACGTATATGTCAGGGGTCTAATTGAATTTACAAATTTTTGCAAAAATGATTGCTACTATTGTGGAATTAGAAAATCAAATTCTAATATAGAAAGGTACAGACTTTCTTTTGATGAAATTCTTATGTGTGCAAAAATTGGTTACAAATTGGGTTATAGAACTTTTGTTCTTCAAGGTGGGGAAGATTTATCTTATAAAGATGAAGATATTTGTAAAATTGTTGAAGAAATTAAAAAAATTCATTCTGATTGTGCTATTACTTTGTCAATTGGGGAAAGGTCAAAAAAATCTTACAAGAAATTTTTTGAAGCAGGAGCTGATAGGTTTTTATTAAGAGAAGAGACTTCAAACAAAGAGCATTATTATAAAATCCATCCAAAAAAAATGTCTTTTGAAAATAGGAGAAGGGCTCTTTTTGATTTAAAAGAAATTGGATTTCAAGTTGGGGGAGGTTTTATAGTGGATTCTCCTTATCAAACGGATGAAGATTTGATTTCTGATTTGAGATTTTTACAAAAATTAAAACCGGATATGATAGGAATAGGCCCATATTTATCCCAACACGATACTCCATTTAAAAATATGAAAAATGGTTCGTACAAAAAAACTTTAAGACTTATTTCTATTTTAAGATTAATGTTTCCTTATTGTTTGATACCAGCTACAACAGCGCTTGGAACGATAAATCCATTTGGAAGAGAAGAAGGATTGAAGGCAGGGGCAAATGTCCTAATGCCAAATTTATCCCCAACATCTTATAGAGAACTTTATTCCTTATATGATAATAAAATTTGTACGGGCGATGAGGCAGCAGAGTGTAGAAATTGTTTAGAATTAAGAATAAAAAAAGCAGGTTACAAGATAGTAACCCACAGAGGAGATGTGTCTTTTTATAAAAAAATGTATGAATAAAGGCTCTTTGTGAGCCTTTTAAATTTCTATAATTTTTTCTTTTTTATTTTCAAAATATGAAATGTGGTCAAAGCCCAAATCTTTTAAATGTTTTATTCCATCATCTATTTTGTAGGAAATTGTGTCTGGAAAGTGAGAATCTGAGCCTAGGGTTATTATATTTCCACCTAGATTTTTATATTTTTCTAAGATTTCATCTTTTGGATTTGCGTAGGACAAATTATTTCTAAAACCTGCTGTATTATATTCGAAAGCTCTATTTGTTTTTATTAATTCTTTTAAAATTTCTTCAATCAAATCCTCATAAAATGAAAAGTCTGGTATTACTGATTTGTCTTGGACATACCTATCTATATAATCAATGTGACCTAATATTGAAAAATTTTCACATGATTTTACGCATTCTAGCATATATTCATAATATTTTTTAAAAAAATATTTTGGATTATTTTCTATATTTTTTCTATTTAACCAAACATCTTTAAATTCTACGGCATGGATTGAGCCTATTACAAAATCAAATGGATTTTCGTCAATGAATTTATCAATTTTATTTGCATTTTCATAAGCCAATCCTATTTCAATTCCTGCCAAAATTTTTATTTGATTTTTATATTTTTCCCTAAGCTTATATATAGTAGAAAAATACTCATCAAGATCAAAGGAAATGTCCCTGTCATTTTGGCAAAAATTATCCAAGTGGTCTGTAAATGCCATTATTTTTATTTTATTTTTTATAGCTGATTTTACATTTTCTTCTGGATTTGTATTTGAATCAAAAGAAAAATGTGAGTGTAAATGTAAGTCTTGCATAATATTCCTTTCTTTTTATTCTTCTTCCTTATATAATAACACAAAAAATTTTTTATTTTTATGTTAAATTTTATATTCTACTACAATTTTTTTTGAAAATTTGATATAATCATAAATAGAAGTTAAACAGGAGAGGGGAACAATGAAAAAAAGTAAAAAAATATTATTTTTGGCTCTAAGTATGTCTTTGGCATTTTCGCCAATTAATAGCATGATTTCAAATAAGGCAAATGTTGCTTATGCTGAAGAGATGATGAATGAAAAAGAAGAATTAAGTCCAGAGGAATTTATACAAAAAGCTAAAGACTTTGTAAATTCAGAAGAATTTAAGCAATATACAAAAGAAGGTCAAGACGCATATAAAAAATTAATTGAAGATTTAAAAGTTGAAAATGTAGAAGAGAAAAAAGAAGAAATTTCAAAATCTATTGATAGTATTAAATTAACTTATATAAAAAAACAATACGAAGATTTGAAAAAAGAAGTTTTCAATTTAAAAGCTGAATCTTTGTCTGATGATTTAAAAAATGAACTTGCTTCTTACAAAGAAGCTTATGATAGTTATAAAGATTACGAAGAACAAATAAAAAATCTAAAAACTACTAAATCAAATATAGAAAATTATAATAAGAAATTAGAAGAATTTAAAAAAATTCTAAAAGATGGCTTAGAAAAATATAAAAACTTTGGCATTGATTTAAAAGCAGAAAAATTAGTTTTGGATGATGCTAATTCAAATCTAGAAAAAGTAGAAGAAGCCATTGAAAACTTAAATAATAAGGCTAAAATAGAGGAAAATAGACAAGCAAATCTTAAAACCTTAAAAGAAATTATAGATGGAGAAGTAAAAACAAAAAGTGAGTATTTTTATAAAAAATCAGACGAAAGTTTGAAAAATAATTTCAATAAAAGTCTTGATGCTATAAAGAAAGCTTACAGCAAACTTCAAAACAAGGAAGAAGTTAATAGTATTGATAATTTGGTAAAATCTTATAATACAGCCTACAATAATCTTAATGGAGATAAGTTTATGGCTGAACGCCAAAAACTTATTGATTATTTTGAAAAAAATAAGGGCAAATTATCTTCAGAAAATCAAAAAAAATATGCTGATTTAATTAATGGATTACCAGATAAGGCTGATTCTAATTTGGATAGCATAAAAAAATTAAAAGCTGAAATAGAAAAAGCTATAGAAGAAAATCAACAAAAAGGGAAATTGAGTAAAGTATCAAGGAAAGTTGCAGTTAAAAAACAACCTGCCACGAAGAAAAGCCGTTCCTTTGTAAGAACAGGAGTAAAATCTGTAGGAATTGTTCTTGTAGTTTTAATCCTTGCAGGAGCTGGATACTTCTTACTATCAAAGAAAAGCAAAAAATAAAAACAAAAAATCTTCAAGCAAAACTTGAAGATTTTTTTATTGTTTATTATTTATTTGAAATATTTTTGCCCTTATCTATAACTTCCAATAATTCTTTCAAAACTTCTATCCTTGCTCTTATTTTTTCGCCTTCATCTGTATCTTTTATTAGCATTCTTGGAATAAGTTTTTCGGTTTCGTAAATTTTTGGCGTATAGGCTCCCATGTTATCTCTAATGTGTGAATATGAAACGTGTTCTGCAAGGGCAACGTGGTGGGAATTATACATCAAAGTGTAGCCTGCAATGCCTGTCTTTTTTTGGTAAGGTTTAGAAATTCCACCGTCAATTACATACAATTTTCCATTTGCTCTTACTGGTTTTTTACCTTCTTTGACTTTTACTGGAACATGACCATTTATAATTCTTCTTCTTTTGCATTTTAAATCAAATTCATCCAAAATTTTATCGCAAATTTCTTCTTTTTTATTTAAATCATAATAGGCATTCATTTCTTCGTATTTTAAATTTTTATCATCAACCAATAAATTTTCAAAATACGAATATTGACTTTTGCCAAAAATTGGAGATTTTTTGCCACAAACCAAGTACCAGCAAATATCTTGAGCAAATTCTTTTTTCTTTGAATCATTTGAAAAATAAGCATCTCTTGCAAGCTTATCAAAAATATCAAGCATGGCTTTTCCTTTATAGGATTTGCCATTTATAATTACTTCTTGGAAATTTCCATCAGAATCCATTGGAATGCAGCCGTGAAATAAAAGTGAGCCGTTGGATTTTTTGTACATTGAACCATTTGTGTACATAAATTTAATGTGCTTATTTAAAAGAAGGTTTTTTGAAAATTCTTTTTGGAGAATATCAATTATAAATTCTTCCTCATAGGTTAATTTGCTTGGATTTTTTGGATCAATAGTCGGGAAATTTGTATCAAGGAGTTTTGCTCCCTTATAGGTCATTTCATCAAAATTAATATGTTTTAATGAATTTCTATCATCCATATTAAAATCTGGATTTCTTTCAAGAAGTAAGCTATCTAGTTTAAACCTAATTACACTCATAGCCTTATACATTTTTGCAGCCACATCTTTATTTACCTTGTCATAAATATTTTCTTCAAAAATTTTCGGCATAAATCTCTCACATGAGTCATCCCTATAAGTTTTCATCGAAAATTCATAAAGTGGTCTTAAATTTATTCCATAACCTTCTTCAATAAAGTCAAAATTATTGTAGGAAAATGCATTGCAAAGGCAAGCTGCAATCAAAGCTTTATTTCCACTTACAGCTCCCATCCAAGCAAGGTCGTGGTTTCCCCATTGAATATCAACATTTGGAAAAGAAATTAATTCATCCATAATAATATGAGGTTCAGGGCCTCTGTCGTAAATATCTCCAACTATGTGGAGGCTATCAACAGAAATTCTTTGGATTAGGCTTGATAAAACAATAATAAAATCATCAGCAGCCTTATATTTTATAATATTTTCAATTATCTTTTCATAATAAAGTTTTTTATTAAATTCAGAATCATTTGTGTACAAAAGTTCATCGATAATTTCCTTGTAATTTGTAGGAAATTTTTCTTTTACTGTATCTTTTGGATATTTTGTAGAAACAAACCTAAACAAATTTACAAGTCTGTGAATATTAATTGTGTACCAATCATCATCAACGATATTTTCTTCCTTTAATCTTACAAGTTCTCTTTCCGGATTATAAATCAAACTTGCCAAATCGTCTTGGTCTTTTTTTATCAAAGTATCGCCAAAATATTGCTTAGTCTTATCTCTAATATTTCCAGCAGCCGACCTTAAAAGATGAATAAAAGCCTTAGCCTCTCCATGAAGATCAGAAAAAAAGTACTCAGTTCCCTTTGGAAGATATAATTTTGCGTTTAAACCAATCAATTCATCAACCAAATGAGTTCTACTAGGATAATTTTCTCTAAGAAGATTTAAATATTTTTCGTTCATAACAAACCCTTTCATAATAATTTCAAAAAAAAGCAAGGCTAACCTTACTTTTTCTCTTTTCTATACCTATATTAAATTCAAAACAACTTACTTATTTTCTGTATCTTCTTTTCTATTACTTACAATATCTTTTTGATTTGTATTTTCCTCATCTTTTTTAACAAAAACTTGAGGATTTTCTTCTATCTTATTTTCTTTGGAATTTTTATCAGAAATTTCAATTTCTTTTTCATCTTCATTTATTTTTTCAAAAGTTTTATTATCATCAACATTTATTTCATTAGAATTTTCTTCATCATAATAAACTTTGCTTTTTTCCCTAAGACCAATCATAGAACCAATAATAAGGAAAATATTAAAAAGATAAGATACAATAAAAATTTTATCCCTAAAAAACACATGGCCGATAATAGAAATAAAAATAAAGAAAAATCCTGTAAAAATATTAAATAAAAAATATTGTTCAAACTTTATAGATTTAAAAATCTTTCTATCTACGGATGAGATTAATATAAATAATAAAAAAAGCATCACAAACAAAATAGGCTTAATTATATCAAGCGAAATATTTGAAAAGCCTAACAAATCAAAAATGGCAAAAACATAATTCCTATTTACCAATAAAGAAAACAAACTTGCCAAAAAAAGTGCCAAGCTAATAAACAAATAATAAATTGATGCTAGTCCTAAAAAAAACTTACTAATTTTTTTCATTAAATCCTCCTATTTAAATTAATTATACCACAAATATATAAAATCTACTTATCTATAAAAAACGATTTTTGATAAAAAATTTTATAGTATAATAAAAGAAAAGAAGGGAGATATTTATGGATTTTGACAAGGTAATTAATACAAGAGTTTCAACAAGAAAATATATAGATAAAAAAATTGAAAAAAATAATCTAGAAAAAATTGTAGAAGCGGGAGTAAAAGCCCCAGTTGGAAATAGCTTATACGAAAATATGGCAATAACTGTAATAAGCAATAAGGATTTAATTCAAGAAATTTTAGAAGAAGCTAGAGAAATTGTAAATGATCCAAAAGCAAATCCGATTTATTCAGCTCCATATTTAATAATAATTTCAGCAAAAGAAGGTCACATAACAAGACTTGAAGATACAGCTTGCATTATAGAAAATATGGCACTAAAAGCAACAGATCTTGAAATAGGCTCTTGTTATATAAGAGGAATGTTTGAAAGATTTGATAAAGATGCAAGATTTATCAAAAAATTAAATTTAGAAGAAAATTTCTACCCAGTTCATGGTCTTATACTTGGTTATCCAGAAGAAAAATTACAAGGCAAAAATCATAAGATAAAAACAAATTATATAGACTGATTTATTTGACAAATTTACAAAAAAATATATAGTAAGTGAAAATCAAATAGAGATTAAAAAATAATTTGAAAAATCTCCTAAATTATTTGACATTTACTAGCGTGTAGTGATATAATAAACAATTGCTAGAATTCTAATTTAGCGAGATTTTTTATTTATGTAAAAAAGGCTTAGTTTTCTATTTTAAGCCTAGAAATTACATAAAAGGTCATAAGCAAAGTTTTAGGCTAAAAGCAAGATAAAGGAGTAATTTATAGTGCAATATCATAAAGAGTTATTTGGTAAAACTGAACGTGTTAGCTTTTCTAAATTTCCTCAAGTTCTTGGTTTGCCAAACCTATTAAAAGTTCAAAAGGATTCTTATAGGTGGTTTGTCGAAGAAGGCTTGGGAGAAATCTTGGAAGATATTTCCCCAATCGAAGATTATAATGGCAATTTAATACTTGAATTTGTTGGATATGATTTTGATGATGAAACAAAATATACAATAGAAGAAGCAAAATACAAAGACACAACATATTCTAGAGACCTTAAAGTTAAGGCTAGACTTATTAATAAGGAAACTGAAGAAGTAAAAGAGCAAGAAGTATTTATGGGAGATTTCCCAATGATGACAGACTCAGCAACTTTTGTAATAAATGGTGCTGAAAGAGTTATTGTAAGTCAGCTTGTAAGAAGTCCTGGAGTTTATTATGCATCAGAGCTTGATAAATCAGGAAATAAAATGTATTCTTCAACAGTTATACCTAACAGAGGAGCATGGATTGAATTTGATACTGACGCATCTCATACAGTAAATGTAAGACTTGATCGTACAAGAAAACTTCCAGCTACAACTCTTGTAAGAGCTTTACTTTTTGAAAATGATGAAGAAATAATTGAAGCTTTAGGAGATACTGAACATTTAAGAAACACTCTTGAAAAAGAAAATTCAGAAACAAGCGAAGAAGCTTTAATAGAAATTTACAAAAAATTAAAACCAGGAGACCCTGCCAGTCTAGAATCTGCACAAAATTTAATAAATAATCTTTTATTCGATGATAGAAGATATGACCTTGCTAAAGTAGGAAGATACAAATACAACAAGAAACTAGCTTTACATGATAGGCTTATAGATCAAATTTCTGCAAAAGATGTAGTAAGTGATGAAACAGGCGAGCTTTTTGTAAAAGCTGGAGAAATGATAGATAGACAAACTGCTCTTAATATAGAAAATAGCGGAATTAATGTTGTAGATATAATTGTAAAACAAGAAAACGGTGAGGACAAAGAATTAAGAATTTGTGGAAACCACTTTGTATATCTGAATTCTTTTGAAGAATTAGAAGAAATTGATCTTGAAGATCTTGAATTATCAGAAAAAGTATATTATCCAGTGATGAGAGAAATACTTGACGAAAATGAAGATAAAGAATCAATTATAAATGAAATCGAAAGAAGAAAGAAAGAACTTTGTCCAAAAAATATAGTAAAATCAGATATTCTTGCTGCAGTAAATTATCAATTTAACCTTTTTGAAGGAATAGGCGATGTTGATGATATTGACCACTTAGGAAATAGAAGAGTTAGAGGCGTTGGAGAATTATTACAAAACCAATTTAGAATTGGTCTTGCAAGAATGGAAAGAGTTGTAAGAGAAAGAATGACAACTCAAGATCCTGACCTTGCAACTCCTCAAGGACTTATAAATATAAAACCAGTAACAGCTGTAATAAAAGAATTTTTCGGTTCAAGTCAGCTTTCACAATTTATGGATCAAACAAATCCAATGAGTGAGCTAACTCACAAAAGAAGACTATCAGCTCTAGGACCAGGTGGACTTTCAAGAGATAGGGCAGGAGTAGAAGTAAGAGACGTTCACGATTCCCACTACGGAAGAATTTGTCCAATAGAAACTCCAGAAGGACCAAACATCGGTCTAATTACATCTCTTACAACTTATGCAAGAATTAATAAATACGGATTTATTGAAACACCTTACAGAAAAGTTGGCAAAGATGGACACGTAACAGATGAAATAGATTATTTAACAGCAGATGTTGAAGATAATTTCATAATAGCTCAAGCTAACGAGCCACTTGATGAAAATAATAGATTTATAAATGACCGTGTTTCAGGACGTGGTATAAATGGAGAAAATGATATTTATCCAAGAGAAAAAGTTGAATACATGGACGTTTCTCCTCAACAAATAGTATCAGTTGGAGCAAGTTTGATTCCTTTCTTGGAAAATGACGACTCAACACGTGCTCTAATGGGTGCCAACATGCAAAGACAAGCAGTTCCTCTTTTAAAATCCCAAGCTCCAATAGTTGCTACAGGAATTGAACATAGGGCTGCAAAAGATTCTGGTGTTTGTGTAGTAAGCAAAAACGCTGGAGAAGTTGTATATGTTGGAGATGAAAAAATCAGAATCAAAAGAGATTCGGATGGAGAAATTGATTATTATAGACTTCTTAAATTTAGACGTGCTAACCAAGGAACAACAATTAACCAAAGACCAATTGTAAAACTTGGAGAACATGTTGATGCAAACGAAATAATTGCAGATGGTCCATCAACAGAACAAGGAGAGCTTGCCCTTGGTAAAAATATCCTCATTGCCTTTACAACATGGGAAGGATATAACTACGAAGATGCTATGCTTTTAAATGAACAATTGGTAATGGATGATGTTTTAACATCAGTTCACATAGAAGAGCATGAATGCGAAGCTCGTGAAACAAAACTTGGTGCTGAAGAAATTACAAAAGATATTCCAAATGTTGGCGATGACATGAAGAAAAATCTTGACGAAAATGGAGTTATAAGAATCGGTGCTGAAGTAAAAAGTGGCGATATTTTGGTAGGAAAAGTTTCGCCAAAAGGAGAAACTGAACTATCTCCAGAAGAAAGACTATTAAGAGCAATCTTTGGAGAAAAAGCTCGTGAAGTTCGTGACACATCACTTACAGTTCCACACGGAGAAAGTGGTATTGTTGTTGATGTTAAAGAATATAACAAAAAAGATGGAGACGAATTATCTCCAGGTGTAAATAAAGTTATTAGAGTTTTTGTTGCAACCAAAAGAAAGATTATGGTTGGAGATAAAATGTGTGGTAGACACGGTAACAAGGGTGTTGTTTCAAGAATTATGCCAAGAGAAGACATGCCTTTCTTACCAGACGGAACTCCAATTCAAATTTGTTTGAATCCATTAGGTATTCCTTCACGTATGAATATCGGACAAGTTTTGGAAGTTCACATGGGACTTGCTGCAAGAACTATGGGATGGAAGATTGCTACACCAGTATTTGATGGTGCTTTGGATACAGAAATAGAAGAAGCTCTTGAAGAAGCTCAAAAGACAGCTTCTTATGTAAATAAAACAGGAAAAATCAGACTTCGTGATGGTAGAACTGGAGAAGAATTTGATAATCCAGTTACAGTTGGAGTAATGTATATGCTAAAACTTCATCACATGGTTGAAGAAAAAATCCATGCTAGAAGTATTGGACCTTATTCACTTGTAACCCAACAACCTCTAGGTGGTAAGGCACAATTTGGTGGACAAAGATTTGGAGAAATGGAAGTTTGGGCTCTTGAAGCATACGGAGCAAGCCATACTCTTCAAGAAATGTTGACTGTAAAATCAGATGATGTTACAGGAAGAGTTAAAACTTACGAAGCAATTGTTAAGGGAGAAAATGTTCCTGAACCAGGCACACCAGAATCTTTCAAGGTATTGGTAAAAGAATTACAATCTCTAGCCTTAGATGTTGAGCTTTTAGATGAAGATGGAAATGTAATTGAAATTAAAGAAAATATAGATGAACAAGATAAGTTCTCAGAAGTTGAAAAGATTGATGCATCAAAAATTAGAAGCCAATCAAAAAAACTTAGTGGAGCAAATCTTTCAGCAAAAGAAGAGGAAAAAGTAGAAGTAACAGATTCTACTAATGAAGATATAGAAGAGCTAGAAGATTAAGGGGGATTTTTTGTCAGAATTACAAGAATTTGGTGCTATGAGAATGAAAATAGCATCTCCTGAAAAAATCAGATCATGGTCCCATGGCGAAGTAAAAAAACCAGAAACTATAAATTACAGAACACTTAAACCTGAAAAAGATGGTTTATTCTGTGAGAAAATTTTTGGACCAACCAAGGATTATGAATGCTCTTGTGGTAAATACAAGAGAATTAGATATAAGGGTGTTGTTTGCGAAAAATGTGGTGTTGAAGTAACAAAATCTAAAGTAAGACGTGAAAGAATGGGACATATTGAACTTGCAGCTCCTGTAAGTCATATATGGTATTTCAAAGGAATTCCTTCAAAAATGGGTCTTCTATTAGATATGAGCCCAAGGGTTTTGGAAAAAATATTATATTTCGCATCCTATGTAGTAATAAATCCAGGAGAAACTGAATATTACGAAAAACAAGAATTATCTGAAAGCGAGTATTCAGAGGCTCTAGATAATTATCCAGATGATACAGAATTTCAAGCTGAAATGGGAGCAGAAGCTGTTAAAAAACTTCTTGCTAACATGGATCTTAAAAAAGAATATGAATCTTTAATGAAAGAACTTGAAGATGCAAAAGGACAAAAGAAAGTAAGAATTTCTAGAAGACTTGAAGTTGTCGACGCATTTTTAACAAGTGGCAATAAACCAGAATGGATGATACTTGATGTTCTTCCAGTTATGCCACCAGAACTTAGACCAATGGTTCAACTTGAAGGCGGAAGATTTGCAACAAGTGATTTAAATGATTTATATAGAAGAGTTATAAATAGAAATAACAGATTAAAAAGACTTCTTGATATTGGAGCTCCAGAAATCATTGTAAGAAATGAAAAAAGAATGCTCCAAGAAGCTGTCGACGCTTTAATAGATAATGGTAGACGTGGACGTGCTGTAACAGGTGCATCAAATAGAAATATGAAATCTCTATCAGATTTATTAAAAGGTAAAAGTGGTAGATTTAGACAAAACTTACTTGGAAAAAGAGTAGATTATTCAGGACGTTCTGTAATAGTTGTAGGTCCAAATCTTAAATTTAACCAATGTGGTTTGCCACAAGAGATGGCTCTAGAATTATTCAAACCTTTTATAATGAATAAGGTTGTGGAAAAAGACCTTGCTCATAATTTAAAATCTGCTAAAAAAATGGTGGAGAAAAAAGATCCAAGAGTATATGAAATACTTGAAGATGTAATAAAAGACCATCCAGTATTATTAAACCGTGCTCCTACACTTCACAGACTTGGTATCCAAGCCTTTGAACCGGTTTTGGTTGAAGGAAAGGCGATGAAACTTCATCCACTTGCTTGTCCTGCTTTTAATGCGGACTTTGATGGGGACCAAATGGCAATACATTTACCTTTATCAAATGAAGCACAAATTGAAGCAAGACTTTTGATGATGTCAACAAACAATATTCTTGGTCTAAAAGATGGTAAGGCAATTACAACTCCATCCCAAGATATGGTTCTTGGTGCATATTATCTAACAACTATAAAAGAAGGTGCAAAGGGCGAAGGAATGATTTTCGAAAATATTTCAGAAATGAAAAAAGCTCTTTTAAATCATGATGTTACCCTTCAAACAAAAGTTGGAGTAAGAATTAAAAAAGATGAAAAAGATCCTGGAAAAATTGTAAATTCTTCAGTTGGTAGATTTATCTACAACGAAGGAATTCCACAAGATTTAGGATATGTAAATAGAAAAGAAGATCCATATTCTCTAGAAGTTGATCAAGTTACATCATCTGGTGTATTAAAAGAAATTGTTGATCGTTGCTTTAGAAAACATGGAAATATAAAAACAGCATCAGTTCTAGATTATATAAAATCAACAGGTTATAAGTTCTCAACTCTTTCAGGACTAACAGTTTCTATGTCAGACGTTACAATTCCACATCAAAAATGGGATATAGTGTCAAAGGCTGATAGCGAAGTTGATAAGTATGAAAAACTTTATAGACGTGGATTTATAACTGATAATGAAAGATATGAAAAAGTTATTGATATTTGGAGAGAGGCAACTGATGAAGTAACAGCAGCTCTACTTGACGAATTAAAATCTGACAATAATATTAAAATATTTGCAGATTCTGGAGCCCGTGGTTCTACAAACCAAATTAGGCAATTAGGCGGAATGCGTGGACTTATGTCAAGAGCTGATGGAAAAATTATAGAAATTCCTATAAAGGCTAACTTCCGTGAAGGGCTTTCAGTACAAGAATACTTTATTTCAACACACGGTTCTCGTAAAGGACTTACAGATACAGCTTTAAGAACTGCCGATTCAGGATATTTGACAAGAAGAATGGTAGATATTTCTCAAGATGTTATCGTAACTGAAGATGATTGTGGTACAGATGGATTTGTAGTTGCTCGTGAATTTAAAGATGGCAACGAATTAATCGAAAATTTATTTACAAGAATTGTAGGACGTACATCATTTGAAGATATTTATGATAATGATGGGGAACTTATAGTTGGTAAAAATCAAATTATTGATGAAGATAAGGCCGACAATATTGTAGCAAATGGAATTAAAGAAGTTAAACTTCGTTCAGTTCTAGAATGTAAATCTAAACATGGCGTTTGTGAAAAATGTTATGGTAGAAACCTTGCTACAGGCAAGAAAGTAAATATTGGAGAGGCTGTAGGAATTATTGCGGCTCAATCAATCGGAGAGCCAGGTACTCAGCTTACAATGAGAACCTTCCACTCAGGAGGAATTGCAGGAGTAGGAATTACTCAAGGTCTTCCAAGGGTTGAAGAGTTGTTTGAAGCAAGAAAACCAAAAGGACTTGCCTTTATTGCAGAAAACTCTGGTACAGTTTCATTAATTCAAAATGAAAAGAAAACTGACGTTGAAATTTTATCTGAAGATGGATATTCTAAAAAATATAATATACCATTTGGTGCAAGACTTTTAGTTTCAGAAGGAGATGTGGTTGAAAAAGGACAACAACTTACAGAAGGTTCCCTTGATCCACACGATGTATTAAAAGTTCTAGGAAAAGTTGGAGTTCAAGATTACATCACAAAAGAAGTTCAAAAAGTTTACAGACTTCAAGGTGTAGAAATTGACGATAGACATATAGAAGTTATTACAAAGCAAATGCTTAAAAAAGTAAAAATAGAAGATGCTGGAGATACAGAATTTTTACCAGGTTCATTGCAAGAAATTAGAGAAGTAAGAATTGCAAATGAACAAATGGAAGAAGAAGGCAAAAAGCCATGTAAATATTCTCAACAACTTCTAGGAATTACAAAAGCATCACTTGCTACAGAATCTTGGCTATCAGCAGCATCTTTCCAAGAAACAACAAGAGTTTTAACAGATGCATCAATAAAAGGAAAAGTTGATGATCTAAAAGGACTAAAAGAAAATATAATCATAGGAAAATTAATACCAGCAGGTACAGGAATGAAAGTATACAATGACTTTGATATTAACTATGAAAATAAAGACCTTGAAGATGCACAAATCCAAATGAATATAGAAGAAGTAGAAAATAGAGAAAAAGAAGCATTAAATGAATAAAAAAAACAAGAGCCGGCATTTGCTGGCTCTTTTATATTGTGTTTATTAAATTTAAAATTACAAATACCACTAATAAGATTATAGTAAGTTTTCTGTATTTTATATCCTTAAAATTAAAATCAACTTTTTGGACTTTTGAAAGAAATAGAGAAAAAATCAAAAATCCTAGGGAATAAATTAAGGATCTTGTCAGAGATTCTTGTTGGCTGTTTTTATAAATATAAAAAAAAGTCAAATATTGAATAAGCAAAACTAAACTTGCAGCACAAGGAAGAGCATGAATATATTGTCTGTAATTTTCTTTAGAATTCATAAAATTCTCCTTTCCAATAAATTCATTATAGGGGATTTGTTATTAATAGACAAATTAAATTTTAAGTGGCTATTGCAAAATATGAATAAATTATTTTGCAACAGCCGCTTTTATTTCTTATAAAAATATTAAGAATAATTTATTTTATGCAAAAATTTTAAATTAATATTCTAGGATAAAGCATATAGTAAATATTTTAAGAAAGATATTGACAAGTATATTAAAAAGATTTAAAATATAAACAATAGAAATGAAAGCATATATATATATATATATTTATACATTATAATATAATAAACAAATTATTGCATAATGTTTTGTGGATGAAAAGTAAATATCTACTTAAAATTTATTTATAAAAACTTTTCAATTTCAACAATGGATTTTGGTGTAGTGGTAAGAAATTAATTTATAAAATTATAATAAGGAGAATTTTATGAAAAAAGAAAACAAGAAAAAAATAATAATTCCAGCAGCAGTTTTACTAAGTATTGGCTTATTTTCAAGATGTAGTTTTCTTGATGGAACAGATAAGACTAAGGATAAAAAAATAGATAATAAGCCTAGCGTAGTATCTGATAAATTAAGTAGTAATTTGGATTACAATTCGGTTGATGATAGTAATGTTAAATCAAATGACAAGAAAAATGAGAATAAGAAAGAAGAAAAAGAAGATAATAAAAAAACTAAAGAAGATGAAAACAAAGATAATAAGACTGTAAATTCTATAGTAAATGAAAATAAGAAAGTGGCAAGAGCGAATTCTACTAATAATGGAACAATTTCAGGTATTGTAAATACTAAAAAAACTGGTAATAGTGGAAATAATTATTATAAACCATCAAAACCAGCTAATCCAAGCAAACCAGTAACACCTAATAAACCTAGCAAGCCAGTAAATCCAAGTAACCCATCTCAAGGGGGTATTGAGAAACCTGTAGAGCCAGAAAAACCAGCTAAACCTGATAAACCAGTAACTCCAGATAAACCAGAAAAACCAGAAGTTAAATTGGTTAAGTCTGAAGTTGAAAGTAAATCTGAAAAAAGAGATTATAAGGGTTTTATGTATATCATAAAAGAGGATAATACTCTTACCAAAGGCGAAGAAAGAATTGAAAAAGAAGGTGTAAGAGGTTACACAGTCTATACAATGAAAAGAAATAAAGATACTTATTCAGATGGTACAATTAAGTATTCAGATTGGACTATTGAAAATAAACAAGTTGTAAACCCAGTAAGTGGTATAAAAGTGGTTGGTACTAAAGAAGACAAACCAGTAACACCAGATAAACCTGATAAGCCAGAAAAACCTGAAGTTACTGTTGTAAGTACTGAAGAAGAATCAAAAACAGAAAATAAAGACTTTGTAGATTTCTCTTATGATGAATTTGAAAACCAACAAATGCCAAAAGGCGAAACAAAGATAATAGAAGAGGGTACTAAAGGTTACACAACCTATACTTACTCTAGAACAAAAACAGTTTACTCAGATGGTACAGTTAAGTATTCAGACTGGAAAGAAACTAATAAGAAAGTTGTAGCACCAGTTAATGGAACTAAACTTATTGGAACATATGTGGAGAGAGAAAGAGAATTAGGATGGCAAAAAGAAGCAGCAATGCAAGTAGCTCAAGACTTAATAGCTTTCAGAGCATCTTTAGGCTTAACAACTAATATTCATTACGACCAAACATACGCTAAAATGATGGGAGATAATGATACATTTGGTCATTACTGTGAGTATAATGAAGTTGTAGCTAGAAGAATGGCAGGAGATGACGGAAGTACTGTAATTGAGGGTTTAAAGAATTCACCTCAACATAAACTTCAAATGACTTATGATAGTGAAAAAGGTTATGGTCAAGATTGGTATATTGGGGCATATGATAATGGTAATTATACCTATTATTCCTTGTACTCAGTTTCTAAGGAAAGCCAACCTATCTTTGATAGAGACCAGAAAGAACATACCAAAGACACTCCAGACTTCCCAGAGGAAGAAAATCCTACTCCAGAGCCAGAAAAACCTGTAGAAACACCTACAGAACCTAAAGAAGAGTCTAATAAAGAAGAACAACCATCTACTCCAGCTGAACCTGTAGTAGAAGAAGCTAAACCAGCTGAAGAAGTTAAAGAAGAACCTGAAAAGGTTGAAGAAACTGTTGTAGAAGAAGCTCCAGTTGAAACTCCAGCTGAAGATAAAACTGAAGAAATTAATAAAGTTAAAGAAGCTAAATAAAAAGAAAAATTAAGTATGTAAAACTATATAATAAGTTAAAAATAAATAAGAAAATAATAAATTAAGAGGTAAGTTTGTCTTGCCTCTTTTTCATTTTGGTAGATTAAAATCGATATTTATAAAGTAAAATCATAAGATTGGCTGATAGTTTAAAATTCACTTCGTAAAAAATACCGATTTAGGAAAAAGATTTCTTGGTTATAAATACAAATTAATTGTTAAAATTAAAACATATATAAACATTTAGTGAAATCGATTGACATAAGTATTAAAAAGATTTAAAATTTAATTAAGTATAGTTTTAATATATAAAAATATGTCTATATGATTTTAAATAAAAAGGAGAAGCTATGGCAAATATTTTAGGACCAGATGAGATTTTGGACAAGGTCAGTAATGCTTATGTAAAAAAAGCTAAAGCAAACACAAAAAGACTTTTTATCCTTTCATTTTTGGCAGGAGCTTTTATTGCTTTTGCAGCAGCAGGATCAAGTTTTGCATCTTTTAATTTGTTAGCAAATAAAGATACTTTGGGACTTGGCAAATTAGTACAAGGTTTGTGTTTTACTCCAGGTTTAATTTTTGTTCTTATCGCAGGAGCTGAGCTTTTTACTGGAAATAATTTGATGCTTATTTCTGTATATGACAAAAAAATCAATATTAAAGAGCTTTTAAGAGCTTGGTGCATTGTTTATTTGGGTAATTTTATTGGATCGGTTTTTGTGGCATTTTTAATGTTAAAATCAGGTCAATGGAATGCATGCGATTCTATGCTTGGGGCAAGAACAATTTTAATTGCAAATTCTAAGGTAAATCTTGGATTTTCTGAGGCTTTTATCCTTGGTATTTTTTGTAACTGGCTAGTTTGTTTGGCTGTTTGGATGTCTTTTGGATCTGATAGTCAAGTTGGCAAGATGCTTTGTGCATTTTTCCCAGTAATGTTGTTTGTTCTTTCTGGTTTTGAGCATAGTATTGCAAATATGTACTATATTCCAGCAGGAATTTTTGCAAAATCTATTCCAGCTTATGCGGCTGCAAGCGGACTGGGGGATGGACTTAGCGCACTTACTTGGTCAGGATTTTTCATCCATAATTTACTCCCAGTAACTTTAGGAAATATTATTGGTGGAGGAATTTTTGTAGGTTTAGCTTATTGGTTATCATTGAGAAAAAAAGAGGATTAAATATGAAAACTATAAAAGGAAATTTTGTTTTTGACAAAGAAGAAAATAGAGAAAAAATTAATGAATTTAAAAGATTTATAGAAAAAAACAAGGATAGAAAAGGACCTTTAATGCCAATTTTACAAGAGGCACAGAGTATTTTTGGCTATCTTCCAGATGAAATGATGGAACTTATTTCAAATAAATTAAATATTCCCCTAGCAGAAGTTTATGGGGTTGCAACTTTTTATTCACAATTTACTTTTATACCAAAGGGAAAAACTGATATACATATTTGTCTTGGAACAGCTTGTTATGTAAAAGGGGCTGCTGACATTTTAAATGAATTTGAACAAAGACTTGGTATAAAAAAAGGCGAGACCACTCCTGATGGAAAATTTTCTATTTCAGAGACAAGGTGTCTTGGAAATTGTGGAGCAGCACCTGTAGTTGAAATAAATGGTGAGCAAGTAGAACATTTTACAAAAGATGATGTTTCTAAAGTTTTGGAAGAAAATAAGTAGGTGAATTATGTTAAATTTGGAATATCTTGAAAAAATAAAAGAAAATACACAAGTTTCTCACCCGGAAAAACTTGAAAAAACTGATGATATTCAGGTGAAAATTGCCCTTAGAAATTGTGGGGTTATTAATCCAAGAAATATCGATGAGTACATAGCAAGGGGCGGATATTTTGCCCTACATAAGGCCCTATCAAAAATGGATAGGAAAGAAATTATTGAAACTATTTCAAATTCAATGCTTCGTGGAAGAGGAGGAGCTGGTTTTCCTACTGGGAAAAAATGGCAAACTGCATTTGATTATGATGTGGATAAAAAATATATAATTTGTAACGCCGATGAGGGAGACCCAGGTGCTTATATGGATAGGTCAATTCTTGAAAATGACCCACATTCAGTTCTTGAGGCAATGGCTATTGCAGGTTATGCAATTGGAAGTGATGAAGGATTTATTTATGTAAGGGCTGAGTATCCAAAGGCTGTTGAAAGTTTAAAATATGCTATAAAAGATGCTGAAGAAAAAGGTTTTCTAGGAAAAAATATAATGGATTCTGGTTTTAATTTTACAATTGAATTAAGGCTAGGTTCAGGTGCTTTTGTTTGTGGAGAATCTACAGCTTTGATGGAATCAATTGAAGGCAAAAGAGGGATGCCAAGAGTTAAAATCCACCGTACAGCTTTTAGGGGCTTGTGGCAAAAACCTACAGTTATAAATAATGTAGAAACTTTGGCAAATGTTGCTCAAATTATTATAAATGGTGCTGATTGGTACAGAAGCATTGGTACGGAAAAATCTCCTGGAACCAAAGTTTTCTCCTTGGTTGGAGATGTAAAAAACAGTGGATTGATCGAAGTTCCTATGGGAACAACTTTAAGAGAAATTATTTATGATTTGGGCGGAGGAATTGAAGGCGACAAAGAATTAAAAGCTGTTCAAACAGGTGGACCATCTGGTGGATGTATTCCTGCAAAATATTTGGATTCATCTGTAGATTATGAAACCCTAAAAGAATTAAATTCTATTATGGGTTCAGGTGGAATGGTAGTTATGGATGAAAATACTTGTATGGTTGACATAGCAAGATTTTTCCTCGACTTTACTTGTGATGAATCCTGTGGAAAATGCGTTCCTTGTAGGGAAGGTACAAAGAGAATTTTGGAAATTCTTGAAAGAATTGTAGCAGGAAAGGGAAAAATGGAAGATATTGATAGGCTTGAAGAGTTAAGCGAATTGGTAACAGAGGCTTCTCTTTGTGGTTTGGGAAAATCAGCAGCCTTTCCAGTAATTTCTACCTTAAAATATTATAAAGACGAATACATAGACCATATTGAAAATAAACACTGTCCAGCTGGATCTTGTAATGCATTATTATCTTATAAAATCGAAGATAATTGTATAGGATGTGGAACTTGTAAGAGAAATTGTCCTGTTGGTTGTATTAGTGGAAAAGCTAAAGAAAAATACATAATTGATCAAGAAAAATGTATTAAGTGTGGAACTTGCTATAATGTTTGTCCAATAAAACCAAAAGCTGTAGTAAAGGGATGATCTTATGACAGATATTACAATAAAAATTGATGGAAAAGAAATAAAAACTCAAAAAGATAGGTTTGTTTTGGATATAGCAAGGGAAAATGGGATAGAAATTCCTGCAATTTGCTATGATCCAAGTCTTGATGCCTTTGGTGGATGTAGACTTTGTATAGTTGAAATTACAAAAAACGGTAGAAGTAAAATTGAAACATCTTGTTCAGCAAGGGCAAGTGATGGAATGGAAGTAAAAACTCAAACAGAAGAATTAAGAGAAAAAAGAAGAAATATTTTGCAACTTTTACTAGATTCTCATCCAAATGATTGCCTAACTTGCCAAAAAGCTGGAACTTGTCTTTTACAAAAATATGCCTATGAATATGATGTAAAATTCAGGGACCATGATGGGGCAAAAAGAGAAGAAAAATATGATTTATCAAGCCCTTATATTTATAAAGACAATTCAAAATGTATTCTTTGTGGAAAATGCGTACAAATTTGTAGGCAAGTAGAAGAAAGGGCAATTTTATCTTTTGCCGACAGGGGATATGACTCTTATATAGCTTGCGATTTGGGAGAAGATTTTGCTCATTCCTATTGTGTTTCATGCAACAGGTGCGTTTCAATTTGTCCAGTTGGAGCCTTAGTTGATAGAAGGCTTATGGGAAAAATTAGAAATTTTGAAGGAGAAACCAAAGAAGTTAAGTGTAAGGTTTGTGATTATGGATGTGATTTTAATCTACATTCAAAAGATGGCAAAAATATTGCGGTTACTGCAAAAAAACCTGGTTCTGGAAGACCTCTTTGCTTAAAGGGAAGAATGATGACAGAGTTGATGTTTTTGGATAATCCAGATAAACCTTACATGAAAGGGGCTGGAGAGTTTAAAGAAACTAATTGGATGACTGTCACAGGTTTAAATAATGTTTATAAAAAAATTGAAAAAATAGAAGATAAAGGAGAATAATATGAAAGTCATAATTAATGATTTTGAATATAATCTTGATACTCCTAAGACTATTCTTGAATTTTGTAAGGAAATTGGCATAGAAATTCCAACCCTTTGTAAGGATGAAAGACTTTTGCCAAACGGAGCTTGTAGACTTTGTATAGTTGAAATCGAAGGATACAAAACTCCAGTTACGGCTTGTTCACAAAAATTAAAAGATGGGATGAAAATTTATACTCACAGTGAAAAAATAATGAAAATGAGAAGAGAAATTTTGGATTTATTATTTTCAAACCATCCAAATGATTGCTTATCTTGTGATAAGTCTGGAAAATGTAAATTACAAAATTATTGCTATGAGTATGGAATAAGTGAGGGATCTTTTAAAAGACAGATAAAAGATTTACCAATTGATTTTTCAAATAAATTTTATTCTTACGATCCTAATAAGTGTATAAAATGTGGGATTTGTGTAAGTGTGTGCAATAATCTTCAAAATAGTCAAGCCATAAGTTTTGTTGATAGGGGATTTGATACATATATTGGAACTCCTATGGACAAGGGACTTGGTTTTTCAGATTGTGTTTCTTGTGGAAACTGTGTTTCAGCTTGTCCGGTTGGAGCCTTAAATCCTAAGAAAAAATACGAAGAAGATAAGTTTAGATATTGGGAAGTAAGAAAAGTTCAAACAACTTGCTCATATTGTGGGGTAGGTTGCCAAATAAATTTACTTATAAAAGGAAATAGGATAGTTGAGGTTGAACCTATAAATACAATTCCAAATGATGGGCTTTTGTGTGTAAAGGGAAAATTTGCCCACAAATTTGTAAACCATCCGGATAGACTTACAAAACCTCTAATTAGAAAAAATGGAAAATTAGTTGAAGCATCTTGGCAAGAAGCCTACAGATTAATAAAAGAAAAATATAATGAAACAATGGAGAAAAAAGGTCCAGATGGATTTGGTGGATTTTCTTCAGCAAGATGTACAAACGAGGAAAACTATCTTTTCCAAAAATTTGTAAGAACAGTTTTTAAAACAAATAATGTCGATCACTGTGCTCGTCTTTGCCACGCCTCAACCGTGGCAGGTCTTGCCAATACCCTTGGAAGTGGGGCGATGACCAACAGTATTTCAGAAATTGAAGGAACCGATGCCTTTATAATAATTGGAACAAATACAACAGAAAACCATCCGGTTATTGGAACAAAAATCAAAAAAAGAGTAAAAGAAGGCGCTAAACTTATAGTTATAGATCCTAGGGAAATTGAACTTGCAGATTATGCAGATATTTATTTACAAATAAAACCTGGAACAAATATTGCAGTTTTAAATGGCCTAATGCATATAATTTTAAAAGAAAATCTTCACGATATGGATTATATAAATGAAAGATGCGAAGGTTTTGAAGAATTTAGAAAAACTGTAGAAAAATATACGCCAGACCTGGTTGCAAAAATTTGCCACATAAACAAAGAAGATTTGATAAAAGCTGCAAGAATGTATGCAAAAGCAGAAAAGGGAGCTTTGTATTATTCAATGGGAATTACCCAACATTCATCAGGAACAAACGGAGTAAGATCAACTTCAAACTTACAAATGCTTACAGGAAATGTTGGATTTGAATCTACAGGAATAAATCCTTTGAGAGGACAAAATAATGTTCAAGGTGCTTGCGATATGGGAGCACTTCCTACAGATTATACAGGATATCAAAAAGTATTTATTGACCCTGTAAGAGAGAAAATGGGAGAGTTTTGGAAAAGAGATCTTCCAGATAAAAAAGGTTTGACAATTACAGAGATGATGGATGCGGCAGACAAAGGAGAGCTTTCATTTTTATATATAATGGGAGAAAATCCTATGATTTCAGATCCTGACCAAAATCATATCAAAGAAGCTTTGAAAAAATTAGATTTTCTACTTGTTCAAGATATTTTCTTATCTGAAACTGCAGAATTTGCTGATGTAGTTTTACCAGCAGCATCATTTGCAGAAAAAGACGGAACTTTTACAAATACAGAAAGAAGAATTCAAAGAATCAATAAGGCAATTGATCCTATTGGAGATTCCAAAGCTGACTGGCAAATTTTGATGGAAATTTCTACTCTTTTAGGATATGAAGAATATTATGAAAATCCTAGTGAAATTATGGATGAAATTGCTGCTTGTACTCCTTCATACGGTGGAATTTCTTACAAAAGGCTTAAAAAAGAATCTCTTCAATGGCCTTGCACAAACAAAGACCACCCTGGAACAAAATATTTACACAAAAATACAATGGCAAGGGGCAAGGGACTTTTTGTACCAATAGATTATGAAGAAAGCAAGGAATTGCCAGATGAAAAATATCCGTTGATTCTTACAACTGGAAGAATGCTTTACCAATATCACACAAGAACTATGACAGGAAAAATTGAAGGATTAAGTGAGATTGCAGGAAAATCTTATATAGAAATTTCTCCACAAACTGCAAAAATTTACAATATAAAAAACGGTGAAAAAATCAAAGTTTCATCAAGACGTGGAAGTGTAGAATCTTATGCGAAAGTAACGGAAAAAATAAATCCAGGAGTTGTATTTATGCCTTTCCATTATGTTGATGGACCAGCAAATAGGCTTACAAATCCAACTTTAGATCCAATTGCAAAAATTCCTGAGCTTAAAGTTGCAAGTGTTATGATTGAAAAAATAGAAAGGGGCTCTTATGTATGATCCAATAAAAATAATTAGCCTTGCCATGGAAATGGAACTTTATGGGCATAATTTTTATAAAGATAATGCAGAAAAAAGTCAAAATCTACAAACTCAAGCAGTTTTTAAAAAATTATCAAAAATTGAGTGGGGTCATTATGAGTATCTAAAAAATCTTCTTTCCAAATACAAGGGAGAAGATGTAGAAGAAAAAGATTTGACTTTGCCAAAGGATAATGGGGAAGAATTTTTTGACCAAAGAAAAGAAAGCGAAAATTTGGACCAAAATTTGGAGCAATCCATGATTCCTGATATGAATGTTTTAAGAATGGCATATCTTATTGAAGAAGATTTTAGAGATTATTATAAATCTATGGCAAAAAAAGTTGATGATGGAGAATTAAAAGAAATTTTGGAGAATTTTTCTAATTGGGAAAATGAACATGCAAATATTTTTAAGAAAGAATATGATAAATTGATGGACCAATACATGAACATTAGCTGGGGTGGCTGATGGGAAATAAAAAAATGACGGCTCTCCTTCTTTGCGGCGGAAAAAGTACAAGGATGGGAGTTGATAAACAAAAGTTATCCTATAATGGTGTCTATTTGATTGACACCATTATAGAAAACTTGGCAAAAAATTTTGATCAAATCATAATTTTGTCAAATGAAAAAAACTTTTTTGAAAATAGGTATAAAAATTATAAAAATGATATACTAATTAAAGAAGATATAATAAAAAATATTGGCCCCTGTGCAGGATTGTATAGTGGCCTTATTTATGCAAAAAATGAGGATAATTTCTTGATTGCCTGCGATATGCCATATTTTAATCAGGCTTACATTGATTTTTTGAAAGAAAAATCCTATGAAAAAATTTTGGCCTACAAAAATGAAAAATATTATGAGCCATTTTTTGCCCTTTACAAAAAAGAATTGGCAAAAGATTTGGAAAAATATATAAAAAAGGGCGGACGCAGTTTGAATGGATTTTTGAGAGAAATTTCTCCCGCTGTGATAAAAAAAGAAGAGATAAAAGAAATTAAAAATGTGGAGAAAATTTTTAGAAATTTAAATTATCCTGATGATTGGAAAAAATTTATAGAAGAGAGTAAAAATGAATTCAGTTAAAAAATACCAAATTGAAAAAATTGGAAAGGGCAAGGACCTAAACTTGATGGATGAGGTCATTGTTGAATATCCTATAGAAATTTATGTAAATGGGGAAAAATTTGCAAGACTAACATGCACTCCGGTTGAAATAGAAAATCTTGTCATAGGTCATCTTTATAGCGAAAATCTTATAAATTCAATAAGTGATATTAAAAATTTAAAAATAGAAGAGAACAAAGCCTATGTTGATTTAAAGAAAGAAAAATCTAAAAAAAAGAATAGGGAAATTAAAAATCAAACAATTGATAGGGAAAAACTATTTGATTTTTTCAAAAGATTTCAAAATGAGTCTGAGATTTTTAAAAGAACCGGTGGAGCTCATTCTTGTGCCCTTGTAAAAAATTACCAAATTGTAAAGTTTGAGGAAGATGTTTCAAGAAGCAATGCTGTTGATAAATTAATTGGCTATATTTTAAAAAATGAAATCGACCTATCTGATAAATTTATTTTTACATCTTGTAGGATAAGTGAAGTTATTATGGAAAAAATTTTAAATATTGGCTTTAGCCTTCTTATTTCCCAGTCATGCCCAACAAGTTTTGCAATTGATTTGGCAATGGAGAAAAATATAAATTTAATAGGTTTTGCAAGAGGCGAAAGGTTTAATCTTTATAAAAAAAATGAAAATCTTTCAATAAAATGAGGAAGTTATGGATTTATTAGATGTTGTAAAAATTGATGAAGCAATTGATTTACAGGTTTCTTTGATGGAAAAAATTGGATATAAGAAAAAAATTCAAATAAAAACTTGCGATTCTTTGGGATATATTTTGGCGACAGATTTGATTTCAAAAGATAATCTGCCATGTTTTAGAAAAAGTACCATGGACGGCTACGCCATAAATTATAAGGATAGCCTAGGTGCGACTGATTCTATTCCTTCAATGTTAAAAGTTGTTGAAGAAATTCAAATGGGCCATATTCCCCAAAAAAAATTAAAAAGAGGCGAGGCATCAAAAATTTATACTGGCGGCATGGTTCCAGAAGGAGCAGATGCAGTTTTACCCATAGAATTTACAGAAATTTTGTCAAAAAAATTAATTTCAATCAGTAAGCCTGTGGTTTTTATGGAAAATATTATAGATATTAGCGATGATTCAAAAGTTGGAGATATTTACGAAAAAGAAGGAAAAATCATAGATCCTGAAACAATAGCCATGGCTGCAAGCTTGGGCTATGAAAAAATTGAAGTTTATGACAAATTAAAATGTAAAATTTTATCAACTGGAGATGAAATTATTCCGGTAAATGCAAAACTAGTCCCAGGAAAATCAAGGGATATTAATTCTTATATGCTTTATTCATTGCTTAAAAAGATGGGAATTGATGTTCTTTCTATGAAACACTTGGAAGATGATAAAGACCTTATAAAAAAAGAGCTTGAAGAAGATTTGGACTTGATAATAATTTCTGGATCATCATCAAAGGGAAACAAGGATTTTGTTCCAGAGATTTCAAAAAAGTTAAATCCTGGAATGATTTATCACGGAATTTCCATAAAACCTGGAAAGCCGACAAGTTTAAGCCAAAACAATAAGACTATGATTTTGGGACTTCCTGGAAATCCCATTAGTGCTTATGCAGTTTTTAGGACGGTTTTTCAAAAAGCCTATGAAAAATATTTTAAAATTGAAGAAAATTTAAAAATAAAATGCAAAATCGAAAGAAATATTGCAAATACTTCAGCAAAAACCATGATTTGTCTTGTGGAAATTAAAAATGAAGGAGATGAGCTTGTGGCAAGTCCGATTTTTGGATTTTCCAACAATATTTCCCTGCTAAAAAAGGCCGAGGGCTATATTGTAATTGATGAGTATGTTGAAGGAATAAAAGAAAATGAAAAAGTGTGGGTGAATCTTATTAGATGAGAAATATTTATTTAGATACAAAAGAATTAGAAGAGGCAATAGAGATTTTCCACGAAAATATTGGGGAATTTTTTGCAGATGAAAAATGTGAAATTATAGATTCCAAGGATGCCTTTGGAAGAGTTTCAAAAAATGCAATTTTTGCAAAATATTCATCTCCAGCCTACCATTCATCAGCCATGGATGGGGTTATGGTAAAAAGTGAGATGACAAAACTTGCAAGAGAAAATAAGCCCTTGTTTTTAAAAAATGAAGATTTTATTTATTGCAATACGGGCTCAGCCTTAATAAAACCCTATGATGCAGTAATAATGATAGAAGATGTGGAAATTCAAGAAGATGGAATTGTAATTTTAAAACCTGTAAATGCTTGGGAAAATATAAGAATTCAAGGAGAAGATGTAATCGAAAAAGATTTGATTTTTGAATCTTACCACAAATTTAGGTCAGTTGATCTTTCAGTTTTAATTTCTGCAGGAATAAATGAAGTCGAAGTTTTAAAAAAACCAATTATTGGAATTATTCCATCTGGAAATGAAATAATTGATAGCAAAAAAGACTTGGTCAAGGGAAAAATTATCGAATCAAATTCTTCCATGCTAGATTCTATGGCAAAAGAGTGTGGATTTGAAACAAAAATTTATCCTATTGTAAAAGATGAAAAAGCACAAATTAAAAAAGCTCTTGAAAAAGCTCAAAAAGAATGTGATTTTGTAACCTTAATTGCAGGAACTTCAGCGGGAAGCAAGGATTATACAAGAGAAATTGTGGAAGAAATAGGAGAAGTTTTTGTCCATGGACTTTCAATAAAACCAGGAAAACCAGCAATTCTTGGAAAAATTTCCCAAACTCCTTTTGTAGGACTTCCAGGTTATCCAGTTTCAACCCACATAGTTTTTGATAAAATTGTTCTTCCTACTCTTCTTAAAAAAATGAGAATTATTTCTGATGATAAAATTAAAATTAAGGCAAAACTTACCAAGCCTGTAATTTCCTCTCTAAAAAACAGGGAATACATAAGGGTAAAAATTGGTTTGGTTGATGGAGAAATTATTGTAACTCCTCTTGATAGAAAGGCAGGCTCTTTGTTTTCCCTATCAGAATCAGACGGTTATTTAATTATTGATAGAAATATCGAAGGCTATAATAGGGGAGATTTGGTAGGAGTCACCCTTCATAGACCAATTCCAAAAAAAGTTTTTGAAAACAGGATGGTTTCGATTGGATCTCATGATATAGTTTTAGATATTTTAAATGATTTGTTTGCAAAAGATAATAAACTTACAAGAATTTCCTCATCACATGTTGGCTCTTTGGCGGGACTCAAGGCCCTAAGCCAAGGCGATTGTTTGCTTGCTCCTTCTCATTTGCTAGATCAAAATGGAACTTATAACAACGAGGCAATTGATTTATTTTTTGAAAAAGAAGAAGTTTCAAAAATAAATGTGGTTGGACGTAGGCAGGGGATTTTTGTTCAAAAAAATAATCCATTAAAAATCAAAACCATAGAAGATCTTCTTGATAAAAAAATGGTCAACAGACAAAGAGGAGCAGGAACTCGTTTGTTGTTTGATTATTTGTTAAAAAAGAAAAATATTGATCCAGAAACAATAGATGGCTATGACAATGAGGTGACTACACATTTGTCAGCTGCCCTTGCAGTAAAAAATGGAGATTGTGATTTTTCAATTGGAGTTGAATCGGCAGCTATAAAAATGGATATAGATTTTATTTACCTAAAAGATGAAGAATATCAATTTATAATAAAAAAAGAAAATTTAAAACTTGAATCTATCAAGGACTTAATCGAAGTTTTAAAATCAGATGAATTTAAAAATAAAATGAAAGACTTAGGTGGGTATAATACTAAGGAAAGTGGAAATATTTTATAGGAGGAAAAAATGAAAATTAAAAAACTAAATTTGTTGGCACTTGCTTTGTTATTTGGACTAACAGGATGTGGAAAAAATACGGAAGAAATAAAAACAGATTCCAATGTAAATTCTACAAGCAATGAAATTGTGGAAAGCTCAAACGAAAATACAAGCGAAGAAAAAATTGTAAAGCTTACAACAACAACTTCAGTCAATGATTCAGGACTAATGGATTATTTGAGAGATGATTTCAAAAAAGACACAGGACTTGACATGGAAATTGTTTCAAAAGGAACAGGAGCTGCAATCGAAGATGCAAAGGCAGGAAATGCTGATGTAATTTTGGTTCACTCAAAAGATGCAGAAGAAAAATTTATCGAAGAAGGATATGGACTTGAAAGAAAATCTTTCATGCACAATTTCTTTGTAATAGTTGGACCAAAAGATGATCCAGCAGGAATCAAAGGAAAAGATGCAGAAGAAGCCTTCAAATTAATAAATGAAAAGGGCGAAAAATTTGTATCAAGAGGAGATGAATCAGGAACTCACAACAAAGAATTAAAAATTTGGGAAAAAGCAGGCGTTGATGTTGACGAATTATCAAAAAAAGATAATTACAATTCATTAGGGGATGGAATGGGAGCAACTTTAACATTTGCATCAGAAAATAATGCCTATACTTTAACAGATTTATCAACATTTTTAACCATGGAAAATGATTTGGATTTGGAAGTTTTAGTTGACCAATCAGATGCTCTTAAAAATGTTTATTCAATCATTATAGTAAATCCTGACAAAGTAAAAGGAACAAACCCAAATGTAGCTAAGAAATTCCAAGATTGGATGCTATCAGATAAGGCTTCAAAATTAATTAGCGAATACGGAAAAGAGGAATATGGTCAACAACTTTTCTTTTTAGGAGAATAGGATGAATGAAATTTATTCCATAGTTTTATTGACCTTAAAAATTTGTATAATTTCAACAATAATATCTGGAATTTTTGCAATTTTTTTGGCATTTTACCTTGGATTAAATGAAAATAAATTTATAAAAATTTTTAAAATTCTTATCAATGCTTTCACATCCTTGCCACCAGTAATAGCAGGAGTTTTTGTATATATTTTATTTTCAAAAAATGGAATATTTGGAAAACTTTCTTGGCTTTATACGCAAAAAGTTATAATAATTGCCCAAATTCTCATAGTAACACCAATAATTTGTGCAAATATATATCCAGCAGTAGAAGAAATTAGAAATTCATTTGTAGAAACTTGCTTAGGACTTGGAATTTCAAAATTCAAAATGTATAGGCAGTTGCTAAAAGAAAGCACCTATTCGCTTTCTTCGGCGCTTATAACAGGATTTGGTAGAGCTATATCAGAAGTAGGAGCTGTAATGATTGTAGGAGGAAATATAAGATATAAAACTAGGGTTTTGACATCCGCAATAGTTCTTGAAAATAATAAGGGAAACTATTCTATGAGTATAAAACTTGGAATTATTCTTATGCTAATTTCCTTTGGAATTTCTATTTTTGCAATGATTTTTTCTAGGAGAAATGATGATAAAAATAAAAAACGTACAAGCTGAAATTTATGAAAAATTATTATTTCACATAGAAGATTTCACTTTCTATGATGGAAAAAAATATATTTTAACTGGAGAAAATGGAGCGGGCAAATCGACATTATTAAAGTCTTTTATTGGAATAAATACCTTTGTAAAAGGAAGTATTGAAAATGATAAAAATATAGTTTATCAAGCTCAAAATCCCTTTATTTTCAAAAAAACTCCAAGAGATAATTTTAAAATAATAGGAAAAAATATTGAAAATATAAAAAAAGACTTGGAATTTTTTGCAATAGAAAATTTATTAGACCAAAATATAGACAGCTTATCAGGAGGGGAAAAGGAAAAAGTAGTTTTTTTAAGGACTATGTTAAAAGCAAATCAGACCTTGCTACTAGATGAACCCTTTTCTCAAATGGATAAAAAATCAAGGATTGATGCAAATATATTTTTGGATAAGTGGCTAAAAGAAAAAGAAGATAGGATGATAATTATAATAAGTCATGATAATTTAGACGATTATAGCTTTGACTATCACATAGAATTAAAAAATAAGCAGCTTAAATTAATTTAAGCTGCTTTCTAATTTTCCGATTTCTTTTATTAAATTTTCAACATCATCAATGCTGTAATTTAAATTTGAAAGTTCATTTATGGTATTTACAATATTTGATAAATATTTTGGGTTTGTAGCAAATAAACACATTCCTGCCGAATCAATTATTTTTAAATAATCCTTAGGAATATTTTTTCTTTTTTTATCTGATAAAGATTTTATTTTATATTTTTTCTCTAGATATTTTCTACCACAAGCCAAATCACTATAAATTTCATCTTTTTTATCACTTACGATTTTTTTTGTAATATTATCCAATTGGTCGATATTTAAATTTTCGAATTTATAAATATGGTTTAAATATTTATATGAAAATTCTATGCTTTTTGATAAGCCATAAATATCAATTCCATACTCATCAAGTCTATTTTTTATTTTATTTAATTTTTCTAAATTATTCTCACTATAAGAATTTTTAATTGAAAAAAGATTTTCTTTTTCGTGAGATTTTTTATCAAAACAACCCAAAATACATCCATCACATTGTCTATTAGGATTTTTTTTAAAAATTGATGGACAATTTATATTTCTTAAATTATTTTTTTTAACTGAAATGGAAATAACATTTTTTTCATACAAAAGGTTTGAAAGATTTTTTGAACAACCACGGTATTTATCTTCAACAAGCCTTGCCAAATTATCTTTTTTTATAGTTGAATTTGTAATATAAATAGAAGATGAATTATCTCCATATTTTTTCCTTAAATAATTAAAAGTAGAAGAGTTTGAATGATTTTTATTAGGATTTTCATTAAATAAAATTTTATATTTATCAATATAAAGTTCCACAGGAAAATCAGACTTATTTAGCAAAACAAGTCCATCATAAGAATTTGATTTAAGAAAATAAGAAAAATTTCCTCCCATATTTTTGTAGAAAATTTTACCCGAATTATTTTTTCCCATAATTATAAATTTAGAAATTGGATTTTTATATTCGATGATTGAAGATGTAAAAATCATCCAAGGATTTTTAAAATTTTTGTTTTTATTTAAAAAAAACAAAGAAAGAGCAAATCCTCCCATATAAAAATTTTTAGTTTTTTTATCAATATATTCAATTTCATATTTCTTTTTTTCTAGATCTAGCAATAATATTTTATAAAATTTTTCCATATCTTCCTCTTTTTGATTACATTGTACTATTTATAAAAAAATTTGTAAGAATTTAATTAAATCAAAAATAATTTAAATATCTAAAAGCCTTTAAATTACTTGACATATATATACTAAGAGTGTAAAATTAATAAGGATTGGCGTAAGGCCAATTTTTAAGATGATTAAAATTTAGAAAAAAAGGAGGTGCATTATGCCTACAATTAATCAACTTGTTAGAAAAGGTAGAAAAACTACTAAGGAAAAATCAGATACACCAGCTTTAGGTTATAACTTCAATACACTTAAAAGAAGACAAACTAAATCTCAATCACCACAAAAACGTGGAGTTTGTACTTCAGTAAGAACAGTTACACCTAAAAAGCCTAACTCTGCTTTGAGAAAAATTGCCAGAGTAAGACTTACTAATGGTGCAGAAGTTCTTTCTTATATACCAGGAATCGGACACAATCTTCAAGAACACTCTGTTGTACTAATTAGAGGAGGAAGAGTAAAAGACCTTCCAGGTGTTAGATACCATATCATAAGAGGTACTCTTGATACAGCAGGAGTAGAAGGAAGAAAACAAGGTAGATCTAAATACGGAGCTAAAAAAGATAATTAGTAGTATTTAGATGTAGTGCATAATGTACTGAGATTAAAATAAAAGTATATGTGCACACGAACGGCTTTAAGGTCGTTTTTAAGGCCTTATGGTCGAGTACTAAAGATATTACTAAAATTGGTAAAGGAGGGAAGCAAAGTGTCAAGAAAAGGACATATACCAAAAAGAGAGGTAATGCCTGATGCAAAGTATAACGATAGAGTTGTAACAAAACTTATCAACAACGTTATGCTTGATGGTAAAAAAGGCGTTGCTACAAAAATAGTTTATGATGCTTTCGAAATAGTTGGAGAAACTTCAGGAAATGATCCATTAGAAGTATTCTACCAAGCTTTAGAAAATATTATGCCAACACTTGAAGTTAAAGCAAGAAGAATAGGTGGAGCTAACTACCAAGTACCTATGGAAGTTAGACCAGAAAGAAGACAAACTTTAGGTTTAAGATGGTTAGTTAATTTCTCAAGAGCACGTGGAGAAAAAACTATGGTAGAAAGATTATCTAAAGAAATTTTAGATGCATCAAACAATGCTGGTGCCAGCGTTAAACGTAAAGAAGAAATGCACAGAGCTGCAGAAGCTAATAAAGCTTTCGCACACTATAGATATTAGGGGGATCAATGTCAAGAGATGTCTCATTAAAAGCAACCAGAAATATTGGTATCATGGCACATATCGATGCTGGTAAAACAACAGTAACAGAAAGAATGTTGTTTTATACAGGAAAGATATATAAAATCGGTGATACCCATGATGGTACAGCAGTAATGGATTCCATGGATCAAGAAAAAGAACGTGGAATTACAATTGGTTCTGCTGCTACAACATGTTACTGGAATGATCACAGAATAAACATCATAGACACACCAGGCCACGTTGACTTTACAGTTGAAGTAGAAAGATCTCTAAGAGTTCTTGATGGTGCTGTTGCACTTTTTGATGCAAAAAGTGGTGTAGAACCACAATCTGAAACAGTTTGGAGACAAGCTGACAAATATGACATTCCAAGATTTTGCTTCATAAATAAAATGGATGCTACAGGCGCTGACTTTTTCATGTCTGTAGATACAATAAAAGAAAAATTAAAAGCAAATGCAGTACCTATAGAAATTCCTATAGGAGCTGAACAAGAATTTGAAGGTGTAGTTGACCTAGTAACAATGGAATCTGTAACATATAAAACAGAAGACTTAGGAGCTCACCCAATCAAAGGCGAAATTCCAGAAAATTTAAAAGAAAAAGCTGAAGAATATAGAGCAAATCTTTTAGAAGAATTATCAGAAATTGACGACACAATAATGATGAAATATCTAGAAGGTGAAGAGGTTTCTGAAGAAGAAATTAAAGCTGCTATAAGAAAGGGAACAATTGAAAAGAAAATTTTCCCATGTCTATGTGGATCAGCATATAAAAACAAAGGTGTTCAAGCACTTCTTGATGCCATAGTTGATTACATGCCAAGCCCACTTGATATACCAGCAGTTCAAGGAACTGACCCTAAAGATGAAGAAAAAGTTCTTGAAAGAAAAGCTGGAGATAAAGAACCTCTTTCTGCTTTAGCATTTAAAGTAGTAACTGATCCTTATGTAGGTAAGTTAATTTATGCAAGAATCTATTCAGGAACAATCGAATCAGGTTCATACATCTACAATGCTACAAAAGGTAAGAAAGAAAGAGTAGGAAGAATCCTACAAATGCACTCAAACAAACAAGAAGAAATCGAAACAGGTTATTGTGGAGATATAGTAGCTCTTCTTGGACTTAAAAATACAACAACAGGAGATTCACTCTGCCTTCAAGATGACCAAATAATTCTTGAAAACATGGAATTCCCAGATCCAGTTATCTCAGTTGCTATTGAACCAAAAACAAGAGCAAGTCAAGATAAAATGGCTATAGGACTTCAAAAACTTGCAGAAGAAGATCCAACATTCGTTACAAAAACAGATGAAGAAACTGGACAAACAATAATTTCAGGAATGGGAGAATTACACCTTGAAATTATCGTTGATAGATTACTTCGTGAATTCAAAGTAGAAGCTAACATTGGTAACCCACAAGTAGCATACAGAGAATCTATAACACAACCTGCAGAAGCACAAGGTAAGTTTGTAAGACAATCCGGTGGTTCTGGTCAATACGGAGATGTTGTTCTTAGAATTATGCCAGGCGAAGAAGGAGCAGGAATCACATTCGAATCCAAAATCGTCGGAGGAGCAATTCCAAAAGAATACATCAAACCAGTTGAAGAAGGTGTTAGAGAAGCAGCTACTCAAGGTATCCTTGGTGGATATCCAATGGTTGATATGCACGTTGAAGTATTCGATGGTTCATACCACGAAGTAGACTCATCGGAAGTTGCCTTCCACGTAGCAGGATCTATGGCTCTTAAAAACGCAGTAGCAAAAGCTAAACCGATTTTACTTGAGCCAATGGAAAAAGTTGAAATTACTACACCAGATGAATATCTAGGAGATGTAATGGGAGATGTTTCATCAAGAAGAGGTAAGATTGATGGAATGAATCCAAAAGATGGAATTCATGTATTAAATGCTTTCATACCACTTTCAGAAATGTTTGGATATGCAACAGATCTAAGAAGTAAAACTCAAGGTAGAGCAACATATGCAATGCAATTTGATCACTATGCTCAAGTACCTGAAAGTGTAAAAGAAGAAGTATTAAATAAAAATTAGGAGGAAATAATGAGTAAAGCACAATTTG
>NZ_KV803715.1:0-615 GCF_001811125.1 Anaerococcus sp. HMSC068A02 | reverse complement strand
CAGACTGTAGACAAAGTAGATGAAAAATGCAACTTCATCTACTTTTTTCATGCGATAAATGCTTAAAACAAGCCATCTATGGGTATAAATATGCTAAAGATGGAGGAAGTTATGCTACATAAAAACGAAAATAATAATACTGAACAAGTCCAAATGGTATCAGTAGAACAACTAGTTCCAAAAAATCACATATTAAGAAAAATAGATAAACACATAGATTTCAACTTCATATACGACCTAGTAGAAGATAAATACTCACAAACAACAGGTAGACCAAGTATAGACCCAGTAGTATTAATAAAACTTGTAATCCTACAATACTTTTTCAACATAAACAGCATGAGACAAACAATAAGAGAAGTAGAAGTAAACATAGCCTATCGTTGGTTCTTAGGACTTGACTTCTACGATAAGGTTCCACACTTCTCAAGTTTCGGAAAAAACTATGAAAGAAGATTTAAAAATACAGACATATTCAATCAAATATTCGAAAATATCCTAGACCAAGCAATGAATTATGGATTCGTAGACACAAAAATACAATTTGTAGACTCAACCCATGTAAAAGCCCACGCTAACAGACATAAAAATCAGAAAGTAAAAATAAAGAACAAA
>NZ_KV803714.1:160475-236266 GCF_001811125.1 Anaerococcus sp. HMSC068A02 | reverse complement strand
CCTGATTTATTAGTGGGTTTGTCGACGCTCTGGGATGAGCTTGCTCATCCTTTTTTTGTTCGTAAAATTAATTTTGAAGATTTTTTTTTAAAAATTTTAAAAAAAATTATATTGAAAACTTTTAAAAATTTTAAATTTAATTTTGCTAAAAGCGTACAATTATAAATATTTACTATTTATGGTATAATAAATTATATATAAAAAAATAAAATGGAGGAGTTTATGGCAATTAAGTATAAAAACAATTACGGTAAAGTTAGTATTTCAGAAACAGTAATTGCAAATATTGCTGCAGCTTCTGTTATGGAATCCTATGGTGTTGTAGGTCTTGCTAGCAGAAGTACAAAAGATGGATTTTATAAACTTTTAGGCATTGATAATATGAACAGAGGTGTAAAAGTTTTAAGAAATATAGACGGAACTGTGACTATAGATATATCATTGTTTTTAAATTATGGTGTAAGAATTGCAGTTGTATGCCAAAATATAATTGAAAATGTGAAATATAATGTTGAACATTCTCTTAATGTTGGTGTATCTAGTGTAAATATTTTAGTTCAAGGAATTAGAAGTTAGGTGAAATATGAAAAAAATCGATAGTAATAAGTTCAAAAGCATTATTATTAAAGCTTTTGAACTACTTAATGAGAAAAGGGATGTTGTCGATAGCTTAAATGTTTTTCCTGTTCCAGATGGGGATACGGGAACAAATATGACTATGACAATGAAATCTGGTGTAGAAAGAGTAAAGGATACTGAAACTTCATCTTGTTATGATGTTGCTAAGGCTTTAAGCCAAGGAACTTTGATGGGAGCGAGAGGAAATTCTGGTGTAATTTTATCACAACTTTGTAGGGGAATGTCTAAAGCTATCAAAGGTAAGGATATTATTGATGCTGAAAGTATAAGAGATATTTTTACAGTTGCAAATAAGACTGCTTATAAGGCTGTAATGAAACCTACTGAGGGAACAATTTTAACTGTGTCAAGATTGATGGCAGAAGAAGCAAATAACTCTTTTGAAAATAACATTGATATTGATAAGTATTTATATAAAATTATTGCAGCTGGTCATAAGGCTTTGCTTGATACTCCAAATTTATTGCCAGTTTTAAAAGAGGCTAAGGTTGTAGATTCTGGTGGACAAGGATTGATGTTTTTGCTTGAAGGAGCTTTAAAAGCTTTAAATGGAGAAATTGATATTGAAACTGATTTATCAGAAATTGAAATTGAAGATTTGCCATCAAAAGACTATAATATCGACCTATCAGTAAGCATAAGTGAAGATGAAAAAGATGATTTACTTGAAAAATTAAATGAGCTTTCTACATCTTTGACAGAAGATTTTGATAATGGAATTTTGAGACTTTCATTTGATTGCGATGGTATAAAGGAACTTTTAGAAGTAGTTTCAAATTATGGACAAGTTTTGACGATGAATGTTGAAAATACTAATCCAGATGTATTGAATGATATAAAAGTAAACAAAAAACCATCTAAAAAATATGGATTCATAGCTGTTTCAAGGGGAGAAGGCTATGATAAAGTGTTTGAAAGTTTAAATGTTGATAGGATTATTGCTGGTGGGCAAACTATGAACCCTTCAACTGAAGATATTTTTAAGGCAATTGAGAAAGTAGATAGCGAAAATATTATTATCTTCCCTAATAATAAAAATATAATTATGAGTGCTAAACAAGCTTGCCAATTGTCTGATAAAACTTGTAGAGTAGTTGAAACTAGGTCAATTCCAGAATCTTTTTCTGCTCTACTATCATTTGATGAAGATGAATCATTAGATGAAAATATGGAAAATTTCAACGATGCGATTGAAGATGTAAGGGTTTTGGAAGTTACTATAGCAGTTAGAGATACAAATGTGAATAATGTAGAAATTAGAAAAGATGAATACATTGGCATAGTTGACAATAGTATTGTTACAAGCAAAAAAACAATAGAAAAAACTGCTAGAGAAACTTTGGAGAAGGCGGTCGATGAGGACACATCTCTTATAACCATATATTATGGAGAAGATATAGAAGATAAAGAAGCCAGAAAACTTCAAAAATTTGCTCAAAAAAAATTCAAAGATTGCGATGTAGAATTGATTTATGGTGGACAACCTTTATATTATTACACTATTACCTTGGAGTAGGATAGATGGACCTTTTGGACCTAAAAGGTTTAGGCAAAAAGAAAAAAGAATATTTAGAAAAATTATCAATTTATAAGCTAGAAGATTTATATAATTATTATCCTAGGGAATATGAGGATAGGTCAAAAAAATACGACTTATCCCATGGTCTTGATGGAAATAAACATTATTTTGAATGGAAAATAGAATCAAAGCTTTATACAAATTATAGTAAAAAATTTTCTATCTCTTATCTTTATGCGAGTGAAAATGATAAAAGAATAAAAATAGTATTTTTTAACGACAAATTTTCGCCAAGATCCTTAAAAATCGGACAAACATATAAATTTTATACAAAAATCGTAAAAAATGGTTATGAAATTGAATGCCATAATCCAGAATTTACAGATATAGATGACGATAGAATTGGAAATATTGTACCTATATATCCGCTTACAAAATCTTTGACTAATAAAAATTTATCTGATTTTATAGGTCAAGCCTTGGAATTTTTTGATGAAAATGAAGTTTTATTAGATAAAAAAGTTCTTGATGACTTTAATTTTTCGGATAAATTTTCAAATTTGAAGGAAATTCATTTCCCAACTAGCCTTGAAAATTTAAAAAGTGCTAAAAGTCAAATTAAGATTATAGATTTATTAAAGGAATTGATTTTTATCTATGTAATGCAAAAAGAAAATTCCTACCAAGATTTAAATTTAAAATATAATCTAAATGATATTTTAAATAAGCTTGATTTTAAATTGACACCAAGTCAATATAAGTCTTTGATTGAAATTTTAAAAGATTCTACAAGTGAATCAATTATGAATAGGCTTTTGTGTGGGGATGTTGGAAGTGGTAAGACTATTATTGCTTTAATAGTGATGATTATTTTTTCGATAAATTCATACCAAACTTGTATGATGGTTCCAACAGAAGTCTTGGCAATTCAGCAATATGAGAAAAATAAAAATTTTGTTGAAAGCTTTGGCTTAAAAATTTCTTTACTTACATCATCAACAAAAAATAAGCAAGATCTTAAGAATAAAATCAAAAATGGCGAAATAGACATTGTTATTGGTACACATGCACTTATTGTATATGATGTGGAATTTAAAAATTTGAAACTAATTGTTGCGGATGAACAGCATAGGTTTGGAGTTAGACAAAGACAAGCCTTATACGAAAAAGGTAATGATGCAAATTACCTAACAATGACAGCAACTCCAATTCCAAGGACACTTTTTTTGAAGATGAAAAAATTATTAGATTTATCTCAAATTACTGAACTTCCAAAAGGAAGAGGAGAAATTATAACTGAACTTGTTCTTTTATCAATGGAAAATAGCCTGTTTTCTAAAATCGAAGATTTTATAAAAAGTGGTAGGCAAGTTTATGTTGTAAGTGATTCTATAGATAGTGATGATGAAAATTCTTTAGAGAATTTATATAAACGCTATAAAAAAAGATTTAAAAATATTAGAATTGAAAAACTTCACGGAAAGTTAAAGGCAAGTGAAAAAGAAGAAATTCTTAGAGATTTTTCTGATGGTAAAATTGATATTTTAATATCTACTACAGTTATAGAAGTTGGAATTGATGTATCTAATGCAAATTGTATGATAATTTATAATGCCAATAATTTTGGTTTATCATCACTACACCAACTTAGAGGAAGAATAGGCAGGGGATCTTATAAATCATTTTGCTATTTGATTAGCGAAAAAGTTGATGAGAGAAGCAAGCTAAATATAATAAAAAATTCAAACGACGGTTTTGAAATTGCAAAAAAAGATTTGAAACTAAGAGGTGCTGGCAAGATTCTATCAACAATTCAACATGGAAAAAATCTTGATGATGTAAATTATTTTAATTTAAAAGAAGATGAAATAAATCTTTGCTTTAAAATGTTTACATATCTTAAAGATAAAAATTTTGAAGGAGTTAATTTTTCTTATTTAGAAAAATATTTTAATATAGACAAAAGGATTGTGTTAAATTAATGAGAGTAGTAGCTGGAAAGTATAAAGGATTTAATATAAAATCTCCAAAAGCTAACAATTCAAGACCTACAGATAACAAGGTAAAAGAAGCAGTTATGGCTATGCTTTATCCTTATAAAAAGGATTTTACAGCTTTGGATTTATTTTCATGTACAGGACAAATGGGAATAGAATTTTTATCTCATGGTGCAAAAGAGGTTGTTTTTGGAGAATTAAATAATTCAAATTATAAAATACTCAAGGTAAATATAGAAAAAATTCAAAGTCAAAATGCTCTAACTATAAGAGGGGATTTTAGAAAAGTTTTGGAAATTTTAAAAGAAAATAATAAAACTTTTGATTACATATACCTAGATCCTCCTTATAAAGAAGATTATTTAAAAATTAGTCTAGAATATATATTGACCTATCATTTATTAAATAAAAATGGTATAATAATAAGCGAATCAGATAGGAATATTGATTTTTCTGATATGACTAATTTAAATTTGATTAAAGAAAAAAAATATGGAAGGAAAATCATAAAAATTTATTGCTATGAAAGTGATATATCCAGGTAGCTTCGATCCTATTACAATCGGACACTTAGACATAATAAAAAGATTAAATAAGATGTTTGATGAGGTAGTCATTGCTATATTGATAAATGAAGCCAAGCACTCTCTTTTCTCAATTAAAGAGAGAAAACAATTAATAGAAAATGAAATTAAAGAATTTCAACTAGATAATGTCAAAGTCAAAACTTTCGAAGGTTTGTTAGTTGACTTTGCAAAAAAAGAAAATTCAAAAATTATAGTTAGGGGTTTAAGGGCAGTTACAGACTATGAGTACGAAATGAATATTGCTCAATTTAATTCAAGCCTATATGAAGATCTTGAAACTATATTTCTACTTTCTGACCCGAAATTCTCATTTATAAGCTCAAGTGGAGTAAGAGAGCTAGCTAGTTTTGGTGGAGATGTATCTAAATTTGTATCAAAAAATGTAAAAAAAGCTATATATGAAAAAAATAAACTAGGAGGAAAAAACTAATGGCAAATATTAACGAACTAATTGATGAAATTGAAGATATAATGGATAATGCTAGTTCTGTTCCATTTTCAAGAAAGGTTTCAGTTGATCCAGATGAAATTTTTGAAATTGTTAGAGATATGAGAGATTCTCTTCCAACAGAAATCAAAAATGCTCAATGGATTAACGATGAAAAAGAAAGAATTTTGCAAGAAGCAGAAAACGAAGCAAGATCTAAAGTACAAAATGCAAATAATGAAATCAAAAATTTCAAAGAACAAGCTAAAAGCCAATATCAAAGAATGATTTCAGAACATCAAATAACAGCAGAGGCTAGACAAGAAGCACAAAGAATTCTTGAACAAGCAAACCAAGAAGCAAATAAAATTAAACAACAATCATACCAATACATTGACCAATTATTTACAAAATCAAGTGAAAACTTCAACCAATTGGCTCAATCATTGGAAAAAAATAAACAACATATATTAAATCAAAAATAAAATTTGCAAAATAAAAATCCTCTAATAAGAGGATTTTTTTATTGAGATTTTTTCTCTATAATCGCTATCAAATTTTCTTCCTATAATCATTGAATACAAATTTGATGCCTTAATCATTTGCTCAAAGATTATTTTATTTTCTTTATTTAATTTCTCTATATCTTTTTTTTGCATAACTATATTAAGATTTGTTTCTTTGAATAATTTTGTTGCGTTCTCATTAAAAGCTAAAATTTTTATAAAATTTATGTCTACTTCATTAAGATAAGTGTTATTTTCTAAAAGGTAATTTATCATAAGTCTTTTTATCCTAGATTTTGTAAATCTTTGGCTTGTAGAATTTTTAATAAAATCTTTATAAAATTTTTCATCTTTTGCTATTTTTTTTAGATAATTTTCCATACCTTCTTCGTAACATAAAATATCTTTCATATTTTTTTCTTCTATTAGAATTTTATACCTAAAAAGTTCATACAATAAATCATTTTGTGGAAAAATATTGTATTCATTTTTAAATTTTTTTATATAATTATAAGAAAGACTTGGAAGATAATCTTTAATTTTTATATTTTCAATGTTATTTCTAATAGAGCTAGAAGAAGAAAATGAATCTTTTCTTAATTCAACATCCTTATTCATAGAATTTTTTCTTTTGATTGGTACAATTTCTATATTTGCTTTTAGTTTTTTTATAGCTCTGAGATATTCTAAAGCAAGTATATTATTTGCGGAAAAAAATTCTTTATTTTCTATATATTTAATTGAGGCAAGATATGATGCTTTTGCAAAAGACATTCCCTCATCTAGAAAATTCTTTGTATCAATATTTATTCTATTTTCATTTTCAAATATCTTCTCACAAGTCTTTAAAAAATTATTTTCACTAATATTTTCAATTCCAAATGCAAGATAATCAATTTCTAATTTATTTAAAATTTCTATATTTTTTCTAGCAAAAAGATTTGCCGCTTGTAAAGAGATAAATGAAGGCATTTCAATAACTAAATCTGCAGAAAGCATTGCAGAATTTGCTCTTTTATATTTGTCTATAAGGCTTATTTCTCCTCTTTGAACAAAATCTCCACTCATTATTGCAATAACTATATCTGCATTTGTTATCTCTCTTGATTTTTTTTGTATATAATTGTGTCCATTATGAAATGGATTATATTCTGAAATAATTGCTAATTTTTTCATGTCAACTCCTTTTATTATTATATCAAATTGTAAAAAATAAAGTGAAAATTTATTTTAGATTATTACATAATTTTACATTTTTATTTAAAAAATAAAATATAAGTGGTATAATATTAGAAAACAACCTATTAGGAGGATATATGATATCAGCAAATGATTTAAGAAAAGGAATAACTTTTGAATATGATGGAGATGTTTATCAAGTAATAGATTTCCAACACGTAAAACCAGGTAAGGGTGCAGCTTTTGTAAGAGCAAAAATAAAATCTGTTATGCAAGGCGGAAATAAAGATGTAACTTTTAACCCAAATGAAAAGTTTGAACAAGCTATTATTTCTACAAAAGAAATGCAATACTTATACAACGACGGACATTTATATTATTTTATGGATCCAGAAACTTTTGAACAAATTCCTGTTGATAAGGATGCAGTTTCTGAAGCAATTCCTTATATAAAAGAAAATGATACTGCTACAATGAGATTTTATAAAAACAATCCATTTTCAATTGAGGCACCTAATTTTGTAGAACTTGAAGTTGTAAAAACTGAACCAGCAGTTAAGGGAGATACAGCAACAAATGTAACAAAACCTGCAGAAGTTGAAACAGGTGCAATTATAAATGTTCCAGTTTTTGTAAATGAGGGAGATGTTATAAAAATTGATACTAGAAAAGGGGAATATTTATCCAGAGTATAAAGGAGATAAAATGACAAGAGCATTTAAATTTGGAAGTGTTAAAATTGCAAATGAAACTATTGAAGAAATAGCTAAAAAAGCTTGTAGTGAAGTTAATGGTGTAATTGAATCAAACACAAAATCCAATAAGGAAGCAAAAAAAGATACAAGAATTTCTGTAATGGATGGCTTTGTAATTATAGATTTAAATCTTGTACTTAGTGCAGATGTAAATGTGAGAAAAACAATTAAAAATGTCCAAGAAAATGTAAAAAGACAAGTCGAAACTATGACTGGCTTATCTGTAAAGAGAGTTAATGTCGAAGTAAATAGTTTAGTAATATAATGAATAGGGCAAAACAAAGAGACTGGGTATTTAAGTTGATATTTGAAAATCAAATAAAAAATATTGACGATATAGACCAAGCCTTTATTAATCATGAAATAGATTTAGATAAAGATTCTTTTTTATATAAGTCATTAAAATCATATATAGAAAATTATGATAATCTAGAAAATATAATTGGAGAACAAATAGGCTTAAAATCTTTACAAAGAATGGCAAAAGTTGATAGGTCAATTTTATTTTTGAGCGTTAATGAAATGGAAAATTTAGATATTCCTATAAGTGTTTCTATAAATGAAGCTGTAAATATTGCAAAAGAATATTCAACAAGTGATGGATATAAATTTATAAACAGTGTATTAGGTAAAATTGCAGAAAAGAGAAAATAATTGAAATCTTTAAGCGTAAAACAATTTAACCAATATATAAAAACCTCTTTTAAACACGACCCTTTATTTCAAAACGTAAGTGTTAAAGGTGAAATAGCCAACTACAAAATATCTCACAATCACATATATTTTTCCTTGAAAGAGGAAAATGAAATTATTGATTGTGTGATTTATTATTATTATTATGAACAAAAGGATATAGGGGATTATGATAATGGAGATGAGGTTATTGTAGATGGAAATTTGATTTACAATAGCTTTTTTTCCAAAATATCTATATCTGTAAATAATATGGAAAAAAAGGGCTTATCAGAAGAATATTTAAAATTTCTAAAGATCAAAGAAGAATTTTTAAAAAAAGGTTATTTTGATAAAGGTACCAAAAAAACTATTTGCGATTATCCCAAAGAAATAGGCCTTATAACTTCAGATAAATCAGCGGCTATAGTAGATTTTTTATCTGTAATAAATAAAGAAATTTCAGACATAAATATTTATCTTTATCCAGTAAAGGTTCAAGGACTTAGTGCAAAAGATAAAATAATTAATGCAATAAATGTTCTTGATAAAAAAAACTTAGATGCAATTGTTATTACCCGTGGAGGTGGTAGCAAAGAAGATTTAAAGGTTTTTAATGAAAAAGATATAGTAGAAGAAATATATAAGGCGAAAAGTCCAATAATTTCAGCTATAGGACACAAAATAGACTTGTCTTTAACAGATTTAGTTAGTGATTTGTCCTTACAAACGCCAACAGAAGCAGGCTCATATTTGGTAAGAAATTATAAAAAAATTAGACAAGATATAAATAAAATATTTATAGACATCCAAAAAACTTTAAATAGAAATATTGAATTAAAAGAATTAAAACTTAATAATTTAAAATACAGCTTAGATTCTTATAGTTTAGATAAATTACTTGATGAAAAAACTAAAAATGTAAATGAAATATTTGAAAAAATCAAGAATAATTTAAATTTAAACATTGAAAAAAAAGAAAAAGATTTAGAAATTTTAAAATACAAGCTAAATTCTTTAAAATCAATTTTGGATATTAAGAAAAAAAGTATTTTTATTAAGGATTTTGATGGCAATTTTATTTATTCTAAATATTCTTTAAAAGATAAGGATAAGGTAAATATAGTTTTTAGTGACGGAGAAGTGAAAGCTGAGATTTATGATGGATAACACATTTGAAGCAAATTATAAAAAAATGGAATCTTTGTTAAAAGATTTAGAAGAAAATAAAGATAATATAGATAAAAGTCTTGAAATTTATAAAGAGGCAAAAGAAATCTATGACAAACTAAATAAAAAAATCGATGATTATAAGGCAAAGGTTGAAATAATAAATAATGACAAAAATGAATAAGGAAAAATTTGATAAAATTTTAATTGCTGACAAAAATATAATTGATAGGGCAATGATAGAAAAATTTGAAGATGATAATCCTTTAAGCGAGTCCTTGATTTATGCAAGTGATTCTGGAAAAAGAATAAGGCCTGTAGTTTTTTTGGAAACTATAAAAATGCTTTTGGGAGAAGAGTCAGTTGATGAAAAATTAATTGATTTATCATTGGCACTTGAGATGGTTCATGCCTATTCTTTGGTACATGATGATATGCCTTGTATGGATAATGATGATTATAGGAGAGGAAAACTTACAGTCCACAAAAAATATGGAGAAGATCTTGCGATTTTGGTTGGAGATAGTTTATTATCCTATGCTTTTGAAATTATTCTTGATTTGAGTATATATGACCAACGTTTTCTTGAAGCTGGAAAATATTTGGCTAAAGCTTGTGGGAAAGATGGAATGATAAAAGGACAAGTTTTTGATATAAAGGCAAAAAAGGATGAAAATTTGGAATATATTCTTGATGTTTATAAAAATAAAACTGCAAGACTTTTTATGGCTGCAATTATGATGGCAGCTTTTTATGCAAATGTTGAAAAAGATAAGCTAGAAAAATTAGAAAACTACGCATATTATCTAGGACTTGCTTTCCAACTTCAAGACGATATTTTAGACAAATATGATGAGTTTGAATTAAATATTTTATCATGTATTTCTATTGATGATGCAAAAAAATTACTACTAGACTTTAATAGAAAAGCTAAAGAAAATATTAAGGACTTTAAAAACAATGATTTTCACATTTATTTAATTGATTATTTAACAGAGAGGATCAAATGAAAAAATACACTAGACAAAGACTTATATTAGATATTATTCAAAATAATGAAGTAAAAACACAAAGTCAACTTTCTAAATTATTAAGAGATCAAGGAGTAGATGCTACTCAAGCTACAATTTCTAGAGATATAAAAGAGCTTAGAATATCAAAAGTACAAACTGATGATTATGAATACAAATATACAGTAATAGATACTGTTTATGATTCATTAAATGAAAGAATGGAAAAAATATTTAAAGAATCTGTATTATCTGTAGAAAGATCTTACCAATTAGTTGTTATAAAAACTATTTCTTATACTGCAACAGTTTGTGGTTTGTATATAACAAATGCAAAACTTGAAAATATTGGTGGAATTGTAACAGGACTTGATACTATATTTATAACACCAAAAAATATAGATGAAATTGACGATTTGATTGAAACAATAAGAAGTATGGTGAAATAAGTGTTAGCTGAGTTATTTATTAATAACCTAGTGATTATTAAAAGAGATCACTTATTTTTTGATAGCGGATTTAATGTTTTATCTGGAGAAACTGGTTCTGGAAAAAGTTTAATTTTAGAAGCTATCAATATTGTCTTGGGAAAGAGAACAAATAAAGATATAATTGGGAAATTTGATGATAAAACAATTATAGAAGCAGTTTTTAATTTGGATGAAGATACAATAAAAAAATTAGAAGATAAAGATATTACTTTTGATGATAATAAACTTATTATTACAAGAACCATAAACCAACAATCTTCATCAATTAGAATAAATGGAAGAGTAGCAAATCTTTCGTTAATAAAAGAAATTTCTTCATTATTAATTGATATTTACAAACAAGGCGATTCAAATATTTTTATGGATAAGGGAAATTATCTTGATATTATTGATGCCTACAAAAAAGATAAAGAAACTATCAAACTAAAAAATGAAATTAATAAATTATTCAATGAAAAAAATAATTTGCTTAAAAAGTTTGATGAATTTAATTTATCTCAAGAAGAAGTTTCAAGAGAAAAAGAATTAATTAATTATCAACTTGATGATATTGAACAAATTGATCTTTTAAATATTGATGAAGAAAAAATTGACCAAGAGTATAAAAAATTAAATTCTATAACTGAGCTTAGAGAAAGTATTGAAAGTAGTGAAGAATTAATTTCTTCCTTTGATTATGACAAAGCATCTATTAGCTCATTACTAGCTAATTTATCTTCAAATTTATCTGATTTTTCAGAAATAGACAAGAGCATTGAAGAAGTTAATGATAAAATATATACTGTTATAGACTTAGTAAATGAAATTTATTCTGAGCTTGATAATTATAAGGATAAGCTTGATCAAAATCCTGAAAGATTATACGAGCTTGAAATGATTAATCAAAAACTTTTCGATTTGAAAAGAAAATATGGAAATGAAATTGAAGATATTATAGAATACTATGATAAAATTTCTTTGAGATTAAAAGAATTAGAAAAAATAAGTGATTTAAAGAAAAATATTGACAAAGACATAAAAAATATAAATAAAAATTTAGAAGAAAAGTCCCTTGCTCTTTCAAAAATTAGAAAAGAAAAATCTAAAAATTTGGAAAAGGAAATAAAAAGTGAGATACAATCTTTAAATATTATTAATGGGGATTTTAAGGTTTTATTTAAAAATAAAAACAAAATTGATTCTAATGGAATTGATGATATAGATTTTCTCATTAAAACTAACAAGGGAGAAGATTTAAAATCTTTATCAAAAACCGCATCTGGCGGAGAAGTTTCAAGGATTGTATTGTCATTTAAAAAAATTTTTGCAGATTATGATAAAATTGATACCATGATATTTGATGAAATCGATCAAGGAATTAGCGGTAGAACAGCTCAAATTGTTGGAGAAAAAATTTTAGACTTATCAAAAGAAAGACAAATTTTAGCTATAAGCCATCTTCCACAAATAGCATCTTTATCAACTAATCATATTCTTATAGAAAAATTTGACCAAAAAGATTTAACTATATCAAAATCTACAAATATTAAAGGAAATGATAGGGTAAAAGAAATAGCTAGGCTTTTGGCTGGCGTTGATATTACAGATAAAACGATGGAATCTGCAAAAGAAATGATAGAAATGGCAGAAGAGTTAAGAAAAGGAAATTAGTATGGATAATTATGAAAAAACGATAAAAGTTGACAACATTTACGAAGGAAAAATTCTTTCTTTGAGAGTTGAAACTGTAGAAATGCCTGATAAAAAGTATTCAAAAAGAGAAATAGTTGATCACGTTAAAGGCGTAGGAATAATTGCTTTCGATGGGGAAGATTCTATTTATTTGGTACGTCAATATAGAAAGGCAATCGATGAATTCACTTTAGAAATTCCTGCTGGTTTGGTTGAAGTAAATGAAAAACCAATTGAAACTGCAAAAAGAGAATTGCAAGAAGAAATTGGATATAAACCATTAGATATTGAATATTTGTTTGATATGCACGCATCTCCTGGTTTTACAAACGATAAATTATCATTCTTTTTGGCTAAAAATTTGGAAGAATCAAAATTAGAATTGGATGAAGATGAATTTTTAGAAAAAAAATCATATAAAATTGAAGATGTTTATAATATGGTAATTAATGGTGAAATCACTGATGCTAAAACAATAATAGCAGTAATGTATGCAAAAAGATTGATTGATGAAAAGTAATAGTTTAAATATTGATTTAGAAGTTTACACAGGACCATTTGATGTCTTGTTAAGACTTATAGAAAAACAAAAAGTAGATATTTATGACATAAAAATAGAAGATATAACAAGCCCTTACATGGAGGCTATCAATGAAATGGATATTCCTCTTGGTCAATTAAGTGAGTTTATTTATATATCTTCTATTTTGTTATACATAAAATCTAGTAAATTGATGCCAAAAGATAAAAATGATACAGTAGAAGAAGATTTTATTTCATATCTTATAGAATATAAAAAAATAAAAAGCGTAGAAGATGATTTAAAAATTCTTGAAAATGAAGCGAAATCTTATTATACAAAATACCAAGAAGATTTATCAAAATATAAGTCAAACGATGAAATAATCAGTAAAGATGTAAATATTTTAAAAAATGAATTTACAAAATTAATAAGAGCTTACAAGAACGAAAAAATAGAAAAACCAGATCTTATTAAATCAATTAAAAGACTTGATGTAAATGATTATATAAAAAAAATAAGAAATACATTAAAATTTACCAAATCAATAAGGTTAAATAAAATTACAGATGAAATAAAATCAAAAGATGCTTGTATAGGAACATTTTTAGCACTTCTTGAGCTTGTAAGATTAAAAGAAATATACTTGGAAGAAGAAAAAATAAATGAATTTTTGATAGTAAAAAGGGATAAGAATGAATAGTGATTACTTAAAAGGAATTATTGAAGAAATTTTATATATTTGGGGCGAACCGATTGACATTAACGATCTTGGAAAAATTATATTTGACGCCGAAAAATCTGAAATAAGAAAGGCAATTAATGAGATGATTGATGACAGGAATTTAAAATCTTCGGGACTTATTATAAAAAAATATGAAGATAAATACCAATTTGCAACAAGAGCTGATCACGAAAAATATATTTCAAATATAGTAAAAAAATCGGAGAAAAATTTATCTAATTCATCTCTAGAAACCCTATCAATTATTGCATACAAGCAACCAATAACAAGAGCAGAAATTGATAAAATAAGAGGCGTTAAATCCCAATCAACAATAGATTCTCTTTTAGATAAAAAACTTATAAAAGAAAATGGTAGACTTGATAAAATTGGAAAGCCTATTATATATGTTACAACTGATCTTTTTTTAAAATATTTTAATATTTCAAATCTTGACCAATTGCCAAAAATCGATGAAAAAATAGATGGAGAAATTGATGAGGATTAATAAATATATAGCAAAAACAGGATTTGCATCAAGAAGAAAAAGCGAAGAATATATAAAAAACGGCAAAGTTTATGTAAATGGAAATAAATTAGAAAACTTATCATATCAAGTAAAAAAAACAGATGAAGTTAAAATTGATGGAAAAATTTTAAAAATCCAAAAAAATTTCTACTATAAATTAAATAAACCTCTTGGATATATCTCATCAAATTATGATCCTCACAACGAAAAAGATTTAAATAAGTTGCTTAATATTGATGAGAGATTTTTTTGTGCAGGAAGGCTTGACAAAGATAGCCATGGTCTTATGATAATTACTAATGATGGTAAAATAACAAATAAAATAATTCATCCAAGTAAAAAAATTGATAAAATTTATATAGTTAAGGTAGATAAAAAACTTACAGCTTACCAAGAAAAAATTTTTATGGATGGGGTAAAATTATCGCAAAAAGAAATAACATCAGATGCAAAAATTTCTTTAATAGATAAAGAAAAAATTACTTACAAAGTTACAATTCATCAAGGCTATAATAGGCAAATTAGAAGAATGTTTGAATATTTCAAAATAAAAGTTTTAGATTTAAAAAGAATAAAAATAGGACAAATTTGTCTTGATGATTTAAAAGATGGAAATTATAAAAAATTAAGTAAAAAAGAAGTGGAATATTTAGAAAGTTTATAAAATGGATATTGGAATAATTGGCGCAGGTGCAGGCGGTATTTTTACTGCAATAAATGCTAAAAACGAAAAAAATAAAATAACTTTAATAGAAAAAAATGACAAAATTGGCAAGAAAATATTTATAACCGGAAAAGGCAGGTGTAATATTACTAATGCCAAATTTTTTGATGAATTTTTAGATAATATTCTTGTAAACAAGAAGTTTATGTATTCGTCATTTACAAATTTTGATAATTATGCTCTTATGGATTATTTGGAAAATAAGGGATTAAAACTTACAATCCAAAGAGGAGATAGGGTTTTTCCAAAAAGTGAAAAATCAAATGATGTAATTAAATTTTTTGAAAAACTTATTAAGGAAAAAAATATAGATTTAAAATTAAATGAAAATGTAAATAAAATTTATAAAGACAAAAATTTAAATAAATTTATTGTTCTTACCCAAAATAATTCTTATGAATTTGATAAAGTTGTAATTGCAACAGGAGGTCTTTCATATCCGTTGACAGGTTCAACTGGAGATGGTTATAAATTTGCAAAATATTTTTCCCATAAAATTATTAGTACAAAACCGGCTCTTTGTCCAATTAAATTTTTAGATGATGACTTGGATAGCTTAAATGGAATTTCCTTAAAAAATGTAAGCTTGAATGCGGAGTGCGAAGATAAAAAAATTAGTGAATTTGGAGAAATGCTAATAGGAAAAAATTTCATAACTGGACCTATTGTTTTAACTATGTCATCACTAATTAATAGAAAAAAAGTTAAAAATATGTATATTGACCTTAAAGCAAGCCTAGATTTTGAAAAATTAGATAATAGGCTTATAAGAGATTTTGAAGATAATTCTAATAAAGATGTAGGAAATATTTTAAAAAAACTATTGCTAAATGCTTTTGTAGATGTAGTTTTAAAAAGATCAGATATAGATTTTCATACAAAAGCAAACCAAGTTACAAAAAATGAGAGATTTAGATTAATAAATGAAATTAAATATTTTCATTTAAAATTTAATGGATTAAGTGAAATAAAAAATGCTATTATAACCTCAGGTGGAGTTGATTGCAAAGAACTTGATCCTAAAAATATGCAATCAAAAATAGTTTCTGGTCTGTATTTTGTTGGGGAAGTTACAGATGTTGATGCTCTTACAGGAGGATATAATTTGCAAATTGCATTTTCACAAGCCTATGCTTGTGCTAAGGATTTAAGGAGGGAAAATGAGTAATTTTATTATAGCTTTAGATGGGCCAAGTGGATCAGGAAAAAGCACAATAGCAAATATTTTGGCTAAAAAATTAAAAATTTCATATTTAAATACAGGTTCAATGTATAGGGCAGTAACCTTATTTTTTTTGGAAAATAATATAAAAAAATCAGACAAAATTGATATAGATTTGCTTAGAAAAATTAATATCGACATAAAAGAAGACAGGGTATTTTTAAATGGAAAAGATGTAAGCGAAAAAATTAGAAATAAGGAAGTAACTGAAAATGTATCATGGGTATCTTCTATTTCCTTAGTTAGAAAATATTTAGTAGATATGCAAAGAAAAATTTCTCAAAATAAATCAATTATTCTTGATGGAAGAGATATTGGCACAGTTGTTTTTCCTAATGCAAAATACAAATTTTTTCTAGTAGCATCAAGTGAAATTAGGGCAAAAAGACGATATGAGCAAAACGAAATTGATAAATCACTAGAAGAAATTCAAAAAGATATAGAAAAAAGAGATTACTTAGATTCACACAGGGAAATTTCCCCATTAAAAAAAGCAAAAGATGCCATAGAAATAGATTCTTCAAATTTAACAATTGATGAAACTATTGAAGAAATTATAAATAAAATGGACAAAGAAGATGTTTTATAGATTTATATATTTAATATTAAGATTAATAGCAACACCTTTGTTTAGGATAAAAGTACATGGTTATGAAAATATTCCACAAGAAAGAAAATTTATTGTTTGTGCAAACCACAAATCTTTTCTTGATCCAGTTTTTGTTGCAATGGCTTTAGATAGGCAGATTCATTTTATAGCAAAAAAAGAATTATTTGAAATACCAATTTTAAAAAATATATTAAAATCTTTAAATGCAATACCAGCTCAAAGAGATGGAAAAGATTTATCGGTTTTAAGAGATTCAATAAAATTAATAAAAACAGGAAAAATTTTAGGAATATTTCCTGAAGGAACAAGAGTTAAGGAAATAAAAAGAGAAAATATAAAAGATGGTGCAGGATATATTGCACTTAAATCAAAAACTGATATATTAACAATAGAAATTATATCTTCTTATAAGCCATTTTGTAAAACGGATTTATACATTAAAAATCTCATACAAATAGAAGATTTTGAAAAATATAAATCAAAAGATGCAATGGAAAAAATCATGGATGAAACTTATGAGAAAATGTATGAAAATCACAAATTTTTAAGAAAGGTTTGAGATGAAAATAATAGTTGCGAAAAATTCTGGCTTTTGTAATGGAGTTAGAAGAAGTGTTGACCTTGCAAATAAAGCAAGCGAAAAAAATATAAAAACATATACACTAGGGCCTTTGGTTCACAATCCAACGCAAGTTAAAATGCTTGAAAAAAAAGGCGTAAGTGTGGTAGATGAAAATGAAGTTTTAGAAATAAAAAATTCACAAATAGTAATAAGAAGCCATGGAGTAAGTGAAAATCTAAAAGAAAATCTTAAAAAAAATTCTAATGAAGTTGTGGATGCAACTTGCCCAGTTCTTTTAAATATTTACAAAAAAATAATTGAAAAAGAAAATGAAGGATACACCGTAGTAATTATTGGAGATAAAGAACATCCAGAAATAAAAGCTATGGCATCTTACGTAAATAATGGTATAATAATAAAAGATGAGACTGAAGCAAAAAATATTACAAATATGTCAAAACTTTATGTTGTTAGTCAAACAACAAACAGAATTGATTTTTTTGAGAATATTGCTCATGAGTTAGAGAAGACGAATGATGATGTAGTAATAGAAAATACAATCTGCAATGCTACAAGATTAAGGCAAGAAGCATGTAAGAGCCTATCAAAAGAAGTTGATTGTATGATTGTTGTTGGTGGTTTTAATAGTTCGAATACAAACAAGCTTTATCAAATAGCACAAAAGTATTGTGAAAATGTTCAAAGAATAGAAACTGTTAAAGATCTACCTTTGCAAAAGCTCTCAAATTTTAATATAATAGGGGTAATCGCTGGTGCGTCCACACCAGATCAGGTTATCGAGGAGGTAGTTAATAGGATGGATGATTTAACAAATGAAGAATTAATGAACAGCATTGAAGATAGTATGAAAAAAATATATCCTAGAGATGTTGTAAACGGAACAATTATTGATGTGAAAGATGATGAAGTTTTCGTAGACATTCAATATCGTGCAGATGGTATTGTAAAATTAGATGAAATGACCGAACAACAAAGAGAAAATCCAAAAGATAATTTTGAAATCGGTCAAGAAGTAGAAGTTTATGTTATAAAACTTGATGATGGAGAAGGCAATGTTTCATTATCTACTAGAAGAGTAGAAGGAATGAAAAATTGGAAAAACCTTAGAGAAGCTTACGAAAATGACCAAACTGTTGAAGGTGATGTAACAGGAGCAAACAAAGGTGGTCTTACAGCTAGAGTTATGGGAATCAATGGATTTGTTCCTGCAAGCCAAATAGCTCCATATTTTGTTAAAAACTTCAAAAAATTTGTTGGAGAACATTGGGATCTTAAAATCATTTCAATAGATGAGAGAAAAAATCGTCTAGTTTTATCAAGAAAAGACATTGTTGAAGAAAAACTTGATGAACAATGGGATGAATTAGAAGAAGGACAAGTTATAACAGGAAAAGTTGCAAGACTTACAGATTTTGGTGCTTTCATTGAAATAGGAAGTCTTGATGGATTACTTCATGTATCTGATATAGCTTGGACAAGAGTAGAACATCCAAAGGATGTTTTAAATATCGGCGATGATATTGAAGTTAAAATTTTAAAATTAAACAAAGAAAAAAATAGAATTTCACTTGGAAGAAAACAACTTCTTGAAAAACCATTTGCAGAATTTACAAATGAACACGAAGTTGGAGATGTTATAACAGGAAAAGTTGTAAATCTTTTAGACTTTGGTGCTTTCGTTGAAGTTAGTGAAGGAGTTGAAGGATTAATTCACGTTTCTGAAATTTCATGGGATCATGTTGAAAAACCATCTGATGAATTAAATGTTGGAGATGAAGTAGAAGTTAAAATTTTAAGCATCGATCCAGAAGAAGAAAAAATTGGTCTTTCAATTAAAGCTTTAAAAGAAGCTCCAGAAAGAACTGAAAGAAAACCAAGAAGAAATAACGAAGAAAACAAAAACAGATCTAATGCTAAAGCTAAAAGAAAAGCTGAAAAGAAAGAAGCAAACAACGAATTTGGCGATAATGATTTAAATAATAACATTGGATTTGCTATAGAAGAAGTACTATCAGGTATAGAAATAGAAGACGAAGATTCTACTGAAGAATAATATCTGATAAATTACAATTATACAAAAAAGAGATGGTCTAGATCATCTCTTTTTTAGCTGTAAGGAGATATATGCAATTAAAAAATAATGAAAAATATAAGAATTATTTTGAAAATAAAAAATATAATATAACAACCTTTGGTTGTCAGATGAATGAACATGACTCTGAAAGAATTTCTTATATATTAGAAGATTTAGGTTATACAAAAACTGATGATAGAAATGATGCTGATTTTATTTTATTTAACACTTGTCTTGTAAGAGAGAATGCTGAATTAAAACTTTATGGTCAAGTATCAAGTTTAAAAAAATTAAAAGAAGAAAATCCTGAAAAAATTATAGCAGTATCAGGTTGTATGATGCAAACTAGCGTTGCTAGAGAAGTTATAGAAAAAAAACACAAAGAAGTTGATATAATTTTTGGAACTAAAAATATAAATTCTTTGCCAGATCTTTTATTTAAATATTTAGAAACAGGCGAAAGAGTAATTGATGTTTCAGAAGATAATGTAAAAGATGATTACGTAAATTATAATAGCAAAAATGATTTTCAAGCTTATGTAAATATAATGAGAGGCTGCGATAATTTCTGTTCATATTGTATAGTTCCTCAATCAAGGGGAAGAGAAGAAAGTAGAAGACCATCTCATATTATTGAAGAAATTGAAAATTTAGTTAAAAATGGCTATAAAGAAATCACACTTTTAGGACAAAATGTAAATTCTTATGGAAATAAATCAGATTTTAATGTAACTTTTCCAGAACTTTTAGAAAAATGTGCAAAAATTGAAGGGGTTGAAAGATTAAGGTTTACAACAAGTCATCCAAAAGATTTATCGGATGATTTAATTAGAGTTATTAAAGAAAATGATAATATATGTAATTATTTCCACCTTCCTATACAATCAGGTTCTGACAAAGTTCTTAAAGATATGAATAGAAAATATAATAAAGAACAATATTTAGAAAAAGCTAGAAAATTGAAAGAAGAAATTCCTGGTATTGCAATTTCTACGGATATTATTGTAGGTTATCCTACTGAAACAGAAGAAGATTTTCAAGAAACTTTAGATGTTTGTAGAAAAGTAGGATTTGATACTGCTTTTACTTTTAAATATTCTCCAAGACCAAAAACAAAAGCTGCTAAATTGGATCCAATTGACGATAAAATTGTTCAAGATAGGTTTGATAGATTACTGGATACTCTTTATCCAATATTTAATGAAAAAAATAAGGAATATGTAGGTAAAGTTGTTGAAGTCTTGTTAGAATCTGAAAGTAAAAATAACAAAAATGTTCTAACAGGCAGGACAGATACTTTTAAATTAGTTCATGTTAAAGCTGATAAAAATTTAATAGGGCAAATCGTAAAAGTAAAAATCACAGAAAACACTTCATTTACAATATCAGGAGAACTAGTCCAAGATTAAATATCAAGAAAGAAGGCATTATGAAAGCTTATGTAGTAAAAGCAAAAGCTAAACTTGGGAAATTGCCTAGTAAAGAAATTTGTAGAGATTTGTTGTACGAAGACAGTTTGGAAAGAAAATTAGATATTATTAGAGCAAATAAAAGTGAAATACCTAATATTTACTCTAAAAAAGATGTGGAAATTTTTCTTTCCAATAGTTTATACGACGATTTAAATTCATTTTTGAAATTTCTTAAAGGAGAAGAGAAAAATTTCTTTATAAAATATATTTCAAAATTCGAACTACAATTAATTCAATTAATTGTTCAGGCAATTTTAAATGAGCATTTGAAAGACAGTTTAGATATTATAAAAAGAGAAAAATTTTCTCAAAATATAAATGTATCAAAAGACGATGATTTTCAAACTTTTGTGGAAAAATCTAAGTCAACTAGGTACTATAGAACTCTTTATCCATTTTTAAATGAAAATATGCAAAAAGATTCTATAATTTTTCTAATATCTAATTCATTAAATAAATTTTATTATAGAGACCTTTTAGAAGAAACTAAAAAACTTCCAAAAAATCTTGGCAAGGAGCTTAGAGAATTTATAGGTAATAAAATTGATATTTTTAATATTGAAATGTTATTTAGATTAAAAAACTACTTTATTTTAAATGATTATGAAATATTTAATTATTTAATTGAAGGTGGCAAATATTTAAAAACAGAAGATTTAAAAAAATTATCAAAATTAAGTCTAGATAAAGTTAAGGAAAAAATATTAGGAAGTCCTTATAATTCATTATTTAATAATTCTTCTAATTTCTACAAGGCAAAGCAAGATTTATTGAGTGATAATTCAAAAAGGTTAAATAATTCAAAATATGATTTACTAAAATTAATTTATATAGTTGATATGATGGAAATTTCTAATAAAAATATCATAAGTATGCTTGAATTTGATGAAACTTTTGATAAGGATGAAAAGAAGCGTTATATAATAAAGAGGTGATAAAATGGCTGTCGAAAAAATGCACTTAGTTAATATAATGGCAAAACTTGAAAATTTAGATGATTTTCTTGAAGATTTAATCAACATTGATGAATTCGATCAAGTTGATGCTTTTAGACAAGTACAAAATAGGGAGTTTTCTATAAAAGCTAGCGAAGAAAATATCGATAAAACTGAAGATTTTAATGAGCTAGATAGCTTTGAAAAAATAGATTCTACTTTTATAAAAAATCTTGAAGATATTAAAGAATTTTTGAATTTAGAAGATTCCGATAATGGAAAAAGAATTAATGATGAAAAACTTAAAAATTTGCTAAAAATGCTTGAAGATAATATAGAAAAGAAAAAAGAATTAGAAGAAAGAAACAAAAAACTTGAAGAATATATAAATAACTTACAAGCACTTGAAAATGAAGAAATAAATATAAATAAAATAACAAATTTAAATTATTTTAATTATAGATTGGGAGAAGTTAGTAAAGACGGTAGGTTTATATTAAAAAATAATTACGAATCGATACCGTCATTAATTATTCATTTACAAAAAAATGATCCAAATATAAAAACTAATAAGGAAGCTTTAAAAAGTATTTATAGTATTGATGATGAAACGACAAAATTAAGAAATGATACTGATGTAATATTAAAAAATGAAAAAGATAATGTTAATAAAGTTAGTCTTGAACTAAACAAAAATTATGATTCAAAAACTAAGGATGATTCCAATAAAATTTATGATGATATTTTAAAAGAAGCGGATTATAAGAAAAAAGAAATAGAAGAATTTTACGAAGAGCAAAAATTAGAAAGTAAAAAAGTTTTTAATGAAAAGAAAGATAAGTTAGTAAAAGAATTCTTTGAAAAGATTATTGATTAGAAGGCAGGTTTTATGAAATTATTGGAAAAATTAGGCTTTAAAGATAAGAATAAAAATAATATAAACCAATCTATTGAAAGTGGGAATGAAGATTATCTTTTAGTTTATCCAAAAAGCGTTGAAGATGAAGTAAATAGAACAATTTCATCTTTGGGTTTTATTGATAAGGATATTCCAGAAAATAAAAGTTTAGAAGAAATAAAAAAAGAATACCAAGAAAATAAAATTAAGCTTAAAAAGATAAATGAAAATCTAGAAAAAATCAAAAATGACAATATAGACGAATTAAAAAACCTTCCAAAGACTATAGATTTTTATAAGAAGTCTTCTAAAATAAAAGATAAAATGTTAAAAGGTAGAAAGTATTTTTATCTTTCAGGTTGGGTACCAGAATCAAAATTACAAGTTGTAAAAGATTCTGTAGAAAAATATGAAGATAGTTTGGTAGATCAAAAAAAAAATAGCCAGACAATAGCAAACCCACCAACTAAATTAAAAAATAATAAACTAACTAGGCCCTTTGAGTTTTTGGTTAATATGTATGGAGCACCAAACTACAATGAAATAGATCCGACAGGATTTTTTGCAATAACTTATATGCTTTTGTATGGAATGATGTTTGGTGATCTAGGACAAGGATTAATTTTTATCTTAGCTAGTTTTCTAGTAGAAAAGAAAAATAAAATATTTGGTCAATTAGTAAGAAGAATAGGATTTTCTGCTTGCTTTTTTGGCATAATGTATGGATCATTTTTTGGAATAGAAGATTTAATACCAACATTATTAATTAAACCATTTGATAATATTTTAAAAGTATTAGTTGCTTCAGTCGCCTTTGGAGTTATTCTAATTTTTATATCCTATATCTTAGGAATTTATAATAAACTTCACAAGCAAAAAGATTTAGAAGAAGGAGTTTTTGGAAAAGAAGGTATAGCAGGATTAATTATGATGATTTCATTTATTTTAATCATTTTAAATATTGTAAAAATTAATCCATTGCCAATGAAATTTTCAATAATTTTACTTGTATTATCAATTATATTGATGATATTTAAACAACCAATTTCTAGAAAAATGTTAGGAATTAATCCAATATATGATCAATCTTCTGCTGATTATTATATAGAAAGTTCATTTTCTATAATTGAAGCTTTGCTTTCTGTATTTTCAAATCTTGTTTCTTTTACAAGAGTAGGTGCGTTTGCTATAAACCACGTCGGTTTATACATGGCATTTGAAGTTATGAGTAAGCTTGTTGGCGGAGGAATTATAGGAATTATTATTTTAATATTTGGAAATATTTTAATAATAGGACTTGAAGGAATGATTGTATTTATTCAAGGTTTAAGATTAGAATTTTATGAAATGTTTAGTAAATATTATAAGGGAGATGGACAAAAATTTAGTCCAATAAGTAAATTATAAGGAGAAAATAATGATTTTAATTTCAATATTAGCATTAGCATGCGTTGTTATAACAATTTATTCAGGTTTATATCTATTAAAAAATAATGAAGATAGCTCTAAAGAAAAAATAAGAAAAGCTTTAAAAATAAATTTATCTACATTTATTCCAATAATGGTTATGATTTTGGTTTTAGTTTTACCAAACGGTGTTAAAGCAGCTACAGCTGGAAGTGCTAGTGAAACAGCAAGTGGCTTGAAATATATTGGGGCAGCCTTATCAACAGGTCTTGCAACAATAGGAACAGGATATGCAGTAGGTCAAGTAGGCTCAGCAGCTCTTGGAGCAATTTCAGAAGATGCATCAATTCTTGGAAGAACAATAATTTTCGTAGGACTTGCTGAAGGTATTGCAATCTTTGGTGTAATTATTTCTATAATGATTTTATTTGCTTAAAATGAAAGCAAAAGTAATTACAAATGACTTATCTTTTCTTCTTGGCTTTAGGCTTGGAGGAATTGATGGTTTGATTTTAGAAAATGAAGAAGAAATATCTTATAATTTTAAAGATTTTACAAAAGAAAAAGACTTAGCTTTAATTATATTTTCAAAATATTGCTATGAGAAAATAAAAGATGAGGTAGAAAATTATAGGGTAGAAAATGCTACTCCTTTAGTAGTAGTTTTAGATTAGTAAAGGAGACTTAAATGCTAGATTTAAGTGCAAAAATTTCAAGCTTTAGGAAGATGGTTTGGTCAAATGAAAAAAGAAAAAGCGAAAAAGAATTATATGATTCAACAGACTTTTCTTCAAAAACTTTAAATGAAATTAAGGATAACTTAGATAAAAATTATAAGCTTTATATAGAAAAAAGAAAAGAATTTGCCAATGCAAGAAAAAATGAAAAAATTGCAAATATTTCTCAAAATAAAAAAACTTCATATAACAAATTCAAAGAATCTTTGCTTGATGAATTAATTGAAGAAATTAAAGATGAGTTAAAAAATTATTCAAATACTAATGAATATAAGAAAAAACTTGCAATAAAGGCAAATGAAATATATAAGAATTTATCAGAAAATGATAATGATTTGATATTGTGTGTAAAAAAATCTGACCAAGAATTATTTGATTTTAAAACAGAAGAAATGGATGATTCGAAAATAGGTGGCTTTATTATAAAAAATAAAGATTTAACTTATCAATATGATTATTCCTTAGAAAAAAAATTAGATAATTATAAATATGAAATAGGAAGCAAATTTTATAAAATAATTTCTGATGAATTTGAAAAAGAAATGGAGGATAAGAATGACTCCAACAATTAAATCTATAAATGGTCCTGTAATAAAGGCTAGAAATGCGTCAGATTTAAAAATAAGAGAGATGGTAACTGTAGGTAAACTCAAACTTATTGGAGAAGTTGTTTCAATAGATGGGGATTATGCTATAATTCAAGTTTATGAAGATACTTCAGGTTTGAAAATAAATGATGAAATTATAAAAACAAACAGACCCTTATCAGTAAGACTTGGACCTGGAATGATTGGAAATATGTTTGATGGAATCCAAAGACCGCTAGATAAAATTGCTTTAAATCATGGCTCTTTTATTCCTTCTGGACTTGGACTTTCAAATCTTGATGAAGAGAAAAAATGGGATGTAAAAATCAAAGTAAAAGTTGGCGATAAAATAAAAAAAGGTCAAATATATGCAACTATTGATGAAAGTCTAATAATTGAACATAGGTTAATGTCAAATTTTGATGGAGAAATTGTAGAAGTTTTAGATGATGGAAAATATTGTATTGAAGATACAATTGTAAAAGTTAAAACTATAGAAAAAATTGAAGAATTAAAATTGTATCAATATTGGCCTGTAAGAGTTCAAAGACCGATTAAAAGAAATAAACCTTTAAGTGAACTTTTACTTACTGGTCAAAGAGTTTTGGATATATTTTTTCCTATCGCAAAGGGAGGAACAGTTGCAATTCCTGGTGGTTTTGGAACTGGAAAGACTATGCTTCAACATCAATTGGCTCAATATTCTAACGCAGATATAATTATTTATATTGGTTGCGGAGAACGTGGTAACGAAATGACTCAAGTTCTCGAAGATTTTCCAAATCTTATAGATCCTAATACAGGAAGAGGGTTAATGGAGCGAACAATTCTTATTGCAAATACATCAAATATGCCAGTAGCTGCAAGAGAGGCAAGTATTTATACTGGAATTACTATGGCTGAATATTTTAGAGATATGGGATATGATGTAGCGTTGATGGCAGATTCAACTTCAAGATGGGCAGAAGCCTTGAGAGAAATTTCTGCAAGACTTGAAGAAATTCCGGCAGAGGAAGGCTACCCAGCTTATCTTGGCTCACGACTTTCGCAATTTTATGAAAGAGCAGGCGATTTTATAAATTTAAATGGAAGTCATGGTTCTGTTACTCTTATTGGAGCAGTTTCTCCAACAGGTGGAGATTTTTCTGAGCCTGTAACAGAAAACACTAGAAGAAGTGTAAATGTATTTTTGGGACTTGATAAAAATCTTGCTTATTCAAGACATTATCCTGCTATAAATTGGTTAAATTCATATTCAAATTACCTAAATCAAATGGCAAATTATTATGAAAATATTAGTGGGGAAGATATAGTTTCGCTAAGAAATAAAATGATGGAAATTTTAACTGAAGAAGACAAGTTACAATCAATAGTAATGCTGGTAGGAAAAGATTCCCTATCAGATAAACAAAAAAATCTTTTAGATGTAGCAAGTATGATTAAAATTGCTTTTCTTCAACAAAATGCCTTTAATGATACCGATAAATATGTTCCTTTAAATAAGCAAATTCAAATGCTAAAAGTTATAGAAAATTATTATAATATTTCAAAAAATTTAATCGAAGAAGGAATATCTTATAAAAATATTTACGATAAAACATTAATAGCCAAAATTAATTCAATGAAATATGATATTAAAAATGATGAAATTGAAAAATTTGCATCACTAAATAACAATATTCAATCATATTTTCAAAGTGTGAAAGAAGGTAATAGATGAAAAAGCAATATACAAAAATCAAAAAAATTGAGGCCTCAATTATTGAACTTGATAAGGTAGAAGATATTGCTTACAATGCTGTGGTAAAAGTAAACACTTTGGGAGAAAATTTTATTGGTCAAGTTGTAAAAATTGATGATGATACAGTTACAGTAGAAGTTTTTGGAAATACACAAGATTTTTCTTTAAATGATATTGTTGTAGAATTTGAAGAAAAGCCTTTAGAAATTCCTTTAAACGAATCTATTTTAGGTAGAACTTTTAATGGGATTGCAAGACCTATTGATGATGGTGGAGAAATTTATTCTGATAAATTTTATTCGGTTGAAGGAAATCCACTAAATCCTGTTGCAAGAGAATATCCAAGAAATTTTATCCAAACGGGAATTTCATCAATAGATATTCTTACGACATTAATTCGTGGACAAAAACTTCCAATTTTTTCTGGATCAGGAATGCCACACAACGAAATTGCAGCCCAAATCGTAAGGCAAGCAAAATTAAAAACCGATGAGGATTTTTGTTTTGTTTTTGCTGCAATGGGAATTAAAAAAGATGAAGCTATGTTTTTTGAAGATGCTTTTACCAAAGCAGGAGTTAAAGATAAGGTAGTAATGTATGAAAATTTGGCAGATGATCCAATTATGGAAAGATTAATTACACCAAAATGTGCCCTTACAGCTGCTGAATATTTGGCTTTTGAAAAAAATAAACACGTTTTGGTAATAATTACAGACATTACATCTTATGCAGAAGCTCTTCGTGAAGTGTCTTCAATTAGACAAGAAGTTCCTTCTCGTAAAGGCTATCCTGGGTATTTATATTCAGATCTTGCAAGCTCATATGAAAGAGCTGGTATGATTGATGGAGTTAATGGTTCTGTAACTTTAATTCCAATTTTGACAATGCCAAACGATGATATTACTCATCCAATCCCAGATTTAACGGGATATATTACAGAAGGACAAATTGTAATTGATAGAAGCTTAGATCAAAAAGGAATTTATCCTCCAATAAATATTCTTCCTTCTTTATCAAGACTTATGAAAGATGGAATTGGAGAAGGCTTTACAAGAAGTGATCATGATGATTTGATGAATCAGCTTTACGAATCTTATTCAAAAGTTCAAGAAATTAGAAATATTTCTCAAATAGTTGGAGAAGATGACTTATCAGATTTGGATAAAAAATATTTGGATTTTGGTAAAAATTTTGAAAATAGATTTTTAAGCCAAGATTCTTATGAAAATAGGAGTTTGGAAGATTCTTTGGATTTGGGATGGGATATTTTAAAAATTTTACCAATTGAAGAAATTCACAGGGTAAGCAAGGAAAATAAGGAAAAATATTTGGGAGCTAAATATGACTGAAACAAAATTTGCCCCAACTAAGGCAAATTTGATGAAGGCAAAAAATCAATTAAGCCTAATCAATGAAGGTTATGATATTCTTGATAAAAAAAGAAAAGCTTTGATAGGTCAATATAATGCAAAAATAAATCAAAGAAATGAATTGAATAAAATTGTTAATTCTTGCATTAAAGATGTTAAAAAAAATATAAAAAAAGCAATTGTAACAACGGGGGAAGATAGGTTAAAATCGATAGCCTTATCAGTTCCCCTAGATGAATCCATTACTTTGAAAGAAAAAAAGTTTATGCAAACAAAAATTTTTGAAATTGATTTTGATTCAAAAAAATTGGACTTATCGTATTCATTAAATTTGACTAATTCTTTATTTGATGAGGCTCTTTTGTCATTGAATGATTTAAAAGAAAAAGTATATAAACTTGCAGAGCTTGATACAACTATTAAAAATTTGGATACAGAAATAAAAAAGACATCCAAAAAAGTAAATTCATTAGAAAAAGTTCAAATTCCAAATTATAAGGCTATAATCAAATCAATTTCTAGTCAAATTGAAGAAAGAGAAAGAGAAGAATTTTCTAAAACAAAAATGATTAAAGACAAAAAAATTAATAAGTAAAAGATAGGTGCTTATGTCATCTATCTTTTTTTATTGGGTATATTTTTAATAGAGTGATTAGGAGGGGTTATGGAAGATATAAAAAATGAAGTTAAAAAAGCTTGTTTGGAAATTCTTGAAAAATCTAAGGCAAAAGCGGGAGATGTTTTTATTCTTGGAGGTTCATCTTCTGAAATTTTGGGATATAAAATTGGTTCGCATTCGAGTGGAGAAGTTGGAGAAGAAGTTGTTAAAACTTTACTTGAAATTTTAAAGGATAAAAATATTTATCTTGGTGTTGGTGGATGTGAACATATAAATAGGGCGATTGTTGTTGAAAGAGAGCTTGCTTTTAGGGATAGATATGAAATTGTATCTGTTGTTCCTCAAATACACGCAGGAGGTTCTTTTGCAACTGCTGCTTATAAATATTTTAAAGATCCTGTTGTAATAGAACATATAAGTGGAGATTTTGGTATGGATATTGGAGATGCAAATATTGGAATGCATATAAAATTTGTCCAAGTTCCTCTTAGGTTAGAAATTAAAAATATTGGAAATGCTCATTTGACTGCTTTAAAATCTAGACCAAAATTGATTGGAGGAATTAGGGCAAGATACGAATAAAAAAATCCTTGCAATTAAATTTTACAAGGACAGATCGTAGACAAACCCTCAAGCACGAATATCTGACTCCAAAAATTGTTGATTTCTAAATTTCAAAATTCTAAAATCGCAAACTCTAGCTACGCTCTCAAACAATGCGATTTTTGACGAATTTTTAAATTTGAAATCAAATCAATTTTTTACGTATGATATTCTTAGCATGAGGATTTGTATACTTTGTTAATAGTCTGTCCTTGCAAATTAATTTTTGCAAGGATTTTTTTTATTTATTCTCAGATAAATTTATATTTTTATTAGGTGTATTTTTAAATTTTATAGTTTCGTAATAACTTGTGTCTTCAATATCATAAGATGATTTTTGCATTGATGCTGATAGGGCAAGTCCTATATTTATAAAACATATTAGTAAGAATGTTCCTCCTGATGAAAAAAATGGAAGTGGAATTCCTGTTACAGGCATAAGTCCTATAGTCATTGCCACATTTTCAAAAATATGGACAAAAAACATTGCACAGATTCCAGCAACCATTAAAGAAATAAAGGAGTTTTTTGAATTTTTGCTTATTGTTAAAAGTCTATAAATCATTATTACAAAGGCAATTAACATTAGTATAGCTCCAATAAATCCTAATTCTTCTGCAAGAACTGAGAATATAAAATCACTTTCTTTTTCTGGAATATAACCATATTGTGCTTGGGTTCCTTGCATAAATCCTCTACCAGATAACATTCCTGAAGCAATAGCTATTAAACCTTGTTGTTGTTGCCATCCACTTCCTGATGTATCTCTTGATGGGTCTAAAAAATCGTGAATTCTATCAGCCTTATAGCCTTTTAGATTTAATAATAAAAACAAAGCTCCCAAAACTGACACAGCTAAAAGTCCAACAATCCATTTCCAAGAAAGTCCAGCCAAAAAAAGCATTACAGCTATAAAGAAAATATAAACCATGGCTGTACCAAAATCTGGTTGTAACAAAATAAAAACTATTGGCAAAAATGCAAAAATTAAAGTTTTTATCAATCTTGATGGATTGTTAATTTCGTCCTTATATTTTTCTAAATATGCTGCTAAGGCAAAAATAATTCCTATTTTTGTAATTTCTGATGGTTGGATTTGAACGGGTCCAATAATTAGCCAAGAATTTGAACCCCATCTTTCAGCACCTTGTCCTAAAAAAATAGTTAAAATCAAAAGCAATAGAGAAACTCCATAAACTGGGTAAGCTGCTTTTTTTAAAACATCTAGATCCATTGTGCAAATAAGTATTATAAAAGAAAATCCTAAAATACTTGCAATAATTTGGCTTTTAATTTCTGAAAAATTTCCAGAAAAAGCAGAATAAAGGACAAATAGTCCATATATACTCAAAAAAGTTGTGCTCAAAAACAAAAGCCAATCAAATTTTTTGAATTCTTTTTTCTTTATATTAAACATTTAATCACTCCAATTCAAAGATAATTATATAATAGACAGAAAATTTCTTCAATTAATATTTTTATATTTAAGGGTATAATGATAAAACGATAAAGAGGTGATAATTATTTTAAACAAAAGTGAAATTAATGAAGTTGTTGATAGATTAGATCAAATGTATCCAAATTTAGATAAAAGTTTTTTAGATTTTACAACGCCATTTGAGCTTTTAATTGCAACAATTTTGTCTGCCCAATGTACAGATGTTAGGGTAAATAAAGTTACAAGCAATATGTTCAAATTCGCAAATACTCCAGAAGATTTTTCTAATATGGATATAAAAGAAATTGAATCTTATATAAAAACTTGTGGTTTATATAAAAATAAGGCAAAAAATATAAAAAATGCCTCAATAATGCTTATTAGAGAATTTGATGGAAAAGTTCCAAATAATATGAAAGATTTAACAAAACTTCCAGGCGTTGGAAGAAAAACTGCCAATGTTGTAATGAGCAATGCTTTTGGCATTGATGCAATAGCAGTAGATACTCATGTTCAAAGAGTTTCAAATAGAATTGGACTTGCAGCTAGCAAAGATGTTTTGAATACAGAAAAAGATTTAAGAAAAAATTTGCCAAAAGAAAAATGGTCAAAACTTCATCACCAAATAATTGCTCATGGAAGAAAAATTTGTAAGGCAAGAAATCCCTTATGTGAAGAATGTGATTTAAGAGATTTATGCGAAGATTATAAGGAGAGAAGATGATAAAATTATTTGCAATGGACTTGGATGGAACAAGTCTTGACAATAATTCAATTTTAAGAAAAGAAACAATAGATGCCCTAAAAAAATTAGATGAAAATGGAATTAAATTTGTATTTACATCAGGCAGAGCTATGCCTTCAGTTAGATATTTAATGTCTTTAACAGGCATTGATAATCCATTTGTTACAAACAATGGAGCACTTGCTATGATAAATAAAGAAAAACCAATATACACAAAAGGAATTGAAGATAAAAAAATCAAAGAGCTTATAAATTTTAGCGAAAACTATGAGCTTTCCTATCAATTTTATGACGTAGATACATACTATTCAAACAGAATTAGACCAGAAAGATTTAATCATTTGAAAAAAGATAGTCAGTACGGAATGAATTATCAAGTGAATTTTTCATTTTCAACAAATCCATTAAAAGAATTAAATAATAGAAAAAATACCGCCTTAAAATTTCAAATTTTTCCAGATGTAGAAAAAAAAGAAGAAAAGATTATGGTTTTAGAAAAAGTTAAAGAGTTAGACCTTTATGCTACAAGCTCAAATGATAAAGTTATTGAGATTATGGAAAAAGATGTAAACAAGTTTAATGGAATAAGTGAGATAGGAAGTTTTCTGGGTATAAATAAAAATGAGATTGCAGCAATTGGAGATCAAGATAATGACATTCCTATGTTAGAAAATTCAATACTATCATTTGCTATGGGAAATTCTATTGAAAAGGTAAAGGAAGTTTGCGACTATACTGTTTCAACAAATGAAAATTTTGGCTTAGTTGAGGCAATAAATATAGTATTGGAGAAAAATTCCCATGTTTAATATAGTTTTAATTTCACCAGAACATCCTGGAAATGTAGGAAATATTTCAAGAACCTGTGTATTAACCGAATCAAGACTCCATTTAATAAGACCATTTAAATTTGATTTTTCAGATAAAAGTTTAAAAAAAGCAGGCATTGATTATTGGGATAAACTTGATTTAGTAGTTCACGACTCAATGGAAGAATTTTTGGAATATATAAAAGGGAAAAATATTTATCTTATTGAAACTGGTAGTGATAAAAATTATGCAGATATTTCTTACAAAGATGGAGATTATTTGATTTTTGGCAGGGAAAAAGAAGGAATTGATAAAAAAATAATAGAAAAATTTAAAGATAGGGTTTATACAATTCCAATGACAAAAAATATGGATAGGTCACTTAATTTAGCCAATTCAGTTGCAATAGTTTTATATGAAGGTCTTAGGCAAAATAATTTTTTAATTAATAGAGGTGATTAAATGTTTGATGTAATTATTATAGGAGCAGGCCCTGCGGGACTTACAGCAGGTCTTTATGCAGGAAGAGCAAAATTAAAAACATTAATTTTAGAAAAAGATATAGCAGGTGGACAAATTGCTACAACAGAACATGTAGAAAATTATCCAGGATCAATGAAAGATGCTGGTGGACTTGCCCTATCTGATAGAATGGAAGAACAAGCCAAACAGTTTTGCGATATAAAATATCAAGAAGTAACAAAAGTAGAACTTTTGGGCGATGTTAAAAAAGTTTATACAAAAGATGAAGTTTATGAAACGAAAGTTGTAATCCTTTCAACAGGAGCAAGCCATAGAAAATTAAATGTAAAAGGCGAAAAAGAATTTGCAAATCTTGGAGTTTCATATTGTTCAACTTGTGATGGTCCATTTTATCAAGGACTAGATATTTATGTAGTAGGTGGTGGAGAAGCTGCCCTTGAAGAAGCTTTGTACCTTACAAAATTTGGAAAAAGTGTAACAATAATTCACAGAAGAGAAGGACTTAGAGCAAGTCAAACTGTTATTGATAGATGCAAAGATAATGAAAAAATTTCTTTCTTATTAAATTATACAGTTGAAGAAATAAAAGGAGATAGCGAAGTAAAAGAATTAGTTTTGAAAAATACACAAACTAATGAATTAAAAACAATAAAAAATGACGACGATAGTCCAATTGGAGTTTTTGTATATATAGGAAATGTTCCACAAACAGATTTGTTTAAAGACCAAGTTGAATTAGAAAATGGATATATTCCAACAGATGAGGATATGAAAACAAATGTTAAAGGAGTATTTGCTGTAGGAGACACTAGAGTCAAAAAAATTAGGCAAATGGTAACAGCTGCAAGTGATGGATGTATTGCTAGCGAAATGGCAAATAAGTATATTGAAAATGGTAATTGGTAGAACTAACTTGACAAAAAAACGTCAATTAGTAAAATAATTATTGTAAAACACATTGAAAAAGCACTTAGGAGGAAATAATGACAACAAAAGTAGCTATTAATGGATTTGGAAGAATAGGACGTCTTACACTAAGAAGAATTTCTGAAGTAGAAGAAAATATTGAAGTAGTAGCAATCAATGACCTTATTGATAAAAAAGGTTTATTATATGCATTTAAATATGATACTGCTCAAGGAAGATTTAACGGAGATGCTGAACTAACAGATGATGGATTTAAAATCAATGGCAAAGATATCAAAGTTTTTGCTGAAAGAAATCCAGAAGATTTACCTTGGAAAGAATTAGGTGTTGATATAGTGCTTGAATGTACAGGATTCTTTACAGAAAAAGAAAAAGCAGAAGCACACATAAAAGCTGGAGCTAAAAAAGTTCTTATTTCTGCACCAGGAAAAGGAGATTTAAAAACAATAGTATTTGGAGTAAATCATGAAATACTTGATGGATCTGAAACTGTAGTTTCTGGAGCAAGTTGTACAACAAACTGCTTAGCACCAATGGTTAACGTTCTAAAAAATGAATTTGGATTTGTTTCAGGACAAATGTCAACAATCCATGCTTATACAGCTACACAAGCTATTCAAGATACACCAGCTTCTAAAAAAGACTTAAGAGGTGGTAGAGCTGCAGCACAAAATACAATTCCTGCATCAACAGGAGCTGCAAAAGCTGTAGGAAAAGTACTTCCAGAAGTAGAAGGAAAAATTGACGGTTCTGCATTGAGAGTTCCAACAATTACAGGATCTATTACAGAACTATACTCAGTATTAGAAAAGAAAGTTACAGTAGAAGAAGTTAATGCAGCAATGAAAAAATACTCATCAGATGCATTTGCTTACACAGAAGATGATATTGTATCAAGCGATATAATAGGTTATCCAGCAGGTTCAATATTTGATTCTCAACTTACAAAAATAGTTGAAGGAACAGATGGAACTCAAGTTGTTAAAACTGTTGCATGGTATGACAATGAAATGGGATACGTATCTAACCTAGTTAGAACACTTGATTACTTAGCAAATCTTTAAGAGTTAGACAGGCGAGATATTATTCTCGCCTTTTTTAGAGGAGAATTATGAATAAAAAAACTGTAAAAGACTTAAATGTTGAAGGTAAAAAAGTTTTGGTAAGAGTAGACTTTAACGTTCCTTTATCAAAAGACGGAAATCATACAATTTCTGATGATACAAGAATAAAAGCTGCCCTTCCAACAATTGACTACCTATTAGAAAATAATGCAAAAGTTATTTTGATGAGCCATTTGGGAAGACCAAAAGGAGAAGCAAATCCAGAATTTTCATTAAAACCAGTAGCAGAGTGGTTAGAAAATCACTATGGAGAAAAATTCCACTTTTTACCATCAGATGTAGTAGTTGATGAAAAAGTAAAAGAGGAAGTAGAAAAGCTTGAAAATGGAAATCTTGCTTTGCTTGAAAATACAAGATATGTAAAAGGCGAAACAAAAAATGACCCAGAATTTGCAAAAGAATTATCATCACTTGCTGATTTGTTTGTAAATGATGCTTTTGGAACAAGCCACAGAGCTCACGCTTCTAATGTTGGTGTAGCAAGTAATCTTGAAAGTGCTGTAGGATTTTTAATTCAAAAAGAAATTGAAATAATGGGCAAAGCTTTGGAAAATCCAGAAAAACCATTCGTTTCAATCCTAGGTGGAGCAAAAGTTTCAGATAAAATTGGCGTAATAGAAAATTTAATTTCAAAAGTTGATTATATTTTAATCGGCGGAGGAATGGCTTATACTTTCTTAAAAGCGCAAGGAAAAGAAATAGGAAAATCACTTCTTGAAGAAGACAAGATGGATTTGTCTTTAGAATTAATTAAAAAAGCTGAAGCAAATAATGTAAAAATACTTTTACCAAAAGATGTAGTTATTGCTGATGAAATAAAAGAAGATGCTGAAACTGAAATAGTTGATATTGATAATATCCCACAAGATAAAGAAGCTTTAGATATTGGACCAAAAACTGCAAAAGAATATGCTGATATTATAAAGAAAGCAAAAACAGTTGTATGGAATGGACCTATGGGAGTATTTGAAGTAAAAGTATTTGCTAATGGAACTAATGAAGTAGCAAAAGCCTTGGCAGATTCTTCTGCAACAACAATAGTAGGTGGTGGAGATAGTGCACTTGCTATAGAAGAAGCAGGATATAAGGATAAAATTACTCACGTATCAACAGGTGGTGGAGCAAGTCTAGAATTTTTAGAAGGAAAAACTCTACCAGGAATTGATTGTATAGATGAAAAATAAGGAGTAGATATGCGTACACCTGTAATAGTAGGAAATTGGAAAATGAATATGACTCCTAGCGAAGCTAAATCTTTGCTAGAAGAATTAGTAGAACTTGACCTTGATGAAAGCGTAGAAAAAGGTGTTTGTGTACCAGCGATTGACCTTTTACTTGCAAGTGAGATTTTAAAAGATTCAGATATAAAATTTGGTGCTCAAAACATGTACTTTGAAGAAAGTGGAGCTTATACTGGAGAAATTTCTCCAAAAATGTTAAATGACATAAAAGCTGATTACGTAATTTTGGGACACTCTGAAAGACGTGAATATTTTAATGAAGACGATGAACTAATCAACAAAAAAGTCCTTTCAGCACTTGATCATGATATAGTTCCAATTCTTTGTGTTGGCGAAACTTTAGAAGAAAGAGAAGCTAATAAACAAGAAGAAAAAGTTAAAGAACAACTTGAAAAAGATCTTAAAGGAATTGAAGGTAAAGATATAACAAAAGTTATTATTGCTTACGAACCAATCTGGGCTATAGGAACTGGCAAGACTGCATCTGCAGAAGATGCTGATGACATGTGTGCTTTTATTAGAAATTATATAAAAGAAGCATTCTGTGAAGATTGTGCTGGAAAAATTAGAATTCAATATGGTGGTTCAATGAAACCAGCTAATGTTAAAGAATTATTAGCAAAAGAAAATATTGACGGTGGACTAATAGGTGGAGCAAGCCTTAAAGCAAATGACTTTGAACAATTAATTAATCACAAAAAATAAAAATATAAGGAGAATAAGATGAGCTTAATTTCAAGCGTATATGCTAGACAAATATTAGATTCAAGAGGAAATCCAACTGTAGAAGTTGAAGTAGTAACAGAAGAAGGTGGTTTCGGTAGAGCAAGCGTACCATCAGGCGCATCAACAGGTGAATGGGAAGCAGTTGAACTAAGAGATGGCGATAAAGATTATTATTTAGGAAAATCTGTTCTTAAAGCTGTTAATAATGTAAATGAAATCATAGCTGAAGAATTAGAATTTACTTATGATGTTTCTGATCAAATCGGAATAGATAAAGCAATGATTGAACTTGATGGAACAGAAAATAAAGGAAAATTAGGTGCAAATGCAATTCTTGGAGTTTCTCTTGCAGTAGCAAAAGCTGCAGCAGATGAACAAGGTGTTTCTCTATATAATTATATTGGAGGAGCTAATGCAAAGCTTCTTCCTACACCAATGATGAATATTTTAAATGGTGGAGAACACGCTGATAACTCTGTAGATATTCAAGAATTTATGATTTTCCCACTAGGAGCTGAAAGTTTTTCACATGCTTTACAAATGGGCGCAGAAGTATTCCACAGCCTTAAAAAAGTTCTTTCAAACAAAGGCTACAATACAGCTGTAGGTGATGAAGGTGGATTTGCTCCAAACTTAAAATCAAATGAAGAAGCTCTAGAAATTATCTGTGAAGCTATAAAAGAAGCAGGCTATGAACCAGGAAAAGATGTTTATATAGCTATGGACTGTGCATCAAGTGAATTTTACAACAAAGAAGATGGAAAATATCATTTAGATGGAGAAGGCACAGTTAAAACAGAAGATGAAATGATTGATTGGTTAGAAGAATTAGTAGGAAAATATCCAATTATTTCAATCGAAGATGGACTTGATGAAAATGACTGGGAAGGATGGGCAAAACTTACAAAAAGACTTGGAAATAAAGTTCAATTAGTAGGGGATGACCTATTCGTAACAAATACTAAAAAACTTGAAAAAGGAATTAAAGAAGGCGTTGCTAACTCTATCCTTATCAAAGTAAACCAAATAGGTTCTTTAACTGAAACATTAAATGCTATTGAAATGGCAAAAGAAGCAGGATATACTGCAGTTGTTTCTCACAGATCAGGAGAAACTGAAGATACAACAATTTCAGACTTAGTTGTAGCTGTTAATGCTGGACAAATTAAAACTGGAGCTCCATCAAGAACTGATAGAGTTGCAAAATATAATCAACTTCTAAGAATTGAAGATGAATTATTTGATACAGCTAAGTTTAAAGGACTTAAAGCATTCTATAATATTAATAAATAATATTATTATTTAATAAATAGAGGGGTAAAATAATAGAAAGCCCCTCTTTTTATTGTAAAATTTATATAATTGTGATATTATAAAATAGTATGAAAACGGAGGTGTCAGATGACAACAGTATTATCAGTATTATTGATGATAGCTTCTGTAATTTTGGTTATAGCAGTAACCTTACAAGAACCAAAAACTGATGGGCTTGGAACCTTAGCTGGTCAAGAAACAAATGTATTTGGTAGAAGCGCTCATAAATCAAAAAACGAAATGTTAGATAAGGTTGTAATTTTTGCAGGTGTTGTCTTATTTTTATTAAGTACAATACTTCTTGCAATAAACTAAGGGGTTTAGTAAAGATTTTTAATTTGTAAGGCAAGTTAAGAAGGCTTTCACTAGCCTCTTTTTTAATAGGAGAAAATATGAATTTTAAAGATTTAATTATAAATATAGTAAACGATAAAAATTACAAGCCAATGACTATTGATGAGATGTTAAGATATTTGGATTGTGATAAGTATATAAAAAAAGATGTAAAAAAAATTATTAAAAAACTTGCTAAAGAAAATGAAATCAAAATAAGCTCAAAAAATAAAATTCATCCATTAAGTAATGATGATAAATCACTTATGGGAGAAATTTCACTCGCTCAAGGTGGATATGGATTTTTTATTTCTGATAATAATGAATATATGGATGTTTTTATTTCTCAAAATAATTTAAATTCAGCAAATGACAAAGATAGGGTTAAAATTGAAATTATAAAAGAAAAAGAATATGGGAAAAATGCTGAAGGAAAAGTAGTAGAAATTCTTCAAAGAAATACAAATCAAATTGTTGGACTTTATAAAAAAAATAAGGGATTTGGATTTGTAATAAGCGATAGAGATAACTTATCTTCAGATATTTATATTGATGAAAAATTTTCAAAAAAAGCAAAAAATAATGACAAGGTAGTTTGTGAAATTATAAAATATCCAAAAAATGGCTCTCCAGAAGGAAAAATTGTAGAAGTTTTAGGAAATAAAAATGATTTTAATGTTGATGTTTTATCAATAATAAGGTCCTACGGCTTAAAAGATAATTTTTCTAAAAAAACAAAAAAAGAAGCTATTTTTATTGAAAAAGAAGTAGATATTTCAAAACAAAAAGATAGAAAAGATTTAAGAGATTTATTTACAGTTACAATTGATGGTAGGGATTCTAAAGATTTTGATGATGCAATATCTATAGAAAAAGATGAAGAAGATTTTATTTTATATGTTCATATTGCAGATGTAAGCCATTATGTAAGAGAAAATAGTGAAATTGATAAAGAAGCTTATCAAAGAGGAAATTCAACTTATTTATACAATATAGTTTTGCCTATGCTACCAGAGGAATTATCTAATGGAATATGTTCTTTAAATCCAAATGAAAATAGACTTGCTTTAAGTTTAAAAATGAGAATTAATAAATTAGGTAAAGTTGTTGATTATAAAATATATAAGTCTATAATCAAATCTAACTATAGGTTAGTCTACGATGATGTAAATGATTATTTGGATAATGAAGACAAAGTTTATGATGATGAAATTTTGATAGAAAAATTAGAATTATTTGACAACTTATACAAAATTTTAAAAAATAAAAGAGAAAAAAGAGGTTCTATAGATTTTAATTTTACGGAAAGCCAAATAGATGTAAATGAAAAAGGAGATGTTTTAAATATTTCGATATTAGAAAGAGGTTCTGCAAATAAAATGATAGAGGAATTTATGTTAGTTTCAAATGAAACTATAGCTAGTTTATTTGCTTATATGGATTTTCCATCATTATATAGAATTCATGAAAAGCCAAAAGATGAAAAGGTAGAATCTTTCAAAAATATTTTAAACACCCTAGGCTATAATATTAAGGGAAAAGAACTTCATCCAAAAGATTTCCAAGAAATTTTAAAAGAAGTTTCAGGAAAAGATGATGAAAGTCTTGTAAATATGTTGATGCTTAGGACAATGAGAAAAGCTAAATATACAAATTATAGGGATATTCATTTTGGGTTAGCAACAAAATATTATACACATTTTACAGCTCCAATAAGAAGGTATCCTGATTTAATTGTTCATAGGCTTGTAAAAGATTTTATTGATAATAAATTGGAAAATATAAGCCAATCATCATTAGAAAAACAATTAGAAAAAAATGCAGAACACTTGTCAATTACAGAAAGAAATAGCGAAGAATGTGAAAGAGATGTAGAAGATTTATACAAGTGTAAATATATGAAAAAATATATTGGAGAGAAATTTCAAGGAATTATTTCATCAATAACAGATTTTGGGATTTTTATTGAACTTGAAAATACGGTTGAAGGATGTTTTATGTATAAATTTTCTTACGATCATTTTGAATATATTGAACAAAAGCTATCTTGTGTAAATAGAGATAATAATAAAAGATATAAAATTGGACAAAAAGTTTTGATTGAAGTTAAAAATGTAGATCTTGAAAAAAGAAATATAGATTTCGATTTGTTGGAGGAAGAATTTGAAAATTTTAGCTAATAATAAAAAAGCAAAACATGATTATTTTTTGGAAGAAAAATATGAGGCTGGAATTGAATTAAAGGGAAATGAAGTAAAAAGTATAAGAGAAGGAAAAGTTTCGATAAAGGAATCTCACGTTGGGGATTATAAGGGAGAATTATTTATTTATAATATGAATGTTACACCTTATGAACAATCCTACGAAAAAAATATTGATCCAATTAGGACTAGAAAGCTTTTGCTTCATAAAAAAGAAATTGATAAATTAATTGGAAAAGTTTCTCAAGCAGGTTATACTATGATTGTAAATAAAATTTACCTAAAAGAAGGACTTATTAAGGCGGAAATTGCTCTTGCAAAGGGTAAAAAAATCTATGATAAAAGAGAAACTATAAAGAAAAATGATGCTAAAAGAAAAATAGAAAGAGCACTCAAAAATTATTAATGATATGGCATATATAGAATTAAAAAATGTATACAAGTATTTTGAAGTTGGTAGAAATAAGATTGTTGCAAATGATAATATTAATTTAAATATAGATGAAGGCGAGCTTGTTATAATTGTAGGAGCAAGCGGAGCAGGAAAGACTACGCTTTTAAATTTAATTGGTGGAATGGATACTTTAAGTGATGGAGAAATAATTGTTGATAAGAAAAACCTAGCAAAAATGAATGAAAAAGAATTGACCAAATATAGAAGAGATGACGTAGGTTTTGTTTTTCAATTTTATAATTTAATACCAAATCTTACAAGTATCGAAAATGTTGAGCTTGCTAGTGAAATCGCAAAAGATAATATGGATGCTGAAAAAGCCTTGGATGAGGTAGGACTTTCTCATAGAAAGAATTCTTTTCCTTCTCAACTTTCAGGTGGGGAACAACAAAGAGTAGCAATTGCTAGAGCAATTGCCAAAAACCCAAAACTTTTATTGTGCGATGAGCCAACAGGAGCTTTGGATTATAAAACAGGAAAATCAATTTTGAAATTATTGCAAGATACTGCAAAAAATTTAAACACTACTGTAATTATTATAACTCATAATGGTGCAATAAAAGATATAGCAGATAAGGTTTTTGAGCTAAAAGATGGTACAATTGTAAATTCTTACGTCAATGAAAATCCAGAAAATGTTGAAAATATAGAGTGGTAAAATGAAAAAAAATAATTATTATAGGTCAATTTTTAGGGATATAAAACAAACCAAAGGCAAGATTTTTTCGATTTTTGTTATGATAATGCTTGCTTCTATGGTTGTTGTTGCCCTTTTTATGACAGGGCCTTCAATGAGAAAAACACTAAATAAGACTTTAAATAAAAATAAACATCCAGATATAATTATTAAAGCAACTTATGGAATTAAAAACGAAGATAAGTTAATTATTGAAAAGGATGAGGATATTGATAAGCTTGCTTATAAAAAAAATTTGGATTTATATGCCAAAGATAAGCTTATTTCTGTAAAATCTTATGATAAAGATATTGAAAAATTAAATATAATAAAGGGAAGAAAAATCAAAAATGATGAAGAAATAATTTTAGATGAATTATTGAAAAAAAATTATAAACTAGGCGATTATATATATTTTAAGTCAATAGATGATGATAAATTAGATGATTTACTAAAATATAAAAAGTATAAGGTCGTAGGTTTTGCAAATTCTTCTGAATATTTGATGGATGAAGTAAGGGATGTTTCTTATAAGGGAAAAGAAATGGTTTTTTCTTTTGCTTATATAAACAAAGATAATTTTAAAACTGATGAGATTAGTGAAGTAGATATTAGCTATAAAAAAACAAAAAATATGGATAGATTTTCTGATGAATATAAATCTTTCGTAAAAGAAAAAAGAGAAAGTCTAAAAAAGGATTTTAAAAACAGACCTAGTCAAGTTTTAAAAAGAGTAAAAGCTGATGCTAATAAAAAACTTAATGAAAAAGAAAATGAACTCTCTTCTAGTGAGAAAAAATTACAAGAACAAAAAGATAAACTTATAGATGCAAACGAAAAATTGTTAGATGGTATAAATTCATATAACAAGGCAGAAGATGAATTTAAGGTTAAAATTAACGATGCCTATGAAAAGTTAGGCGGATCAAAAAAACAAATTGACCAAGGATTTTCTAAATTAAATAGTGGTAAAAAAAGCTACAATAAAAATTTTCTTTCTTTTAATGAGCAAATGAAAAAAAATGAAGAAAAATTAAACGATTCAAAAGAAAAAATAGATAAGGCTTATGAAGAAATTGATAAAAATTATAAAAAGATAAATTCAAGTAAGTCTTTAATTGAAAATTCTTTTTTAGAAAAAAAATCTATGCTTAAAAATTTAGAAGATAAAAAAAATGAGGAAAATACAAATCTAACAAATTATAAATCTAAATTAAATGAAATAAATTTAAAAATAGAAAATTTAAAGAAAAAATTAGAAGTATTATTAAACTTGAGTGATAATGAAGAAAATAAAAAAGAAATTGAAAATATAAAAAAAGAATTACTTTCTTTAAATGGAGAAAAAGAAGATTTAAATATTAAAATTTCTCAAAGTGAAATTATATTAGATAAGTTAAATAAAGAATATCTATCAAATAAAAATAAATATGATGAAGCTTACCAAAAGGCTATGGAGCCAATAAATGAAAATTTGAAAAAATTGGATAAAGCAAAAGAAGATTTGGATGAAAAAAATATTTTGTATAAGCTATCAAAAGAGAAATTTGAAAAAGAAAAAATCAATGCATCAAATAAATTAAAACAAGGCAAGATAGAACTTGATAATAATGAAAAAAAATTAAAGTCTGCTTTGATTTCTTATAAAAATGGAAAAAGAAAATTAGATGATGAGAAAATTAAGGGAGAAGAAAAGTTAAAGTTTGCTTTTAATGAACTTTTAGAAAAAGAAAGTGAGCTTGATAAGGCAAATAAAAAGTTTGAAGACGAAGAAAAAAAAGCTAAAAATAAAATTAAAAATGGATATGAAAAAATTGATGAGGCTCGAGAAAATTTGGTAAATTTAATTGACCCTACTTATGAATTTGAAAACATATTTTTAAATAAATCTATCGATAGCTATTACAAAAATAGTTTAAATATGGACGAATTATCAAAAGTTTTTCCAACATTTTTTTATTTTATCGCCCTTCTTGTTTCTCTTACAACAATAAAAAGATATATTGAAGAACAAAGAATACAAAATGGAACTTTGAAAGCTTTGGGTTATTCTAATTTTGATATTGGTCGAAAATTTTTTATTTACGGATTAATTCCTACGATTTTTGGTTCTTTAATCGGTTCATTAATTGGAAAATATATAGTTTGTAAAGTTATTTTTAAAGCATATTCAACTGGATTTAGAGTTTTAGATTTGGAATTTATAAATTCGTTTTGGATAATTTTATTTACTATATTTTTATCTACTTTTTTAATTTCACTAACTGTTTATTTTACAAGCATAAGCGAAGTAAAAGAGCAAACAGCAGATTTATTAAGAGCTAAAGCTCCAAAAAATGGATCTAGGATATTTCTTGAGAAAATAAAATTTATTTGGAATAGGCTATCTTTTATGACAAAAATTACATTTAGGAATTTATTTAGGTATAAATCTAGAATGTTTATGACGATTTTTGGAGTGGGTGGTTGTACTGCACTTTTATTTTTTGGTTTTGCTATGATTGATTCTGTTAAAGATACATCTAAATTGCAAAAACAAGAAATTACAAAATATGATTTTATATCAATTTTTGATAAAAATGCCAAAATAGAAGATAAAAAATCTTACGAAAATATTTTAAAAAACACAGAATCTATGAAAATTATCTATGAGAATGTAGATGTAAGTTTGAAAGATAAAAATAAAAAAGTTAATTTAATCGTTTTTGATGATAAAGAAAAAATAGATGATTTTATAAAAATTAGGGATAAAAATAAGAAAAAAATTTCACTTGATAATAATAAAGTTGTAATTAGTAAAAATTTATCAAATAATTTAAAATCAAACAAAAAATTAAAATTTGAATTAGATGATAAAATAGTAGAAATGGACATTAAAGATATTGCCGAAAATTATATTGATGATTATATTTATATGACAAAAGATGCATATAAAAATAAATTTGGCAAAGATTTTATTGCAAATGCTGATCTTATTAAAGCAGGCGGTCAAATCAAAAATAAAATATTGGAAAATAAAATAAGTCAAACTATTATAGAGCCAAGTAAATTTTACGAAACGATGGACACTTTAATGGCAAATTTAAATCTAGTAATTGGAATTATTACTGTGGTTTCTATGCTACTTGCTGTTGTAGTTTTGTATAATTTGACTAATATTAATGTGAGCGAGAGAAAAAAAGAACTTGCTACTACAAAAGTTTTGGGATTTTATCCTAGAGAAACAACTTCCTATATTTATAGGGAAACATATATTTTGACATTTTTTGGCATTATTCTTGGATATGTTTTGGGATATATTATGCTAAGATATGTTTTGATTGTAGCAGCACCAGATGGAATTTTTATTTCTTACAAAACTCATTTATCATCATATATATTTTCTGCCTTTATAACATTATTTACATCATTTTTGATAATGTTAATTGTTCATTTTAAATTAAAAAAAATAAATATGGCAGAAGCAATGAAAGCAGGCGAATAAAAAGCATTCGAGCCTGCTTTTTTTATATGTTATAATAAAATAGGTGATAATATGAAAATAATATTTTTAAGGCATGGATTAACAGAATCAAATAAAGAATTAAAATTTTCAACTCCTAAGACAAAACTTTCAAAAAAAGCTTATATTGATTTGGATAAAAGCAAAAAAAATTTAAAAAATTACAAAATAGATAAGGTCTTCACTTCAAAATTATTAAGAAGTCAAGAAACTGCAAAATATTTGGGCTTTGATGAATTTATTGAAGATGAAAGATTAAACGAATTAGATTTTGGGGATTTTAAGGGACAAAAAGTTATAGAAACAAAAGAAAAATATAAAGATTTCTATGAAAATTTAAAAAATAATCCTTACTCAACTAAATATCCTAATGGAGAAAGCGTTGAAGATTTGATAAAAAGGATAAATGATTTTATAAAAGAAAAATCTACTTATGATGGAAATATTTTGTGTGTAAGTCATGGAATTGCAATTAGATCAAGTTTGTTTACAGTCTTAAAAGATTTAAATAATTTCAAAAATTTTTGGATTGATAATGGTTCTATTACAGTTTTTGACATAAATGAAAATAAAACAATGATTGAGTGTGTGAATTTGATATGAAATTTATCCATATTTCTGATATACATTTGGCTGATAAATTGGATTTTGATAGTTCATATAGCAAGCTAATAAGAAAAATAAAATGGGATAGTTTTGAAAAAATTTTGAATGAAAATAAAGATGTAGATTTCTTATTAATTTCGGGAGACCTTTTTGAAAGAGATTATTTTAGTCTAAAGGATTATCAAAAATTATTTGAAATATTTGAAAAATTTTCCAAAAATATATATTATCTTTGCGGAAACCACGATTATATAGATTCAAAAAATGAAATATTTTTCTTAGATAAACCTAAAAATCTTCACATATTTTCTAGTAAAAAATTTGACTTTTTTGAATATGAAAATGTGAGAATTTATGGAATTTCTTATAATGATAGGATATTTGATAAAAATTTTAACTATAATATAAGGCTTGATTACAATTTTTATAATATTTTTTTAGGTCATGGGGAATTTAATCAAAATAATTCAACTTATATGAATTTAGATTTGGAAAAAATAAAAAATCTTAAATTTGATTATGTTGGTTTAGGTCATATTCACAAAAGAGAAGAGTTTTTTAAAAATATTTTTTATGTAGGAAGTATAGAACCTGTTAGCTTTAAAGATAAGGGCGATTTTGGCTATAATTTAGTAGATGATTATGGCATAAATTTTATAGATTCTTCACAAATGAGTTTTAAAAGTTTAAAAATTGACTTAAACAATTTTGAAAATTTTTATGGATTAGAAAAATATTTGGCAAATCTTTTGGATAAAAAATATAATTTTTTATCAATAAATTTATCAAATTATGATAAATTTGCTTTTGATGAGAAAGGTTTAAAGGAAAAATTAGATATTACTTATCTTAAAATTAATAGGGAAAAAAGCATAGATTATTATGAAAATTTAGGAAAAATTTACGAATCTTCTTTGCTTGGAGATTTTTATAAAAATGTTAAAGATTTGGATATGGAAGATCCTATTAATAAAAGATGTTTGGAAATTGGCTTTGATGCCATATTGAGGAGCAAGGATGAGCAAGATTTTTATTAAAGAGTTGAATTTAATTTCTTTTGGTAAATTTCAAAATAAATCCATAAAATTAAATCAAAATTTCAATTTGATTTATGGGGATAATGAAAGTGGTAAATCTACAATTTCTGATTTTATTGAAGGAGTATTTTATAGTTTTGATGATGGAAATAATAAAAGGCATTTCTCCTATAAAAAAGAAAAATACAAACCTTTAGGCTCTTATAAATATTTTGGAAATTTGATCTTATCATCTAATGATGAGGATTTTAGGATAGAAAGAAATTTTGATGATGGTTCATATAAAATATATAACTTGTCTTTGAAAAAAGAAATCTTGAGCAAAAAATCAAATTTGAATTTCCCTGGAGAATATTTTTTAAAATTAAATTATTCTTTGTATAAGAGTATAGCAAACAATTACCAACTTCAAAGTTTCGATAAGAATTCAAAAAAAGTTGTAATAGATTTTTTAAAAAATCCTTCAAATGATATAATTTTTTCTCAATTAAAAGCTATTGATAATATAAAAGATTGGCTAAATAAAATTGGAAGTTCAAGGGCGTATACAAAGCCTTATGCAAAAACTTTAAAAGAATTAGAAAATAAAAATGATAAATTGGATAATATTAGAAATCTTAGAAAATCCTATAATAACGACATAATAAATTTGAAAAAACAAAGAGAAGAAATAAAACTCTTAGAAGAAAAACTCAAAAAATCAAAAATAGATAGGGATAATTATAGAAAATTTAAAGCAAATTCTAATTATATTGAAGAAAAATCTAGGAAAGACCAGCTTAAAATAATTGATAAAAAATTAGAAGAATATAAGGAATTTTCAGGAATTGACAAAGTATTTTTTGATAATCTTGATAAGCTTTTGGAAAAGCAGGATGATTTTTATAAAAATAAAAAAGATAATAAGATAAATTTATTTTATTTTCTATTAGGATTTATAATTTTACTTGTATCAATTTTTACAAAAAAATATTTTATTTTATTATTCCTACTTCCACTTTTTTTATTTTATTTTTTTAAAGATAAAATTTCAGATATAAGTAGTAGGGAAGAAATTAGTAATTTAAATATAAAAATAAAAAATGAATTTTCCAAAATTTCTGTAAATTCTAAATCTTCTTATCAAAATGCAAAAAACAAATACAAAGACTATGAAAAATTAATTATAGAAAGAGATAAGACTTTAGAAATTTTAAAAATTCTTCAAAAACAGGAAAAATATGATGTGCCTGTTGATTTTTCTTGTGATGAAATTGATATTTTGAAATTAGAAAATAAAATTAAATTTTACGAAAATTCATATTATAAACTTTTAGATGATAATTTAAAACTTGAAAAAAAGCTTGTAAGTATTGAGGAAAAAATATCAAAAGAAGTTGATTTGATTGATGAAATTAATCAATTAAAGGAAAAATTAAAAAATTTAGAAATAGAAATTTCTGCGTGCAATAAAGCTATAGATATTATAAGTTCAAACAAGGATAAATTTATTTATAATAAAAAAATTCTATCTCAATTTATTAGTCAAATAATTAGAGAAATTTCAAAGGGGAAATATAAAAAAATTGATTTTGACAAAAACCTAGAGCCTATCATAATAAGTTCTGATAATGAAATAATTGATATTGATAAAGTCTCAATAGGTTTTTTTGACCAAGTTAATTTTTCTCTAAGATTTGCTCTTTGTGAAGAATTATTAGATAATTTATTTTTGATTTTTGATGATGCTTTTATAAATTATGACAATGATAGGTTGAGGATGGCTTTGTTAAATTTGTTGGATTTATCAAATACATTTCAAATTATTTATTTTACATGTCACAAAAGAGAAAAAGATATTTTGGATGCAGAGGCTATTAATATAGATATAAAAAATATGGAGCAAGTATGATATATGCAATAGGAGATTTACATCTTGATTATACAGAAGAAAAATCCATGGAAGTATTTGGCAAATCATGGCTTAATTATCAAGAAAAAATATTTAACAATTGGAATAAGATTGTAAATTCTGATGATACAGTTTTGATTGTGGGGGATATTTCTTGGGCTATGAATATAGAAGACGCCTACATTGATCTTAAAAAAATCGATGATCTTAACGGAAATAAAATAATGCTAAAAGGCAATCATGATTATTGGTGGTCATCCTTAAAAAAACTCAATGAATTAGATTTAAAATCTATTAAATTTTTGCAAAATAATTCTTTTTTTGAACAAGGCTATGAAATTTGTGGAACAAGAGGATGGATTAGTAGGGATAACAGCGAATTTACAGAACACGATGAGAAAATTTTTAAAAGAGAGCTACAAAGACTTAAAAATTCATTGGACTCTAGTAAGACAAATAATAAAAAAATTGTTATATTACATTATCCACCTCTTAATAGCGATAAGTCTTTGAATGAATTTTTTGGAATTTGTAAAGAGTATCAAGTAGAATGTGTATTGTATGGACATCTACATGGACCAGGGCATAAACAAATTTTTGAAGGTATAGTAGATGGTATAGAAATAAAATGTGTGGCAGGAGATTATATAAATTTTTTGCCAGAAAGGATAAGTTAATGGATAGAGAATTAGAAATCAAGGTATTAAATATTAATATCGAAGAAATGGAAGAAAAATTAAAAGCTAAAGGTGCAGAATTTTTGGGAGTAGAAATTCAAAAAAATCATACCTTTGCTCCAAAAAACGCTAAAGAATTTTCTAATGGTTATTTGAGAATTAGAGAAAAAACTGTAGATGATAAAAGAGAAGCAACAGAGCTAACCTTTAAAGAAGTTGTTGATAACAAAGATAATATAAGAGTAAATAATGAATACACTACAACAATAAATTCAACTTCAAATATGATAAAAATTTTAGAAGAAATTGGATTGGTTGAAAGATATGTTGGCGATAAAAAAAGAATTTCTTATAATTATAGGGGACAAAGATTTGATATAGATATTTGGTCTAAAGATGTTTATCCTGATCCTTATATGGAAATTGAGTTTACAAATGTAAATTTAATGGAAGAAATTCTAGATGAATTTGAAATTGATAGAAAAAATGTGACAAATGAATCAATTAACGAGTTAATCGAAAAACGTAAATAATTATTGACGAGTCTATATGCTTTTGGTATAATAGTAAAAACAAAAAAAGGAGTGTCAAATGCTAAAGATTAAAAATTTGTTAAGTGCAGAAGATTTGTTTAAAGATGATTTACTTGAAATAATTGATTTAGCAGAAGACATAATGAAGAGTCCTGAAAAATTTTCCAATTATTGTAATGGAAAGTTATTAGGGACTCTTTTTTTTGAGCCTTCTACTAGAACAAGACTTTCTTTTGAATCAGCAATGTTAAGACTTGGAGGAAGTGTTGAAGGATTTTCAAATCCAAAAGCATCAAGCCAAGCTAAGGGAGAAAGCTTACAAGATACAATTAGAACTGTAAGCCAATATGTTGATGTAATTGCTATGCGCCATCCACAAGAAGGAGCTGCAAAATTATCATCAGAAACATCAGATTGTCCAATAATAAATGCAGGAGATGGTGGACATCAACATCCAACTCAAACTCTTACAGATATTTTGACAATTTCTACTTATAAAAAAAGACTTGAAGGATTAAAGATAGGAATTTGTGGAGATTTAAAATATGGAAGAACAGTTCACTCTTTACTTAAAGTTATGACCTTATTTGATAATAATGAATATGTTCTAATTTCTCCAGAAGAATTAAAACTTCCTAACTACATTAAAAAAAGTGTTTTTGAAAAAAATAATATAGACTATGTTGAAAAAAGATCATTAGATAATTCAATAGATGATCTAGATATTTTGTATATGACAAGAATTCAAAAAGAAAGATTTTTCTCTGACAACCAATATACAAGATTAAAAGATTCTTACGTATTAAATAGAGAAAAATTAGCAAATGCAAAAAAAGATCTTGCAATCCTACATCCACTTCCAAGAGTAAATGAAATTGACAAAGATGTGGATGATGATCCTAGAGCTTTATATTTCCAACAAGTTAAATGCGGAATGTATGCTAGAATGGCACTAATTATAAAATTATTGGAGGCTAATAATGATTGAGATTACTTCATTAAAAAATGGAATTGTAATAGACCATATTAAACCAGGATTAGGAATAAAAATTTTTAATCTTTTAAATCTAGACCAACTTGATGATGAAGTTGCCCTAATATTAAACGCAAACTCTTCCTCTCAAGGAAAAAAAGATATAGTAAAAATTGCAAATAACTTAGATATTAATTTAGATGCTGTATCAATAATAGACCCAAGTGCAACAGTAAACTTTATTGAAGAAGAAAAAGTTGTAGAAAAGAAACAATTAGAATTACCTGAAGTTAGCAAGGGAATTTTAAAATGTCAAAATCCAACTTGCGTATCAACCACAGAAAGAAATATTGAAAGCAAATTTATATTGATAGATAAAAAAGAAAAAATGTACAAATGTGCTTATTGCGATCACATATATGATGTGGAGGAATAATGAAACAAATTTTTACAAATCTTGTTGCCATTGATGATATAAATATATCAAAAAGGGACATCTTTGTAGAAGATGGATTTATAACAACTGAATTTAAATCTGATGAGGAAACTGAGATTATAGACTGTAATGGTCTTGTCTTGGTTCCTTCTTTTGTGGATATGCATACTCATTTTAGAGATCCTGGATTTACCTACAAAGAAGATTTAAAAACAGGATCAATGACAGCGTTAAAAGGTGGATATACAACTGTAAATTTAATGCCGAATACAAATCCAATTGTATCAAGCAAAGAAGTATATGAAGATATTGTTAAAAGAGCAAAAGATTTAGATTTAATAGATATAAAACAAGTTTATTCAATAACAAAAGATTTTAAAAGCGATGACCTATCTCATTTAAAAGATTTACCAGAAGGACTATTGTTCTTGTCAAATGATGGTAAGGGCGTTGATGATGATTTTTCCATGTATCAAGCTATAAAAATCGCAAAGAAAAATAATTTAAAATTTACCTTGCATGAAGAATGTAAGGAAATTTCAAAATATGATTATGAAATAGCAGAAGATGTGATGACTTTGAGAGATTGTTATTTATCTTATAAGATGGATATGCCAATTCATTTTTCTCACGTTTCTACAAAAGGAGCAATTGAGGCAATAAGATATTTTAAAGATTTGGGAGCGAAAATTACATGCGAAGTAACACCTCATCACATATATTTTTCTGATAGAGAAGATTTAAAAGTAAATCCACCAATTAGAAAAGAAAAAGATAGATTGGCCTTATTAGATATGATAAAAAAAGGATATGTTGATTGTATAGCTACAGACCATGCACCTCATTCAAAGGAGGAAAAAGAAAATGGCAAGCCAGGTTTTATTGGACTTGAAACAGCTTTTTCAACTTCTTATATGACTTTAGTAAAATCTGGAATTATTTCATTAAATGATTTAATCAGGGTAATGTCAACAAATCCTTCAAAACTTCTTGAAATAAAAAAAGGAAAAATCAAAGAAGGATACATGGCTGATTTTACTATTATAGATTTGGATAAAATATATGAATATAAAGAAGAAGATATTTTATCAAAATCAAAAAATTCATTATTTATAAATCAAAAACTCCAAGGACAAATAGTAAGAGTTTACAAGAAAGGAATTTTGAAATATGACCTTAATGGAAAGACTTTATAAAAAAATCGAAGAAAATGGATTTGTTTGCGTTGGTCTTGATACATCACTAGATTATATTCCAGAAAAAATGAAGAAAAATAAAAGTGTAAGCGAACAATTATTTGATTTCAATAAGGAAATTATTGACAATACAAAAGATGTTTGTGCAATTTATAAAGTTCAAATTGCCTACTACGAATCATACGGTATTGAAGGAATGCTTGCTTACAAAAATACTTTAAAATATTTAAGAGAAAATGATTTGTTATCAATTGCTGATGTAAAAAGATCAGATATTGCTCAAAGTGCAAGTCAATATGCAAAAGCACATTTTTCTGGAGATTTTGAGGCTGATTTTATAACTTTAAATCCTTATATGGGAATGGATTCAATTTCTCCATATCTTGAATTTATAAAAAATAAAGATAAAGGAGTGTTTGTTCTTTTAAGGACTTCAAATCCAGGAGCAAATGATTTTGAATGCCTAAGATTAAAAGATGACAGCGAATTATTTTATACAATTGGAGATAAATTAAAAGAATTAAATGATAAATTGATTGATAATTCAGGATACGGACCTATTGGACTTGTAGTTGGTGCAACTCACAAAGAAGAAGTTGAAAAAATCAGACAAAGATATAAGAATATGTTTTTCTTGATTCCAGGTTTTGGAGCACAAAAAGCCGATTCTTTAAATGTTTATAAATTGTTAAATTCATTAAACGGAGGAGTTGTAAATTCTTCAAGAGCAATTCTTAAAAATTATTTAAACTATGATGATGGGGAAGATAAAATAGGATATTATGCAAGAGAAAAATGTATAGAAACTAGAAAGGAAATCCAAGATAATGGAATCTTATAGGGAAGCTTCTATAATTTTTAATAAAAAAATAAAGGATGATATTTATTTTTGTAAAATAAAAACCAAATTAAATGCAAAAGCTGGTCAATTTTTTATGTTAAGATGCGATAGCTTTAGAAATTCGCCCCTTCTTTCAAGACCCTTTGGTGTTTGTGACCAAGATGATGAGTCTATGTCTTTTTTATACCAAGTAAAAGGCGTTGGAACAAAAATTTTAAGTGATTTAAAAGAGGGTTCAAAAGTAAACATATTAGGACCTTTGGGGAATGGATTTGAAATAAAACAAGGAAAGAAATCTGCAATAGTTGCTGGTGGAATTGGAATAGCTCCACTTTTATATTTGGCAAAATCATTAGATTTAAAGGCGGATTTTTACGCGGGATTTAGTGATGAAGAATATTTTACAGATTATTTTAAAGATTATGTAAATTCTACAACTGTAACTATCGATAAAAAAGATAAAATTTTTATAACAGAAAAAATTGATACAGAAAAATACGATGTAATTTATGCTTGTGGCCCAAATCAAATGCTAAAAACTTTGGCACATAAAAATAAAAATTCTGAAATTCAAATTTCAATGGAAGCCCACATGGCTTGTGGAATTGGTGCATGTCTTGGTTGCACAGTAGAAAATGTAAAAGGCGATTTTATAAGAGTTTGCAAAGATGGTCCTGTTTTTGATTCAAAGGAGATTTTCTAATGAGTTTAAAAGTTAATATTTGTGGAATTGAATTTAATAATCCAGTCATAGCTGCAAGTGGAACTTTTGGTTTTGGAAAAGAATTTGCAGACTATATTGATATAAATAAACTTGGAGGAATTTCTTCAAAAGGACTAACCCTACATAAAAATTTGGGAAACAAGGGAATAAGAATTTATGAAACTGCTGCTGGAATTATGAATTCAATTGGACTTCAAAATCCTGGAATAGAATATTTTATAAAAGAAGAATTGCAATTTTTGGAAACGAAAGATGCTGTAACAATTGCAAATCTTGGGGGGCACAGTGTAGATGAATATGTTAAGGGAGCAATCTTGCTTGATAAAACATCTGTCCCAATAATTGAATTAAATATTTCTTGCCCAAATGTAAAGGAAGGTGGAATGGCTTTTGGAACAAATCCCAAAAAAGCTTGTGAAGTTATAGAAAAGGTAAGAAAAAGTACAGAAAAAGTTTTGATGGTAAAACTTTCTCCAAATGTTGGAGATATAAAAGAATTTGTAAAAATTGCAGAAAATTCAGGAGCTGATTGTATTTCTCTAGTAAATACTTTTAATGCCCTTGCAATTGATGTTGATAATAAAAAAGCTGTTTTTGAAAATAAAACTGCAGGTCTTTCTGGACCTTGTATAAAACCAATTGCTTTAAGAATGGTTTATGAAGCAAGTAATGCTACAAATTTACCAATAATTGGTATGGGTGGAATTTCAAATTACAGGGACTGTTTAGAATTTATTATGGCAGGAGCAAGTGCAGTGCAAGTTGGCACAAGTAATTTTGTAGATTTTAACACAATGATAAATATAGTTGATGATTTAGAAAAATATATGCAAAAAGAAAATTTAAATTCGCTAGAAGAAATAAGAAAAATTATATAGGAGAAGATATGGATAAAACAATTGAATTATTAAAAAAATCTGATGCACTACTAGAAGGACATTTTTTATTATCAAGTGGAAAACATTCAAAAAAATATATTCAATGCGCAAAATTAATAGAAAACCCAGTTTATTGTGAAGAAGTTTCAAAAATAATTGCTGAAAAAATAAAAGAATCTGGAATAAAAGTAGATTTGTGTGTAGGACCTGCAATGGGCGGAATAATTATAGCTTATGAAGTTGCAAGAGCTTTGGGAGTTAATGCAATTTTTACAGAAAGAGTAGATAATATTATGACTTTAAGAAGGGGATTTGAAATAAAAGAAGGCATGAATGTAATTATAGTTGAAGATGTAGTTACAACAGGAAAATCTTCTTTTGAAACTGTTGATGTAATTGAAAGCTATGGAGCAAAAGTAAATGCTTTAACATCAATAGTAAATAGATCTGGAAAAAAAGAAATTAATGGTTTAAAATTATTATCTGCAACTGAGCTTAACATTGAAACTTATGATCCTGATAATTTACCAGAAGATTTAAAAGATACACCAGCTGTAAAACCAGGTTCTAGAAAATAAAATTTGCAATCTAGCATGAGAAATGATATAGTAGTTGTAATTGTTTTGTTACTATTTATTTATGAAAGAAGGAAGATAAAGGATGAAAAAAAATAGATTTAAAATTTCATTTTTATCTTTTTTAGCTATTGTTCTTGTGCTAGTTATTTCAACAGGATTGGAAAAATCATCTCTAGCTGCAAAAAACAAAGGTAAAAGAGATAGCTTGATTAACGGAGTAAATGAAATTAGCAATGAAACCTTAACTTTAAGACAATCTAGAATTGAAAGATTTGAAAAATTAGAAAAAGATTATAAAGAACTAAACGATAAAGGATCTGATGATTTAAGCAAAGCATCAATGTTATATTTAACAAACAAAACTAATTTAACTGCTGAGGAACTTGAATATGGTCTTAAAAATACAAATTTACAAGGTCTTGGAAAAGATTTCAAAAAAGCAGAAGAAAAGTATGAAGTAAATGCGATTTTATTGATGGGAATGGCAAAACACGAAACTGGAAATGGTCATTCATACCTTGCTAAAACAAAAAATAATTTATTTGGCTTTAATGCTATCGACCAAGATCCTATTAACAGTGCAAATACTTTTAAAGATAAGGGCGAATCAATAGATCACGTTGCTAAATTTCTAAAAGAAAATTATTTAAGTGAAGATGGAAAATATTATAATGGAATATCTACAAAATCTATAGGAAAGTTATATGCTAGTGATCCAGAATGGTCAAATAAGGTAGATTATATGATGAGAGAAGTTTGTAGAAATATTCTTCAGGAAAAATAGACTAAACTAAAAGTTTTAGTCTATTTTTTTATTTAATTTTAAAAATAAATTTAACTCTTTTATTATTTAAAATAATTTGAATAAAAATTTTATAGACTTATTAGCCTTTAATCTGATATAATTTATTTTATGAATATAAAAGATAAATTAATTATTAAAATTGCAAAATTTAGTAAATTTTTACTAAAACTTACAAATCATAAAGCTACAAGCTTGCCAGGGAAAATCGCTTATAATTTAGATAATGATATTTTGGATGCTTTAAGCGAAAATACAAAATTTATTTTTGTAACTGGTACTAATGGGAAAACTATGACAACTCATTTTGTTACAAATATTTTGAGAAAGCACTATAAAAATGTTTTTACAAATGATTCTGGTTCTAATATGATTCAAGGTATAATAACAGTTTTGTTGGATATTCCTAAAAATGAAAATGCACTTGCAATCTTGGAGGTAGATGAAGCTAATCTTGTTAGGATAAGTAAATTTTTAAAACCAGATTATGTTATTTTAACCAATATTTTTAGAGACCAAATGGATAGGTTTGGAGAAATTTATAATGTTTATAAAAAAATTATGGATGGACTTAGCGAATGTAGAGATGTAAAAATAATTGCCAATGGAGATTTGCCAATTTTTTCATACGATGAGTTAAAAAAATATGAGCTTATTTATTATGGAATAAGAGAAGATGATAAAGAATTTAATTCTTATAATCTTGAGGCAGAATTTAATAGTGATGGAATTTTATGTCCAAAATGTAATTCAATTTTAAAATATAAATTAGTTAATTATTCTTCTTTGGGAGATTTTTCTTGTCCAGAATGTGATTTTCATTCTCCTAAATTATCTTATAATATTGGAGAGATTATTTCTATGGATGCAAATTTTTCAAAATTTAAAGTAAATGGAGAAATTTATGAAACTCAAATTGGAGGATTTTATAATATTTATAATGCGTTAAGTGCAATAGCTCTTGCTAAAGAATTGGAAATCCCTTATGAAAAAATCTATGAAGGCTTAAAATTTCAAGAACACGTATTTGGTAGACAAGAAATAATTAAGATTGAAAATAAAGAAGTGATAATAAATCTTGTCAAAAATCCTACAGGCTTAAATCAAATTATTAATCTAATGCTATTAGAAAAAGAGCCAATTAGTTTATATTGTTTGTTAAATGATAACTACGCTGATGGGACTGACGTTTCTTGGATATATGATTCTTATTATGAAAAACTTAAAAAATTAAATATTAAAAGCATAAAAGTTTCAGGAACTAGAAAAACTGATATGAAAAGAAGACTTGAAATAGCTGATATTTATGGTAGAGAAATCGTAGAAATAGACTATGAAAATGAAATTTTTGATAATATAAAAAATGAACCAACAGAAAAAATTTATATACTTTCTACTTACACAGCTATGCTAAGACTTAGGGAGGTACTAAAACTTAAATGATTATAAATATTTGTCATCTATATGGAAATTTATTAAATACTTATGGTGATGTAGGAAATATTATGGCTTTAAAATATTTTGCTCAAAAAAAAGGTCACGAAGTAAATATTGAAGTAGTAAGTCTAAAAGATGAATTTGATTATAGAAAATATGATTTTGTTTTTTTTGGTGGAGGACAAGATTATGAACAATCAATTGTAGAAAAAGATTTGGAAAGTAAAAAAGAAAATCTAATAAAATATATTGAAAATAATGGCTTATTTTTAGCGATTTGTGGTGGCTATCAATTAATGGGACAATACTATTTTGATGCTTACAATAATAAAATTGAAGGCTTAAAAATATTCGATTATTACACAAAAAATCAAGAAAATGGAAATAGATTTGTTGGAAATATTGAAATTAAAGATTTGCAAAATGGAGAAATTTATCATGGTTTCGAAAACCACGGTGGAATAACTATTTTAAATGATAAAAACGAAGCTTTTGCAAGTGTTGTGTCAGGCAATGGAAATAATGGTGAGGATTTAACAGAAGGATTTAGATATAAAAATACTTTTGCATCTTATTTACACGGACCACTTCTTGCTAGAAATGAAAATTTGGCAAATACATTCATTAAGATTATAGAGTGTAACAAAAGATAAATAAATAAATTTTAATTCGCTTTAATCGACTATTGCACTGAATGTAATAAGTTGATATAATATACATGAAAAGCAAAACGTATTGTAATTATAATTATAGGAGTTTAAATGAAAAAAGATATTGAGATTGCTAGAGAAGCAAAGATAAAAGATATTGAAGAAATAGCAAATTATCTTGAAATTAGTGATTATGAAAAATATGGCAAATACAAAGCCAAAATTAATCCATGCTTTGATGAAAAAAAAGATTCAAAACTTGTTTTAGTAACAGCAATTTCTCCAACGCCTTTTGGTGAGGGAAAAACTACTATGAATGTTGCTTTATCTATGGGACTAAATAAATTGGGCAAAAAATCTATTTCAGTGCTTAGAGAGCCATCTTTGGGACCTTCTTTTGGAATTAAAGGAGGAGCTTGTGGAGCAGGATATTCTCAAGTTATTCCTATGGAAGATATAAATCTTCATTTTACAGGAGATTTTCATGCAATAACAAGTGCAGTTAATTTAGTAGCTGCTATGATTGACAATCATATCTACCAAGGAAATGAAAAAAATATTGATCTAAATAATATTTTATGGAAAAGATGCGTTGACTTAAACGACAGAGCTCTTAGAGAAGTTGTTGTAGGTTTGGGCAAAAAAACTGATGGAGTTACAAGACAAGATGGGTTTGATATAACTGTTGCAACAGAAATGATGGCAGTATTTTGTCTAAGTAATGATCTTTACGATTTTAAGAAAAAAGTTGCAAAAATGATAGTAGCTTATGATACAGATGGCAATGCTGTAACTGTTGATGACATAAAAGCAACAGGTCCTGTTTGTGTATTAATGAAAGATGCATTAAAACCAAATTTATGTCAAACTTTAGAAAACACACCAGCAATCATTCATGGTGGACCATTTGCAAATATAGCTCATGGTTGTAATTCAATTATTGCAACAAAAACCGCACTATCTTTGGCAGATTTTGCTGTAACAGAAGCAGGATTTGGTGCAGACCTTGGAGCTGAAAAATTCTATGATATTAAATGTAGACAAGCTGGACTAAAACCAAATATGACAGTTGTTGTAGCTACAATAAGAGCATTAAAATATCATGGTGGACAAGATTTGAAAAAAATTGATGAAGAAAATATTGAAAGTCTAAAAAAAGGATTTGAAAATTTAAAAATTCATCTTGAAAATCTAAAGAAATTTTCAAAAAATATAGTTGTCGCTATAAATAAATTTGATCAAGATACAAATAAAGAATTAGAAACTCTAAAAAATCTCGTAGAAAACTTATCGCTTAAAGCATTTGAATGCGATGTTTACCACAAAGGCTCTGAAGGATGTCTTGAAATTTGTAATTATATTATTGAAAAAAGTAAAGACGAAAATGATTTTAAAGTTTTATATGATGAAAAATTACCGATTGAAGAAAAAATTGAAATCATAGCAAAAGAAATTTATAGGGCTAGTGGAGTAAAATATTCAAAAAAAGCCTTAAATGAAATTAAAAGAATTAACAATTTAAATTCTGATAAATTACCAATATGTATTGCTAAAACTCAATATTCCTTATCAGATGATCCAACAAATTTAAATCCAGATAGCGAATATGAGATTACTATAAATGATATTAGATTAAATCAAGGTGCAGGCTTTATAGTAGCCCTAACTCAAAATATTTTAACAATGCCAGGTCTTCCAAAAAGACCAGCGGCATACGATATAGATATTGATGATGATGGTAATATCATGGGATTATTTTAGGAGATAAATATGACAGATTCAAAATTACAAAGTAAAGAATTAGATGAATTTTTTGATGCTATTTTAATGTTGAAAAATAGAGATGAGTGCTACGATTTTTTTGAAGATGCTTGCACAGCAAGAGAACTTCAATCAATTTCTCAAAGACTACAAGTTGCAAAATTATTAAAAATTAGAAAAACTTATAGTGAAATAGAAGAACAAACTGGAGCATCAACAGCAACAATTTCTAGAGTAAATAGATCACTTCACTATGGAACTGATGGATATGATTTAGTTTTGGAAAAATTAATTGAAAATAATTTAAAAGAAGAAAAAAATAAAAAATAAATTAAAAAAATTTAGAAATTAAGACGAATTTATCAATTTGATAGATTCGTTTTTTTTATTTTAAAATTATTTTTTTTGATTGATTTATTTTTTTGATAAATTTTAAGCTTTAGATTACTTTGTTTCTTGTGGTATAATTATTAGGATGAAAGGATGTGAAAAATGGACTTATCTAATTTAAATGATAAACAAAAAGAGGCAGTTTTACACGACAAAGGTCCCTTGCTTGTTGTTGCAGGAGCTGGGAGTGGAAAAACTAGAGTATTAACCACAAGCATTGCTTATCTAATAAAAGAAAAAAATGTAAATCCAGTTAATATTTTAGCTATAACTTTTACAAATAAGGCTGCCAATGAAATGAAAGAAAGAATATCAGATCTGTTAGATGAAGATGTTTCTCACTTATGGATTGGTACTTTTCATTCTATTTGTGCAAGAATACTTAGGATGAATATAAATAAAATAGGATATGATAATAATTTCACTATATATGATACAAATGATCAAAAAACCTTGATCAAAGAAATTATTAATGATTTAAATTATAAAGATGATATTAGCCCAAAAGAGGCTTTAAACCTTATAAGCTATTGTAAAAATAAATCAATTAGTCCAAAAGAATTTTTAAATATTAATACTTTTTATGCAAAGCAAGAAGAATATTATAATATTTATAAAAATTATGAAAAGAAAAAATTTGAATACAATTCTTTAGATTTTGATGATTTGATTTTAAAAACTTTGGAATTATTTGCTGAAGATTCAAATACTTTGAAATTCTATCAAGATAAATTTGAATATCTTTTTGTAGATGAATACCAAGATACTAACAAAAGCCAATATGAGCTTATTAAATTTATTGGAAAAGGTCACAATAACGTTAGAGTTGTTGGAGATGCAGACCAATCAATTTATAGTTTTAGGGGAGCTGATATTAATAATATTTTGGACTTTGAAAAAGATTTTAAAGATGCAAAAACTATAAAACTTGAAGAAAATTATAGGTCAACTTCTAATATTATTAATGTTGCAAATAAACTAATCAAAAATAATAACGAAAGAAAAGAAAAAAATCTTTGGACATCAAAAAATGATGGCTCAGAAGTTTTATATAAAAAATCTTCTGTAGAATCAGAAGAGGGAAAATTTGTAATAGATGAAATAAATTCCTTATTAAATGATGGATATAAGCTAAAAGATATGGCGATTTTATATAGGATGAATGCTCAATCAAGGATTTTTGAAGAATATCTTATGAAAAATCTACTTGATTATAAGGTTGTTGGCGGGCTTAAATTCTATGATAGAAAAGAAATAAAAGATCTTATCTCTTACCTAAAAATTTTAGTAAATCCAAAAGATGATATTAGTTTAAAAAGAATAATAAATGAACCAAAAAAAGGAATAGGCGATAAAACTGTAGAAAAATTAGAAAAAGAAGCAAATAAATTAGGATTTTCTTTAACAGAGCTTGTTTGTGATCCGTCTTTATTTTCAAATCTTCCTTCAAAATTAAAAAGTTCTTGTGAAAAATTTTATAATCCATTAGCGGAAATTTTTGACAATTACAAAGACTATGACATTGTGGAATTGATAGAAGAAATACTTGATAAAAGTGGATACATAAAAGCTTTGGAAGAATCTTATTCTGTAGAAAATAGGTCAAGGATTGATAATTTAAATGAATTTATTTCCTCAGCCGCAGAATATCAGTCAAATAATCCGGAAGATAATATCTATGATTATTTAGAAAATTTATCTCTTTTATCAGATCTTGATAAAACTGAAAATAGTGATGATGCTATTTCTCTTATGACGATTCATTCAGCCAAAGGACTTGAATTTAAAGTTTGTTTTGTTGTCGGAATGGATGAAGGTTTATTCCCATCAAAAAGAAGTCTTGATGAGGGAAATATTGAAGAAGAAAGAAGACTTTGCTACGTTGCAATAACAAGGGCAATGGAAAAATTATATCTTTCAAGTGCAGAAATTAGAAGGCAATTTGGTCAGGCTGTATATTATAAGCCTTCAAGATTTTTAAATGAAGTGAAATCTACAATCAAAAAAATTTACCAAGATAAAACTCCTGCTTACTCTCCTTATGTAAAAATGAAAAGCAATGAAGCTTATATGAGAGATAAGGCAAGAGAGAGTGTTCTAAAGAAAAATACTGTAAAAGAATCATCAAAAGAAGATTTTCAAATTGGAGATAAAATTATTCACACTAAATGGGGAGAGGGAATGATAGTTCAAGTGAAAAAATCAGATGATGGCAATGAGCTTGTTGTAGCTTTTGATAAAAAAGGATTAAAAAAGCTAAACCAAGACTATGCTCCAATTAAGAGGATTTAAAAATGGATAATATAGATAAAATTAAAATTAAAATAGATGAGTTAATTGATAAAATAAATGAATTAAATTATCATTATTATACCTTAGATAATCCCATAGTTTCAGATGGAGAATATGACAAGTTGTATGATGAGCTTTTAAATCTAGAAAAAAATACAGGCTATGTAAATGAATTTTCTCCAACCCAAAGAGTTGGTGGAGCAATATTAGATAAGTTTGAAAAGCATTTTCATATTACAAGATTATATTCCCAAGATAAATCGCAAAATATAACTCAATTAAAAGATTGGCTTATAAGAACTAAAAAATTAAGAGACCAATATAATAAAACCCATGAAGATAAATTAGAAGAATTAGAATTTATTACAGAATATAAATTCGACGGTTTAACTATAAATTTAACTTATGAAGATGGATTATTAAAAACTGCAGCTACAAGAGGAAATGGTATAGAAGGAGAGGATGTAACCAAACAAGTTTTAACTATTCCAACCATTCCAACAAAAATAAAAGAAAAATCATTATTAGAAATTCAAGGGGAAGCTGTGATGCCCTTGTCTAGTCTTAAAAAATACAATGAAGAAAATGAAATACCTTTAAAAAATGCAAGAAATGCTGCGGCAGGTGCAATAAGAAATCTTGATACAAGTCAAACAAAAAAAAGAAATTTAAAAGCTTATTTTTATCAAATTTCAACAAATAGTCTTGATTTTAAAACTGAAGAAGAAAAATTAAAGTTTTTAAAAGAACAAAAACTTCCAGTTTATCCTTATAAAAAAGTAATAAAAAAATTTGATGATATAGTAAAAGAAATTGATTTTATAAAAGAAGAAAGACATCATATTGATGTTTTGACAGACGGTGTTGTAATTAAGGTTAATGATGTAAAAACTCAAGAAGGTTTAGGCTATACTAATAAATTTCCAAGATGGTCTATTGCTTATAAATATGATCCAGAAGAATACACAACAACTTTATTAGATGTTGTGTGGAATGTAGGTCGATCAGGAAAAGTTACACCGTCAGCAATCCTTGAGCCTGTTGACTTTTCTGGAGTGACTGTCCAAAGAGCTACCCTTAATAATTACGATGATATTTTAAGAAAAAAAGTAAAAATTGGTTCAAAAGTTTTTATTAGAAGATCAAATGATGTAATTCCTGAAATTTTGGGAGTTGTTGATGAAAATCAAGAAAACACAAAAGAAATAGAAAAACCGGATAAATGTCCTTATTGTCACAGTGAATTAATTGAGGGAAATGTTCATATCTATTGTCCAAATTCAATTTCATGTACTCCTCAATTAAAAGCTAGAATGGTACATTTTGCATCAAGAGATGCAATGGATATAGAAGGTTTGTCTGAAAAAACCATTGAATTATTTATAAATAAATTAGGCATTAAAGAAATCTATGACCTTTATGATATTACTTATGAAGATTTGATTAATTTGGAATCTTTTAAAGAAAAAAAGACCAATAATTTATTAAATGCCATTGAAAATAGCAAATCTTGCGAATTAAATCATTTTATCCACGCAATTGGAATTCCAAATGTAGGGATAAAAACTGCAAGAGATTTGGCAGAAAAATATAAAAGTTTTGATAAACTTAGAGAAACTAAGCAAGAGGACTTAATCGAGATTGAAGATATAGGGGAAAAAACAGCAGAGGACATAGTTGATTTTTTCAACGACTCTAATATCAAAAAATCATTAGATATTTTATTATCTAAGGGGATTAAAATTAAAGCAATTGACACTAGCGAAAAATCTAATTCACTTGATGGAATGAAAATTGTTATAACTGGTACAATAGAAAATTACAAAAGAAATGATATTAAAAATTTAATTATAAAAAATAATGGAGATGTTACTTCTTCGGTATCAAAAAATACTGATTTGGTTTTGTGTGGCGAAAAACCTGGAAGTAAAAAAGAAAAAGCAGAAAAATTGGGTGTAAAAATTTTAGAAAATCAAGAATTATTTGAATTTTTAAAAAAATTAGAGGAGGAATAAATGGACAAAAATGAAGTTATAAGAATTTATAAATTAGCAAATCTTGATTTATCAAATCAAGATATTGATATAATTTCTGATAAATATAATAAAATTTTAGATTTTATTGACCATATTTTTGATGTGGATTGTGAAGATGTAAAAATGACTGAAATGTTAGATAATCATAAGGCTGTATTAAGAGAAGATATTGAAGGAAAATCTTTAGATAGACAAGATGCTCTAAAAAATGCAAAAGATACAGAATATGGTTATTTTAGATTGAATTGGAAATTATAAGGAGCTATTATGGATATTAAAAATACTATAGATAAATTTATAAATAAAGAAATTTCAGTCTATGAAAATACAAAAAATGTATTAGAAAAAATTAAAAATGATAATTTAAATGCTTATATTTCTTTTAATGAACAAGATAGTTTGGATAGAGCAAAATATTTAGATGAAAAATTAAATAAAGGCGAAAAAATTGGAGCTTTATTTGGAATTCCTGTAAGTGTAAAAGATAATATTTCGTATAAAAATATGAAACTAACTTGTGCATCAAAAATGTTAGAAGATTTCGAGCCAGTTTATAATGCAACTGTTGTAGAAAATCTATTAAAAGAAGATGCTATTATTATTGCAAAAACAAATATGGATGAGTTTGCAATGGGAGGCTCTGGAGAAACTTCATATTTTGGCCCAATAAAAAATCCTTTAGATGAAAGTTTAATTCCAGGTGGTTCTTCATCAGGCTCTGCTGTTAGTGTTGCAAAAGGAGATGTTTTAGTTTCTCTTGGAACTGATACAGGTGGGTCAGTAAGACAACCTGCAAGTTATTGTAGTATTATTGGCTATAAACCTACATATTCACTTATGAGTAGGTATGGTGTTGTTTCTATGGCAAATAGCTTAGATCAAGTTTCATTATTTGCAAAAAATGTAGAAGATTTGAGAATAATTGCTAATGCAAGTCAATCGCCTGACAAGTTAGATATGACTTCTTGCCTAGATTTTTATAATTTTGAAAAAGAAAATTTTGATTTTTCTGGTAAAAAAATTGCAGTGATAAAAAACGAAGCTAATATTTATAATTTAGATAAGGAAGTAGAAGATGATTACAATTATGCAATAAATATTTTAAAAGAATTGGGTGCAGAAATTTGTCCAATAGGTTTAAAATATTCTAAATACGCAAACGAAGTTTATAATGTTGTAATGAGCTCTGAAGTATCAAGCAATCTTTCAAGATTTGATGGAATTAGATATGGTCACCAAACTGATGAGTATAAGAATGTTGAAGAATTATTTATAAAAAATAGGTCTGAAGGTTTTGGAGAAAATGTTCAAAGAAGAATTGCACTTGGAACTATGTATTTATCAAGTGAAGATGATCAAAAAATTTATAAACAAGGTTTAAAATTAAGAACATTAATCATAGAAGAGTTTAAGAATATTTTTGAAAATCATGATTTATTCATTACTCCAACAACTGTAGATTTACCTTCTAAATTAGGAGTTTATACAGATAATCCGCTTAAAGATTTTTCTTCAGATATATTTAATGTTTGTGTAAATCTAACAGGTTCTTGCGGAATTTCTTTTCCAGTAAGAGATGGAATATCTGGAAGTATTCAAATTATTGGAGATAGATTTAAGGATAAAGATATAATAAATGCTTGCGAAACTTTCGAAAGGAAAATAAATGAAAACTAGAACTATTATAGGATTAGAAATTCACGTTGAATTATCTACAAAAACCAAAATGTTTTGTTCCTGTAAAAATGAATTTGGAGCTGTTCCAAACACAAACACTTGTCCAATTTGCTTAGGACACCCAGGAACATTGCCTTTAATAAATAAAGAAGCTGTAAGATATGCAATAAAAGCAGGTCTTGCTCTAGATTGTGAAATAAGAGAATCAATGAAAATGGATAGAAAAAAATATTTTTATCCAGACCTTGTAAAGGGATACCAAATAACCCAACAAGACGAGCCTTATGCTGTTGGTGGACATATTATTTTAAGCGATGGAGATGAAATTAGACTAAATTCTATTCACATGGAAGAAGATACTGCAAAATCTAATCACGATGAAAGTAATAACACCCTAATGGATTATAACAGAGCAGGGCTTCCTCTAATTGAAATTGTTACAGAACCAGATTTAAAATCTGCTAAGCAAGCTAGAGAATTTGTAGAAAAATTATCTCAAACTTTGAGATTTTTGGAAGTTTCAGATTGTATAATGGCAGAAGGTCAAATGCGTTGTGATGTAAACATAAATTTAGAAAATCTTGATAATGGTGAAAAAACAGCAATATCTGAGATTAAAAATCTAAATTCAATAAAAGCAATCGAAGATGCTCTTTTATTTGAAACTGATAGACATAAAAAAATGCTTAAAGAAGGTAAAAAATCTGTAAAAGAAACTAGAAGATGGGATGACGATTCTCAAACTACAATTTCTATGAGAACTAAAGAAACTGCTAATGATTATAGATTTTCTATAGAAGCAGATATACCAAGAATTGAGCTTAGCAAAGAATTTATTAATGAAATAAAAGAAAATTTACCAGAATTGCCTGAAGCAAAAGCAAAAAGATATATGCAAGAATATAAACTTTCAGAATATGATGCAGGACTTTTGTCAAACGATAGAAATCTTGCAAATTTATTTGAAAAAACAAATGATTTGGTAAAAAATCCCAAGGAAGTTTCAAACTGGATATTAAGTGAGCTTTCAAGAAGGCTAAATGAAAGTGAAATTGAAGCAGATCAAATGAATTTATCTGTAGAAAATTTCTCTAAATTAATAAATTTAGTTTTGTCTAATAAAATTAACAATAATGTTGGTAAAAAACTTTTAAGAGAAATTTTCGAATCAAATGAAGATCCAGAAAAACTTGCTAAAGATAGAAATCTTCTTCAAATTAATGATGAAAATTTCTTAGAAGATGTAGTTAAAGAAGTTTTAAGCGAAAATTCTCAATCAATTGAAGATATAAAAAATGGTAAAGATAGAGCTTTTGGATTTTTAGTTGGTCAATGTATGAAAAAAACTAAAGGAAAGGCTAATCCACAACAAATAAATACCTTATTAAAAGAAAGAATAGGAGAATTATAAGAGTAAGCTTTTTAGCTACTCTTATTTATTATGAATATACTTATAGAAAATGTAAAAATCCTCACAATGGCAGATGGGGAAGTAATAAAAAATGGAAATATTTATATAGAAAATGAAAAAATAAAAAAGATTACAAATGATAAAATTGATTTTTCTTATGATAAAAAAATAGATGGCAAAAATTATCTTGCTATGCCTGGTTTTGTAAATGCTCACACCCATGTTGGAATGAGTTTGTTTAGAAATTTTAGCGATGATGTGGAATTAATGACTTGGCTGAATGAAAAAATTTGGCCCTTGGAAGATAAATTAATTGCAGAAGATGTTTATTGGGCATCGCTTCTATCACATGCTGAAATGATTATGACAGGAACAACAAGTTTTGCAGATATGTATTATTTTGAAGATCAAACTATAAAAGCCCTAGAAAAATCAAAAATGAGAGCGCAAATTTCAAGAGGACTTACTCTTGAAGATAAAGACTGTACAAAAATAAAAGAAAATATTGATCTTTTTAATAAATATGAAAATAGTCAAGATGGTAGAATAAATATAGCTTTTGGACCTCACGCAGTCTACACTACAGATAAAAATTACTTAAAAGAAATAAATAAATACGCAAAAAAATATAAGATGCCAATTCATATTCATTTATCTGAAACAAAAACAGAAAACACAGATTGTATGAAAAGATTTAATCAAAGTCCTACTGAAGTTTTTGAAGAATGTGGAATTTTTGAAAATAAAACAATAGCAGCTCATGGAGTTTATTTATCAGATAAAGATTTAGATATTTTATCAAAATATGATGTTAGCGTAGTTCACAATCCTTCAAGTAATTTGAAACTTTCATCGGGATTTTTAGATTGTACAAGAGTGATTAATAAGAAAATAAATTTAGCTATGGGTACAGATTCATCTGCAAGCAATAATAATTTATCAATGATAAAAGAAATTTCTTTAACATCTCTTGTATCAAAATATAATAATCCTCAAAATTTAAAAGCTTATGATGTTTTAAAAATGGCTACAATAAATGGGGCTAAGGCATTGGGACTTGATGATAAAATTGGAACTTTGGAAGAAGGCAAACTTGCAGATATTATTTTAATTGATTTAAATAATCCTAACCATACACCACAAAATAATTTGATTTCATCCTTGCCTTATTCAACTTTTGATAAAGATGTTTCTTATGTAATAATTAATGGTGATCTTGTGTATGATGATAAAAAATTTGTTTATTTAAATGAGAAAGAAATAATTAAAAATGCAGAAGAATCATTTAAAAAATTGAGGAATAGAAAATGATAGGTATTGATATAGTAAATATTGAAAAATTTAAAGAAAAATTAGAAAAAAAAGATTTTGAGAGTAAAATATTTACTGATAATGAAATTCATTATTCTAAAAAAAATAAAAATTCATTACAAACTTTTGCTGGAATTTTTGCAGCAAAAGAAGCTATTATTAAGGCTTGTGGTTTTAATTTAGCCTACATATTGAGAAAAAAAATAGAAATCAAACATATAGGTAATAAACCGATTGTTTTTATTGATAAAAATAAAGCACAATTAAATTTGAGTATAAGCCATGACGGAAATTATGCTCTTGCTATTTGCTCAAAAAATGAAAATTATATTGAAATAAATAAATCTGTAAAAAAATTATTAAAAGATAGACCAAAAGATGGACACAAGGGAGATTTTGGAAAAGTTGCAATAATTGGTGGACAAAAAGGAATGGCTGGTTCTGTTTATTTGTCATCTTGTGCATCTTTACGTTCGGGATGTGGTCTTTCTTATATTATTTGTCCTTCATCTATTTCTGATATTTTACAAATAAAATCTACAGAAAGTATAATAAATGAGGTGGATTGTGATTATTTTTATTATTCAGAAAAAATAAGCAATAAAATTTTATCACTAATAAAAAATAAAGATGCAATAGGAATTGGTCCTGGTATGGGCAAGGGAAAAAATCTTTATAAATTAATAGAAAAAATTATTCAAAATTTTGATAAAAATCTATTAATTGATGCAGATGGACTAAATGCTTTGAAAGAAAATATTGATATAATAGATAAGAAAGAAAATATTGTTTTAACTCCACATGAAATGGAATTTTCTAGAATTTCAAATTTGCCTTTATCTTATATAAAAAATAATAGGGAAAAAGCTTCTTTTGAATTTGCAAAAAAACATAATATTGTTTTGGTTTTGAAAGGAAAAAATACAATTGTTACAGATGGTGTAAATATTTACATAAATGAATCTGGAAATAATGGAATGGCGACAGCTGGTAGTGGAGATGTTTTGACAGGAATTTTACTTTCAAATTTAGCTATTATGAAACCGTATGATGCGGCTGTTTTATCTGTTTATATTCACGGGCTTGCTGGAGATATTTATTCTTTAGAAAATTCTCAAGATTCACTAATTGCTAGTGATATTATAAAAAATTTACCAAAGACCTATAAATTAATGAGGTGTTAATGATGGAAGAAAATTATTTATTAGTTGATTTAGACAAAATATTAAATAATATCAAATCAATAAAAGAAAAATCTCAAAATTCAAAATTTTGTGCAGTTTTAAAGGCTGATGCTTATGGGCTAGGTTCTTTAGAAGTTGCAAATTACATAAAAAATTACATAGATTACATAGCTGTAGCTCAATTTAAAGAGGCAAAATATTTAAGAGACAATGGAATTAATACTCCTATTTTAATATTAGGATATTTGCCTATTGATAAATATGATCAATGTGGAAAATTAGATATTGATGTAGTAATTTATGATTTAGATTATGCTAAAGAAATAAATAGTAAATTAAATTCGAAAATAAATTGTCATATTGGGCTTGATACAGGACATACAAGAATTGGTTTTAGAGATTTTGAAATAGAAAAAATAAAAAAATTAAAAGAGCTTGAAAATTTAAATTTCATAGGAGCTTTTTCTCATTTTGCAACAGCTGATGAGAAAGATTTAACTTATACAAATGAACAATATAAAAAATTTACATATATAATAGATAAAATCAAAGATGATTTTGATTTAAATCTAGTTCATATTGCAAATTCTGCTGCATCAATGGAATATGATTTTAAATCAGACTTGTTGAGGGTGGGTATTTCTTTGTATGGCATTTATCCATCTGATTATATAAAAGAAATTTCAAAGATCAAATTAGAACAGTCTTTTGAATTTAAAGCACAAATATCTTTTGTAAAAAATGTAAAAAAAGGAACAAGCATTTCTTATGGCAGAAGCTTTACTGCTAGTAAAGATATGAAAGTTGCTACAGTTGCAATAGGTTATGCAGATGGATTTAAAAGAGCATTTTCAAATATAGGAGAAGTTTTAGTAAATGGAAAACTAGCAAGAGTTGTTGGAAGAGTTTGTATGGATCAAATGATGATTGATGTAAGTGATATTGATTGTAAAATAGGAGATTATATTACAATTTATCCAGATATTTACAAAGAGGCAAATAAAATTAATACTATCCCTTACGAATTAATGACTTCAATTTCAAAAAGAGTTCCTAGGATTTATAAATGCAATTCTAAATTTATAGGAGAAAATAATGAAAGTTAAAAGAGGAGATTTATTTTATGCAGATCTTTCTCCTGTTGTAGGGAGCGAACAGGGAGGAGTAAGACCTGTAATTGTTGTGCAAAATGATATGGGAAATAAATATTCTCCAACAATTATAGTAGTTCCTGTTACAAGTCAATTAAAAAAATCAAAATTGCCAACCCATGTTTCTTTAAGTGCAAATCAATTTGGTTTGCCAAAAAATAGTGTTGCTCTTCTTGAACAACTAAGAACAATCGATAAAAGAAGGCTAAGAGATAAATTAGGTTCTTTTGATAAGTCGGTAATGTTAAAAATTGATGCGGCAATTGCCATATCTGTGGGAATAGATTAATGAAAATAAGTTTTAAAAACTTATTAATAGTATTCCTGTCAGCAATTTTAATTTTTTTGCTTGTTAACAAAAAAGAAAATACATATACAAATTTAGATGAATTAGAAATTACTTATATAGACGTAGGTCAAGGAAATGCAGTTTTAGTAAAAACAAAGGACAAAAGTCTATTAATAGATGGGGGAAACAGGTCTAATAGTAGATATTATTATACTTATATTAAAAATAAAAATCATAAAAAAATAGCAAGTTAAAGAAAATCTTTTAATTAAGAATTTTCTTTAACTTGCTTTTTAATTTCTTTTATTCACTAACACCTGCTATCATTCTAGCTAAACGATCTGAATCTCCGCTGCCTGTAACTATAACTTGATCATCTTTTTTAATATCAGACAATAAGTATTCTTTTACCTTTTCAAATGTAGGAATATATTTTGCACTTTTTCCAGTTTTAATTAGAGCATCAACTACATCTTTACTAGATATACTTGGATCAAATGGTTCACGTGCTGCAAAAATATCAGTAATTATAACTTCATCAGCTTCATCAAAACATTTAACAAATTCATTAAATAATCTCTTAGTCCTAGTGTAAGTATGAGGTTGCCATACACAAATAAGTCTTCCTTTTGTGTGTTCAGCCAAGGCGTTTAAATTAACTTGAATCTCTGAAGGATGGTGACCATAATCTAAAATAATATTGCAATCATTAACATTTCCTATTAATTGCATTCTTCTTTCAAGACCAGTGTAGGCTTGAATATTTTTTTTGATCGTTTTTATGTCAACACCACTTTCTAAAGTAGCAATAATTGATGCACAAGCATTATTTATATTATGTCTACCAAGAATTGCTAGCTCAAAATGTTCAACATCTCCATTTTTCATTATCAAATCAAATCTAGGCTTACCACTTTCATCAAAGCTTATATTTGTAGCATTATAATCAGCATCAGGATTATCTTGTCCATAGGTAATCAATTCTCCTTGAACTGCGTCTATAACTAATTTATTATTTTCTTCATTTAAATTCAAAATTGTTTTTGAATCTTTACTTTGATTTCTCAAGTAAAATTTAAAAGTTTCAACTATGTCATTTATGTCTTTATAATAATCAAGATGATCTTCGTCAATATTTAAAATTATTCCAATTGAAGGGTAATAATATCTTATATTTCCTTTATATTCACATGCTTCTGTTACTAATATATCCTTATCGCCAACATGTACATTTCCTTCAATTTCATCAAGATCTCCACCCAATAAAATAGTAGGATTTTTTGTAGAATTCATAAGAATTTTAGAAATCATACTTGTAGTTGTGCTTTTTCCATGAGAACCAGAAACTGCGATAGAATTTTTGTAATTTTTCATCAAACCACCCAAGAAAACTCCACGACTTACTACAGGAATATCAAGTTTTCTAGCTGCAACTAATTCTTCATTATTTTCGGCGATTGCGTCTGTATATATAACTAAATCTGGATTTTTAATATTTTCTTTTTTTTGTCCAATTGTATATTTAATTCCATTTTTATCTAAATGTTTGCTTGTTTCAGAAATTGAAATGTCAGATCCTGTAACCTTATAACCATTATTATTTAATAAAATAGCAATACCACTCATGGAAATTCCACCAATTCCTATCATATGTATATTTTTATATTTATAATCATTTATATTAAATTCGAACATTGATGCTCCTTTGTTTTTATATTTTTTGCCTAACTATTATACCATAAAATTTATACAAAGACCATTAATTTGATATTTCTAACAACTTTTACTAAATTGACAGTAAAGTCATAAAATGATAATCTTTATTTATAAGCAAATAGTTAGAGAGGTTTTTAATGAAATATATAATAGGAAATGATCATGGTGGTATTGATCTAGTTGATAGCGTAGAAGAAAAACTTTTAGAACTTGGATATGAAGTTGAAAAAGTTGGAACATTTACAAAAGAATCTTGTGATTATTCAGATTTTGCAAAAATTGCATGCGAAAAAGTTTTAAACAAAGAAGCTGATTTTGCTGTTTTAATTTGTGGGACAGGAATAGGAATGAGTCTTGCTGCCAATAAATTTAAAGGTATAAGAGCAGCTTGCGTGTCTGAGACATATTCTGCAAAAATGTCTAGAGCGCACAATAATAGTAATGTTTTGTGCATAGGTTCAAGAGTAATTGGCTCAGAAGTTGCAAAAATGATTGTAGAGATTTTTGCTACAACAGAATTTGAAGGCGGACGTCATCTTAAAAGAGTAAATAAAATCAAAGAAATTGAGGAGAATAATTAATGTTTGATAAAAAAGATTTAAAAGCTGTAAATGCAATAAGATGTTTATCAATAGCACAAATTGAAAAAGCAAATAGTGGCCATCCAGGTCTTCCAATGGGAGCAAGTCCTATGGCTTATGTTTTGTGGAATAAAATAATGAATGTTAATCCTAAAAAAAGCAATTGGCACAACAGAGATAGATTTGTTTTGTCAGCTGGCCATGGTTCAGCTATGCTTTACTCTCTATTACATTTATCAGGCTATGATTTGAGTATTGATGATTTGAAAAATTTCAGACAAATTGGCTCAAAAACTCCAGGTCATCCAGAAAGAAAACATACAGATGGTGTTGAAGTAACAACTGGTCCTTTGGGCCAAGGAATTGCAAATGCAGTTGGATTTGCAATAGCAGAAAAACACTTGGCTGCAATGTATAACAAAGATGGATTTAATATAGTTGATCATTATACTTATGCAATATGTGGAGATGGAGATTTGATGGAAGGAATTTCATATGAATCAATGTCTTTAGCAGGTCATTTAAATTTAAATAAATTAATAATTCTTCATGATTCAAATGATATTTGTTTGGATGGAAATTTAAATACATCTTTTTCAGAAAATATTGAACAAAGAGTTAAGGCTCAAAATTGGAATTATATTAAAGTTTCAGATGGAAATAATCTTGAAGAAATTTATGATGCAATTAATAAAGCAAAAGAAAATAAAAATGGTCCAACTTTTATAGAAGTAAAAACAGTTATTGGTTATGGTTCAAAAAATCAAGGAACAAATAAAGT
>NZ_KV803714.1:4239-160375 GCF_001811125.1 Anaerococcus sp. HMSC068A02 | reverse complement strand
AAAAATCAAGGAACAAATAAAGTTCATGGTGCACCAATTGGAAATGACGATTTTATAGAAGCAAAAAAATTCTACAATTGGGAATATGAAGATTTTGAAATTTCAGAAGATATTTATGATACATTCAAAGAAAATATTATAGAAAATGGTAAAAAATCATACGAAAAGTGGAATAAACTTTTAGAAGAATATAAGGAAAAATATCCTGTAGATTATAAAGAATACATTAATGGATTTGAAAGAAAATTACCAGAAAATTGGATGGAAGAAGTAAAAAAATATTCTCCATCTGATGAGAGTCTTGCAACAAGAGCATCTAGTGGAGAAATAATCCAAGATTTAGCAAAAGTTACAAAAAATTTCTGGGGTGGAAGCGCAGATTTATTTTCATCTAACAAAACAAATATAAAAAATGCTGAAAGATTTTCAGACACAAATCCTGAGGGAAAAAATGTTTGGTATGGAGTTAGAGAATTTGCTATGAGTGTAATAGCAAATGCCATTGTAGCACACGGCGGAACTTTCCATCACGTTTCTACATTTTTTGTATTTTCAGATTATTTAAAAGCAGGTTTAAGAATTTCAGCTCTTTCACAAATTCCTGTAACTTATGTTTTCACTCATGATTCTGTTGCTGTTGGAGAAGATGGACCAACCCATCAACCAATAGAACAATTAGCCATGATTAGAACAATACCAAATGTAATAATGCTAAGACCAGCAGATGCAAATGAAGTTAGACTTTCTTGGAAAATTGCCCTTGAAAGTAAAAATTGCCCAGTAGTTATAGCTCTAACACGTCAAAATGTAAGTAATCTTGAAGCTACACAAAATATTGATGATATTTCAAATGGAGCTTATATAATTAAAGATTCTGATAAAGAAGTTCCAGATGGAATTTTAATTGCCACAGGTAGTGAAGTAGAATTAGCTTTACAAACAAGAGATGAATTGAAAAAATCTAAGATTGATGTGAGAGTTGTATCAATGCCATCAATGGAATTATTTAGAAAACAAGACCAAGCTTATAAGGAAAAAATTCTTCCAGCAAATGTTAAAAATAGAGTTTCAATTGAAATGGCAAGTTCATTTGGATGGAGTGAATTTACAGGAGATAAGGGAATAAATATTTCTATTGATAGATTTGGAATATCAGGTAATTTTAAAGATGTACAAAAAGAATTAGGATTTACTAAAGAAGAGATAGCTAAAAAATATATAGAAAAATATAATTAATTTGTAGGGGACTGTTGCAGAATTATTTATTTATAATTTTGCAACAGCCCTTTTTATTTTAAAAATATTTTAAAAAGTGATATTATATTACTAGAAATATAAAAATAAGGAGTAATTATGACAATACCAACACCGCATATTTCAGCAAAAAGTAAAGATGAAATAGCAAATACAGTTTTGATGCCAGGAGATCCTTTAAGAGCTAAATATATAGCAGAAAATTTTCTTGAAGATGCAAAAGAATTTACAAATACAAGAGGAATGTACGGATATACTGGTTATTATAAAGGAAAAAGAGTTTCAGTAATGGGAAGTGGAATGGGAATTCCTTCATCAATGATTTATTTTAATGAATTATTTAATTTTTATGATGTCGATACAATAATTAGAATTGGAAGTGCTGGAAGTATGCAAGAAAATATAAAATTACACGATATAGTTCTTGCAACAAGTGCTTGTAGCGAATCATCAATTAACGATAATTTATTTGGAAATATTCATTATTCTCCAACACCTGATTTTGATTTATTACTTGAAGCATACAAAAAAAGTCAAGAATTAGGATACACAACTCACTGTGGTCAAGTTCATTCATCAGACCAATTTTATAGTGAAATGGATGCAAAAGTTTTTGAAAATTTACAAAAATATGGAGTTTTATGCGTAGAGATGGAATCTTATGGTCTTTTTACTGTAGCAAGAAAATATGGAAAAAGAGCCTTAGGAGTTTTTACAATTAGTGATTCCTTAGTATCTAACGAATCTGATAGTGCAGAAAATAGACAAAGTGCTTATACACAAATGATGACACTTGCTTTGGAAATTGCACCAGAATAAGGAGATTAGATGTTAAAAAATATAATACTTGCTGCTGGAGAAGGTACTAGAATGAAATCTAATACCTCAAAAGTTATGACTAAAATTTTAAATAGAGAGCTTATAACTTATATAGTTGATGCTTGCTCATTTGAAAATTCAAACACTATAATAATTGGTGGAAAAAATAAGGATTTATTAAAAGAAAAATTTCCAAATATTGAAATAAAAGAACAAAAAATTGGAAAAGAATTCCCTTACGGAACAGCTTATGCTGTAAGTATGGCTATTGATTTAATAAATGACGATGATGATTGCCTTATTTTAAATGGAGATATTCCACTAATTACAAAAAAATCTCTTGAAGATTTTATTGATTTTCATAAAGAAAATAACAATAGTCTAACTGTTATGTCAACAAAAGTTGACAATCCAAAAGGATATGGAAGAATAATACGAGAAAATAATAAATTCCAAAAAATTGTAGAAGAAAAAGATGCAAGCGAAAAAGAACAAGAAGTAAATGAAATCAACGTTGGAATCTATGCTTTAAAAGGAATTGATTTAAAAAATTCTTTAAAAAAGATTAACACTGATAACAAATCTAACGAATATTATTTAACAGATTGTATCGAAATTTTAAATAATGAAGGAAAAAAAGTAGAGGCTTATATGGCTGACAATCCAGACCAATTTTATGGAATAAATAATAAAAAAGAGCTAGCAAATGCTACAAAACTTTTAAGACAAAGAATTAATGATTATCACATGTTAAATGGTGTAATTATTGATAATCCTAGTATAGTAAATATTGAAATGGGCGTAAAAATTGGAAAAGATACTGTAATATCTGGTCCATGTAAAATTTTAGGAAATACAGAAATTGGCGAAGATTGTATTATTGAAGGCTCATCTAGAATTGAAGATTCAATAATAAAAGATAAGGTTAAAATTGACAATTCTGTAATAGAAAAATCTTTTGTTGATCAAGGAACAGATATTGGTCCGTTTTCACATTTAAGACCTATGGCTAAACTTGGAAAAAATGTCCATATTGGAAATTTTGTGGAAGTTAAAAATTCTGATGTTGATGATAATACAAAAGCAGGACACCTTGCTTATATCGGAGATTGTGATTTAGGTAAAGATATAAATATTGGTTGTGGTGTAATTTTTGTAAATTATGATGGTAAATTTAAACATAGGTCAATTATTGAAGATGGAGCATTTATAGGATCAAATTCTAATATTGTAGCACCTGTTCATGTGAAAAAAGAGGGGTATATTGCTGCAGGCTCAACAATAACAAAAGATGTTGACCAAGGAGAGCTTTCAATAGAAAGAGCTGAACAAAAAAATATATCTGGTTACGTTGAAAAAAAGAAAAAAAGAGATTTGGAAAAGTTAAAGGAGCAAAATTAAAAATGAGTGAATGTTCAAGTTCATCACATATCAAAAGAGGCGATTTAGTTGTATTGGCAGGAAACTCTAATCCTGATTTAGCAGAAGCTGTTGCAAAATCATTGGGCATTAAATTAGGAGAAGTTGAAGTTAAAAAATTTGCAGATAGTGAAATTAATGTAAAAATTAACGAAGCTGTAAGAGGCAAGGATGTATATATCATTCAACCTACTTCTTATCCAACAAACGACAATCTAATGGAATTATTAATAATGACAGATGCATGCAAAAGAGCATCTGCAGGTTATGTAAATTTAGTAGTTCCATATTATGGCTATGCAAGACAAGATAGAAAAACTAGAGGAAGAGAACCAATTAGTGCTAAACTTGTAGCAAATCTTATGACTGTTTCTGGAGCTGATAGGGTTATAACAATGGATCTTCATGCTGGTCAAATTCAAGGATATTTTGATATACCTCTTGATCACTTTACTGCTATTAGATTATTGTCATCATATTTTAAAGAAAAAGCATTTGATAATCCAGATGAATATGTAGTAGTAAGTCCTGATTTAGGAGGAGTAACTAGAGCTAGAAGCTTTGCAGATTATTTGAAATTAACAATAGCAATAATTGAAAAAAGACGCCCAAGACCAAATGTTTCAGAAGTTATGAATGTAATTGGAGATTTTGAAGGTAAACATTGTATTTTAGTTGATGATATTATTGATACAGCTGGAACTATTTGCAATGCAGCAAATTATCTAAAAGAACATGGCGCAAAAGAAGTTTCAATTGCAGCAACTCACGGTGTTTTAAGTGGAAATGCTTGTGAAAATTTAGAAAATTCTTGCGTAAAAGAAGTAGTTATTACAGATACAATAAAATTACCTGAAGAAAAGAAAATTCAAAAAATCAAACAAATCTCAATAGCTCCTTTATTAGCTGAAGCTATAAATAGAATTAACACTTACGAATCAATAAGTGGTCTTTTTGAGGACGGTAAATAAAAATGTATTATATTGTAGGCTTGGGTAATCCTGGTATACAGTATGAGAACACAAGACATAACGCTGGCTTTATAGCTATTGATTATTTAGCTAGAAAATATAGTATTGATGTAAGAAAAATTAAATTTAAATCTTTAATTGGCCAGGGAGTAATTTCTGGCCATAAAGTTATGCTTGTAAAGCCTCAAACTTATATGAATAATTCAGGAGAAGCTATTAGAGAAATATATAAATATTTTGATTTTGACCATGATAAACTCATAGTTATTTATGATGATATAGATATTGATTTTGGAAGTATTAGAATAAGAAAAAAAGGTTCAGCTGGAACTCATAATGGAATGAAGTCAATTATTTACAATCTAGAATTTGATGATTTTCCAAGAATAAAAGTTGCAGTTGGAAAGAAGCCTTCATATATGGATTTGGCTAATTTTGTATTAAGTGGATTTTCAAAACAAGAAGTTAAAATCATTGAAGATGAAGTAAAGCTTGCAAGTGATGCTATCGAGATGATTTTAGAAGAAGGTATAGAAAAAACCATGAGTATGTTTAATTCAAAAAGGCTAGTTGAAGATAATGAATAGCCTTATTAATGAAATTTATAATATTAGTCAAGTTAAGGAAATAATTGAAAATTATAAAAAATTATCTCCAATATTTTTACATGGACTAACTGATGAGAGCAAAGCTCATATTTTTCAAACTCTATTTACTTATACTGGGAAAACATTAATTATTATTTGCGAGAATGAAAAAAAAGCAAAGCTAATGCGTGATGATATTAATTCTTTGCAAGATGATTCTTGTATGTATTTTCCATCAACTGAAATCAACTACTATAATATTAAAAATTTAGAAAATAATAATGAAATAAATCGAATTGAAGTTTTAACAAGGCTTATTAATGAGGATAAATTTATAATTACTACTACTTTAGATGCCTTAAGAAATAAATTAACTCCAAGAAAAATTTTTAAAGATAAGTCATTTAAAATTGATATTGATAGTGAATTAGATTTAAGAGATGTAAAAAAATCATTTATAGAATTAAATTATGATTTTACAAAATTAGTTGAGTCAAAAGGAGAATTTTCTATTAGAGGCTCAATAATAGATTTTTGGCCTATAGAATATGATAATCCTATAAGAATAGAATTATTTGATACAGAAATAGATTCAATAAGATTTTTTGATAAAGACACTCAAAGATCTCTTGAAAATATTGATGAAATAATAATTAGACCAACAAAAGAGTTAATTTATGATAAAAATGATTATCAGAAAATAATTGAATTAATAAAAAAAGATATAAAAAACATATCAGATTCAGGTAATTCTAGAAAATTAAAAGATAAATATAATCAAATAATTTCTTATCTCAATGATAGTTTATATATTGCAAATGAGGATTTAATTACTCCCTATAGAAATGAAAATTTTGATGAATTTTTTGCTTATTTAGATAAAGATTCAATATTTCTTTTTCAAGATTTAAATAGGTCAATTGACAATTTTTCACAAGATATGGAAAAATCGGATCTGGATTTTACAAATCAGTTAGAAAATGGGGAAATATTTCCATCATTTAAAAATATTAAAATAGATATAAATAAAATTTTTACTAATATCAAATCATATCCTATAATAAATTCTTCAAGTTTATTAAAAAACAATAATATAATCAAAGCCAAAAAAATTATTGAATTAAAATCTATTGAGCAAGAAAATTTTAATAAAAATATTGAAAACTTCATTTTTAATATTAATTCTTTAATTAAAAATAATGAAAAAGCTATTATTTTTGCATCTGATAAAAAATCTCTAGAAAGTATAAAAGAAATTTTTAATGAAAATAATATTGACAATTTTTCTATTGGTCTAGATTCTGATTTAAGTAATACCAATATAATCTTAACTGAAAATTCTTTATCAAGAGGTTATATTTTCACTGATAATAAAATAAATTTATATTCTCATAGGGATATTTTTGGTAAAGATAAATTAAAAAATAAAAAAACAAGAAAGAAACCAGTAAGTGCTAAAGATATAATAAATTATTCCGATATAGAAATTGGCGATTATGTAGTTCATGAAAATAATGGTATTGGTATATATAAAGGCATATCTAAAATTGAAGTAAATAATACAAAAAAAGATTATTTTGTAATTGAATACAAGGGAAATGATAAGGTATTTGTTCCTGTTGACCAAATGGATTTAGTTAGTAAATATATTGGTAATAAGGGAGATAAGCCAAAAATTTCATCACTTGGAAGTAATCAATGGAAAAAAGCTAAGCAAAGAGCAAAAAAAGCAGTTGATGAAATAGCAGATGATTTGGTAGAACTTTACGCAAAAAGATCAAAAGCCAAGGGACATGCTTTTAGTGAAGATACAACTTGGCAAAAAGAATTTGAAGATTCTTTTATTTATGAAGAAACGGATAGCCAAGTAAGATCTATTAATGAAATTAAAGATGATATGGAAAATATCAAACCAATGGATAGACTTCTTTGTGGAGATGTTGGTTATGGAAAAACTGAAGTAGCTTTAAGAGCTGCATTTAAAGCAATAATGGACGGCTATCAAGTTTGTTTTTTAGTACCAACTACAATTCTTGCAAGTCAACATTATTCTACAATGAAAGAAAGGTTTAAAGATTATCCTGTCGAGTGTGCTTTATTATCTAGATTTGTAAGTAAAAAAGAACAAGATAAAAATATAAAAAATTTAAAATCAGGTAAAATTGATATTATTGTAGGAACTCATAGGTTACTATCAAATGATATAAAATTTAAAAATCTTGGCTTGTTAATTATAGATGAAGAGCAAAGATTTGGTGTAAGACATAAAGACAAACTAAAAAAATTAAAAGAAAATATTGATGTTTTAACTTTGTCTGCTACGCCAATTCCAAGAACCTTACAATTATCATTGACTGGGATAAGGGATATGTCAACTTTGGATGAACCTCCAGAAAGAAGACTTCCTGTAAATACTTACGTATTAGAATATGATTCATCAATTATAAAAAGAGCTATCGAAAAAGAGCTTGATAGGGATGGGCAAGTATATTTTGTCTATAATAGAGTTTATAATATCGAAAAAATTTACAATGAACTTGTTGAATTAATACCAGATGCAAATATTGCTATCGCTCATGGGCAAATGTCTGCAAAAAATCTTGAAAAAATAATGGAAGATTTTGTGAATGGGGATATTGATATACTTCTTGCCACAACAATCATTGAAACTGGTATGGATATACAAAATGTAAACACAATTATAGTTTATGATTCTGACATGATGGGACTTAGTCAACTTTATCAATTGAAAGGACGAATAGGTCGATCATCTAGGTCTTCTTATGCTTATTTTACTTATGCCAAAGGAAAAGTTTTAACTGAAATAGGTGAAAAAAGATTAAAATCAATTAAAGATTTTTCTGACTTTGGTAGTGGTTATAAAATTGCTATGAGAGATTTAGAACTTAGGGGCGCAGGAAATATTTTAGGTGAAAGCCAAAGTGGGCAAGTAGAAGCTATTGGATATGACTTATATGTTAAATTCTTGCAACAAGCTGTTAATAAAGCAAGCGGAAAAGAATTTAAATCTAGCGATTTAAATGACGTATATATTGACTTGAAAGTGGATGCTTATATTCCAGAATCTTATATAGAAGATCAAGGACAAAAAATAGAAATGTACACTAGAATATCAAGAATTGAAACTTTGGAAGACTATAGTTTTCTTGTTGAAGATTTGATTGATAGATATGGAGATATTCCATTAATGGTTGACAATATAATGTACGTATCATTGGTAAAATCCCTTGCTGATAAATTAGGTTTTGATGAAATTAGAGAAGTGAAAAATGAAATAATAATATCTTATGACGATAGAAATAAATTTACTTTTGAGCAATTATCTCAAATTAATGAAAATTATCACGGAGAACTTTCATTTGACCTTTCACAAAATCCAGCTTTTAAATTACCAAATAAAAATACAAAACTGTTAGACTGTTACGAATTATTAAAAGTTATTAAAAATGTTAAGGAGAAAAAATGAACAAAAGACTTATAGCCTTAGTTTTAGCAACAAGTTTTGCATTAAGTGCTTGTGCTAATGATGGAGCAAAAGACAAAAAAGACAACGGATCAAATGAAACTCAAACTTCAGAAAGTGCAAAAGGAGAAAAATTACCAGATGATGCAGTAGCATTAGTTGGTGGCGAAAAAATCACAAAAGATTCTTATAAAGATGAAATGAGTTTTTATTCTGCAATGCTTGCAAGCAGACAACAATTAAAACCTTCAATTGTTCAAATGCTAGTTCAAGATAAACTTATAGCAGATGATATGAAAAAAAATAATGTAAAAGTTGATGATAAAGCTCTTGATGACAAATTTTTACAATATGTTCAACAATTTGGTGGACAAGAAAAATTTGATAAAATGCTTGAAGATTATAATATGAGTAGTGATAAATTTAAAGAAACAATTAAAAAAGATGAAATTTATCAAAAACACAGAGCTTGGTTTGAAGAAAAAAATCCAGTAGATGAAAAACAAATTAAAAAATATTATGAAGAAAATAAAGATACTCTAGCTCAAGTTAAAGCAAGCCATATTTTAGTAGCTGATGAAGCAACAGCAAAACAAGTAAAAGAAAAACTAGATAATGGAGAAGATTTTGCAAAACTTGCAAAAGAATATTCAAAAGATACAGCTAATGCAGAAAAAGGTGGAGATTTAGGATACTTTACTAAAGATAAAATGGTTAAAGAATTTGCAGATAAAGCTTTTTCTATGAAAAAAGATGAAGTTTCTGATCCTGTTAAAACTTCTTATGGATACCATATAATAAAAGTTACAGATAAAAAAGATTCTCCAGAAGCATTAAAAGATGAAATTTCTAAAACTTTAAATGATAAAAAATATTCTGATTACCTAACAGACCTATTTAACAAAGCAAAAGTAGTAACAGAAGATGGTCCTCAAAAGAAGGAAACAAAAAAAGAATCAAAAACATCTGATAATAAAAAAGATGAAAATAATAAAGAAAATTCCAATAGCAATAATTAGTATTTCTTTAATTTTACTAAGTTCTTGTTCAAAAAAATTTGATAAGAACAAGTATGTAGCTGTTGTTAACGATGAAGGAATAAGCAAAGAATTATTTGAAAAAGAATTAAGTTATTATCAAAAATTTTATTTAAAAAAATATGGAGATAAATTCTTAGATTCTAAATCTAAAAAGGGAGATTCTAATTATAAAAAATTAGAATCTGAACTTTTAGATTCTTTAATTATGGATCAAGCTATGCTTGATGATTTGAAAAAAAACGGAATCAAAGTAACAAAAAATGATTCTCAAGAAATAATCGATAAAATAAGCCAAGAAATTTCATCAAAGGATTCACTAATTGAAAATGTAAAGTCATTTGGTGTTACAGAAGATGAATTTGAAGAAATTTCATATCAAGATTCAATTAGAAAAAAACACTATGATTATTTTTTAAACAATAATAAGGTTAAAGATTCTAAAATTTTAAAATATTATGAAGATAATGAAAATCTCCATAAAAAATATAAGTATGATTGCTTGATTTTTGATGATAAAAAAGAAGCTATAAAAATAAGGTCTAATATTAAAAATTCTGATGATTTTAAAAATCATCTTAAAAATAAAGTCAGAAATTATGATATTTATAGGTCTGAATTTGTTTATAATGATGATAATTTGCTTAAAGAATCATCACTAACCAAGGCAAACGAAATAAGTAATGTATTCAAATACAAAGATTCATACATAATTTTAATGGTTAATTCAATAAATAATAACAAAAAAAGTCTTTTACTTGATGCAAAAGAATTATATTTAAGAAACGAATATAATAATTATTTGAAAAATCTTATAAAAAATTCAAATATCAAGCTTTTTATTTGAAAAACGCTTGAAATAAATAAAATATATATGTATAATCTTACTTAGAGTTAAGCAGAATAGATTAAGATTGATTTATAAGGAGGATATATGAATAAATCAGAATTATTAGTTAATATCTCAGAAAAAAGTGGACTTAAAAAAGTAGAAGCTGAAAGAGCATTAAATGCTTTCATCGAAACTGTAACAGAATCTCTTAAAAAAGAAGAAAAAGTTCAACTTGTAGGATTTGGTACTTTTGAAACTAGAGACAGAAAAGCTAGAGAAGGAAGAAATCCTAGAAAACCTGATGAAGTTATCAAAATTCCAGCTTCAAAAGCTCCAGTATTTAAAGCTGGTAAAACTCTTAAAGAAGCAGTTAACAATAAATAATAATTCAATTTTATATGTTAAAAGCCCAGATTTTTTTCTGGGCTTTTTAATTTATTTTATTTTTTCATATAAGTTTTTTGGATTTTCATCCATATTTACGGTTACCGTTTTGAAATTTTCATAATAAACCATACCAAGTTTAGCTCCCTTTGCCTTATTCACATTCTTTTTTTCTGTGTAGTCAACATCAACTTTATTTGATTTGGCTTGTGATGAGTTTGATGCAGCAAGGTAGGAGGCTATTTTTATATCATTTTCATTTAATAAATTAGTTTTTAAAATAACGTGACTTCCTGGGGCATTTCTTACGTGGAAAAAATAATCATTTTTATTTGCAAGTTTTAAAGTTATATAGTCATTTTGTCTTGAATTTTTTCCAACATATATATTGCTATTATCTACAGTTTTAAACTGCATAGGTTTTGATTTGGCTTTAGTTTTTTTCTTATTCCTACTTGTATTTTTAATTATTTTATTTTCAATTAATTCTTCTTTTATCTCATCTAAATCACTTATGCTTTCACTTCTTTCAACAAAATCACATACTTGATTTAAATAGGCTAATAGGTCTTTTTGATTTGGAAGATCATCTTTTGCAAAATCTATGGAATTTTTAATTTTTTTGTATCTTTTATAGTAACTATCAACATTCTCCCATGGATTTTTTCTAGAGTCTAGGCTTATTTTTATATCTTTATTGTTATTATAAAAATCTTTTAAAATTATTTCTTTATCGCCTTTGTTTAATTTATTTACATTTGCAGCTAGTAAATCGCCTTTCATTCTTATAGAGTCCATATTTTTTTCTTTGCTTAGATTTTTATTTAAAATTTCTATTTTTTTATTAACTAATTTTATTTGAGTATTTATTTTTCTTAATAGATTATTTTTAATTTGTCTAAGTCTATCATTGGATTTGTTTGATTCATAAAAATTTTCAATAGCATTACTCATAGATTTGCATAATATTTTTTCAAATCCAAGACTAGATAAATCAAAGGAATAAAATTCCTTATAATTTCTACTATTCTTATATAAAACTGGACTGTACGTATTATTAATTAATGAATTTCTAAGTTCATATAAATTATCATTAAGCAATTGTTTTTCATCTTCACTTACAAGTCCCCAATTTATTCTAGGATCAATATTTGATTTGTATATTAGCTCTTTGGCAATTGTAGGGGAAAATCCTAAATAATTTTCATATAAAAGTTTTTCTGGATTTTGATTATCTGCTATGTTTTTATCTAATTTTAAAATATCAAGCGAAAAATCTGATTCTAAAATGTTAATTTTATTGCTTTCTATAAATTTATATTCTAGACCTGGCAAGATTTCTCTAACTGATGACATTTTAAAATTTACTCTTTTAATGGAATCTATTATTTTATAATTTTCATCTGTTAGTATTATATTGGAATATTTTCCCATTATTTCTACTATTAATTTATTTGAAATATCAAAACCCATTTCATCAACTGAAGATATATGAAAAATAATAACCCTATCCATTTTATATTGTTCAATATCAACAATTTTACTTTGATTTAAATATTTTCTTAAAACCATGCAAAAATTAGGAGGGCTTATAGGATTTTCATATTTTTTTTCTGTAATATGAACTCTGGCCTCATTATTATTTGCACTTAATAATAACTTGTAGCTTTTTCCAACAGAATATATATTTAAAACAATATCATTTTTGGAAGGTTGGCTAATTTTTTGGATTTTTCCTCCAAGCAATAATTTTTTTATCTCAAAAGTTATGGCTTTTGTTACTAAACCATCGTAACTCATTAAATCACCTCTTTAATTTTTATATTTATATTATATCAGAATAATATACTTGAACTAAATTTTTGCATAATGTAAAATAGTAGTAATAAGGAGGCACGATGAAAAAAGGATTTTTATTAGTAATATCTGGACCTTCAGGTGTAGGTAAAGGAACGGTATTGCATGACCTTATGAATACGCAAAAAAACTTAGTTTATTCAGTTTCTGTGACTACTAGGAAACAAAGACCTGGGGAAATAGAAGGAGTAAGCTATTTTTTTAAGAGTCATGAAGAATTTGAAAAAATGATTGAAGAAGATAAATTTTTGGAATATGCTAAAGTTCACGATAATTATTACGGTACACCTAAAGACTTTGTCGAAGAAAAAATCAATGAAGGTAAGATAGTAATTTTAGAAATAGATGTTCAAGGAGCATTAAATGTTAAGAAAAATATTGATAATGGAGTTTATATTTTTCTGGCGCCTCCTAGCCTTAGCGAACTAAAAAATAGAATTGTTAATAGGGGAACTGAAACAGAAAGTGACATCAATCTAAGAATGCATAATGCAAGAAAAGAATTATCTTATATAAAAGATTATGATTACTTGGTTGTAAATGATCATTTGAATTCTGCTATAAATTTAGTAAATGAAATTATTAATGCAGAAAAACATAAAGTTTTTAGAGAAGAAATAGATTTTGAAAAGGAGTAAATATGAATAATCCATCTTTTAAAGAATTATCAGAAATAAGTTCAAGTAGGTACGAAATTTGCATGATGGCTGCAAAAAGAGCAAGAAGAATTGTAAATGGTTCAGATTTATTGACTAAAGAAGTAGAAGATAAACCTGTAACTCAAGCTTTACATGAAATAATGGAAGGAAAAGTAGAAAAAAATGATTAAGGGTAAAAATATTCTCCTAGGTGTTAGTGGGGGAATAGCCGCTTATAAAGTTTTAGATCTTTGCTCAAGATTAAAAAAAGAAGGAGCTAACTTAAAAATTATTATGACAAAGGCTGCTTGTGAATTTGTTAGTCCTTTGTCTTTTGAAACTATGGGAAAATGTCTTGTCTATTCTGATATGTTTGAAGGAAGTCATGAGAAGGTTCATCACATTGAGCTTCCAAAATGGGCAGATGTTTTTTTGGTTGCACCATTAAGTGCAAATACGCTTGCTAAAATGACTTATGGCATTGCAGATAATATGCTTACAGCCTCACTTTTAGCTTGTGATAAAGACATAATTGTAGCTCCTACTATGAATACAAATATGTTAAATAATAAGGCAACTCAAAATAATCTTAAAACAATTAAAGAAATAGGAGTACATATAATTAATCCAAATTCAGGACTTCTTGCTTGCGATACAAGAGGAGATGGAAGAATGGAAGAACCTGAAAATATTGTAAGATACCTTGATTATTATTTTACAAAAAAAGATTTAAAGGGGAAAAAAATTATTGTTTCTGCTGGACCAACTGTAGAGCCAATTGATTATGTAAGATTTATAACAAATAAATCCAGTGGCAAAATGGGATATAATATAGCCATAGAAGCTTTCAAAAGAGGTGCTGATGTTAAATTAGTATCTGGTCCTGTAAATCCTATTAAGACAAATGGAATTGATAAAATAAATATTAGAACTAATTTAGAATTAAAAGAAGTAATTGATAAAGAATTTGATGATTGCGATGCCTTAATTATGTCAGCTGCTCCTACAGATTATAAAGTTAGAGAAGTAAGCGATAAAAAAATCAAAAAAAATGGCGATAATTTAAATCTAGAATTGATTGAAAATGTTGATATATTAAAATATTTTGGAAATAAAAAAGATAAACAAGTTTTGATTGGTTTTGCTGCAGAAACAGATGACCTTATAAAAAATGCAAAAATAAAATTAGAATCAAAAAAGGCAGATTATATTATAGCCAATGATTTGAAAAAGAAGGGTGCAGGTTTTGATGTAGATACAAATATTGCATCAATTCTTTCAAAGGATAAGGTTGAAAAACTTGATATAATGACAAAAAAAGAATTAGCTAATAAAATTTTGGATCTTTTGGTTTAGGTGATAATTTGTTTTGTTATGTAATACTTGATAGTAAAAGTAGATTTTTGGATAAATCTTTTACTTATCACATACCTGATAAATTTAAAAATAAAATAAAAAAAGGGATGAGGGTTATTGTCCCATTTGGCAAAGGCAATAAGAATACTATTGCCTTTGTTTACGATATAGTGGAAAATTTGAATGAAAACTTTGAAATAAAAGATATTGTAGATATTATTGATTCAAAAAATCTCGTAGATGATGAATTAATTAATTTAGCTTTTTTTATGAAAAAAAGGTATCTTTCTCCTTTAAGAGCTTGTATAAAACAAGTCTTACCACCTGGAAATATTAAAGAAATCAAAGAATATTTTTATAAAACAAAAAATTTAGATAAAAAGGATAAGCTATATAAAATTTTAAAAGAAAAAAAATCTTTGGAAGATTTAATTAATAATTATGGGTTAGATATAGATACTTTAAGAAAATATAAAAAAGATAAACTAATAGATTCTTATTTTGACATTAATTCAAATCAAAATATTAATTATAAATACTTACTTAGTCTATCTGAAAATTATAAGAAAATCAAAATTCCAAAAAATGCCAAAAAACAAATAGAAATTATTAATTATCTCAAAAATAATAAAAATTCAGATTATAAAGATGTATTAAGTAAGACAAACTCAAGTAAAAGTTCTTTAGATTCTCTTGTTAAAAAAAATATTGTAAAAATTGAAAAAATAGAAGTAAATGAATCTTTGGTTAAAGAAATAAAAAATTATGGCAAATTTTCATTAAATAACGAGCAAGGTCAAGCCTTTAATAAAATTATAAAAAATCCTAATGATTCTTATTTATTAAAAGGGGTTACTGGCAGTGGAAAAACTGAAGTTTTTTTACAAATTGTAGAAGAAAATCTAAAAAAAGGAAAAGATTCAATAATTCTTGTTCCAGAAATATCATTAACTCCCCAAACTATAGAGAGATTTCAAGGAAGATTTAAACAAAAAATTGCTATAATGCACTCAAGGCTAAGTCAAAAAGAAAGATTTCAACAGTGGAGAATGATTAAAAATGGAGAAGTTAAAATTGTTGTAGGTGCAAGGAGTGCAATTTTTGCTCCATTTAAAAATCTTGGTCTAATTATAATTGATGAAGAACACGATAAAAGTTATATATCTTCCCAAGATCCAAAATTTCATACTGATGAGTTGGCCTTATTTAGAAAAAAATACAACAAGGCAACTTTAATATTTGCATCAGCTACTCCATCTATTAAAACTATGACTAAAGCTCTAGATGGAGACTATAAATTACTTGAATTAAAAAATAGAGTAAATGGAAAACTTCCAAAAGTAAATATTGTTGATATGAGAGAAGAATTGAAAAGTTCAAATTATTCAATGATAAGCTCTTTACTATATGAAAAAATTAAAGAAAAACTAAAAAATAAAGAGCAAACAATTTTATTTTTGAATAAAATAGGACATAATTCTTTTACTTTTTGCAGGCAGTGTGGATACGTAATAAAGTGTGAAGCATGTGATGTTTCTATGACCTACCACAAAAATGTATCCAAATTAGTATGTCATTATTGTGGAAGAACAAAAAACCAACCTCATATTTGTCCTTCCTGTGGCTCCAATAAAATAAAAGAATTTGGTGCTGGAACTGAAAAATTGGAAGAAGAAATTAAAGCATTATTTCCAAAAGCAAATATTATAAGAATGGATTCAATGACAGCAAAAAATAAAAAAACTTATGAAAAAATGTATAAGAATATGAAAGAAAATAAAGTTGATATTCTTATCGGGACACAAATGATAGCAAAAGGTCTTGATTTTGAAAATGTAACCTTAGTTGGAATTATTAGTGCTGATTTATCTTTAAATATTAATGATTACACAGCGTACGAAACAAGTTTTGAGCTATTAACCCAAGTTTCAGGAAGAGCAGGAAGGGCAGATAAAAAAGGCGAAGTGATAATACAAACCTATAGGCCAGATAATTTTGTAATAAATGCAGCAAGTAAAAATGATTACGAAAGATTTTATAAATATGAGATAGAAGCAAGAAAAGCTTTCGATTATCCACCATTTGTAAATTTGATTACTATTAAAGTATTAAACAAGTCGAGAATAAAATGCATAGACATATCAAAAAAAATAAAATATTATCTTGATTTAGAATATGAAAAAGATTTGGATGTTAAAATAATAGGACCAAATCCATGCAAAATTTCTCGTATAAATAATAAATATAGATATAATATAATTATTAAAACGAATGAGGAAAAATTAGAAAAAATATCTGATTTTCTTACAAGACTTAAAAATTACTTTATAAGTAAAAGCAAAGACACAAGCATACTGATTGCATTAAATCCAAGTGATATAAATTAAGGAGAAAAAATGTTTGATTTTTTTAAGAAAAAAAAGACTGATGAAGAAGAAAATATCAAAAAAAATCTATCAGATGAAAATAACTTAGAAATAAGCGAAGAAAATGAAAAAATACAAGAAAGTGGTTTTGAAGAAACTATAGAAGAAAATTTTCAAAATGAAAATTTTAAACAATTACAAAATGATGATACCGATGAAGAATTAGGATTTTTTACTAAATTATCAAAAGGTTTATCAAAAACAAGAGAGCAATTTTCCTCAAAACTTAAAAATTTATTTACTGCAAATGTAAAAATTGATGATGACTTATACGATGAATTAGAAGAAATTTTAATATCAGCAGATATTGGTATGAAATCAACTATTGAAATAGTTGACCAATTAAAAGATGAAATTAAAGAAAAATCAGTTAAAAATGCTGATGAAATTTTTCCTTTGCTAAAAGAAATTATGGAAAAAAAATTAGATGAAAAAAATCTTGAAAATAAATTAAATATTTCAAAAGATAAGTTAACAGTAATTTTAGTTATAGGGGTTAATGGAGTTGGTAAAACAACTACTATAGGAAAACTTGCCAATAACTTGAAAAAAGATGGATATAAAGTAACTTTAGCAGCTGCCGATACATTTAGGGCGGCAGCAATTGAGCAACTCGATTCATGGGCAAAACAATCAAATACACAAATGATTGCTCACAAAGAAGGCTCAGATCCATCAGCAGTAATTTTTGATGCAATCCAAGCAGCAAAAGCAAATAAGTCTGATGTCTTGATTTGTGATACAGCAGGAAGACTTCATAACAAAAAAAATCTAATGAATGAATTAGAAAAAATAAACAGAACAATTTCAACTCATGCCAATAATGCAAATAGAGAAAATTTATTAGTTTTAGATGCAACTACAGGGCAAAATGCAATAAGTCAACTTAGAGAATTTAAAAATGTTTGCGATATTACAGGATTGATTTTAACAAAACTAGATGGAACTGCAAAAGGTGGTGTGATTTTCCCATTACAAGTTGAACTTGAAGTTCCTGTTAAGTATATTGGTGTAGGAGAAGGAATAAATAATTTAGAAAAATTTGATTCTAAATCATTTGTTGAAGCAATGTTCGAATAAACTTGTAATATATTATAATTTATGGTATATTACATAAGTACTATGCACATCTTTGGATAGGTTTGCGTTGCTAATTTAGTTAGTTTAAAATCTAGTAGAAAAAGATGGAAGAAAATAAACGGAGGTAAGATATATGTCAATAGTATCAATGAAAAAATTATTAGAGGCTGGTGTACATTTTGGTCACCAAACAAGAAGATGGAACCCAAAAATGAAAAAATTCATCTTCACAGAAAGAAATGGAATCTATATTATAGATTTAGCAAAAACTGCAAATCAAATTGAAAAAGCTTACGAAACAATTAGAGATATTGCTAGTGAAGGTGGAACAGTTTTATTTGTAGGAACAAAAAAACAAGCTCAAGATTCAATTGAACAAGAAGCTAAAAGATGTGGTCAATACTATGTATCTAACAGGTGGTTAGGTGGTATGTTGACAAACTTTAACACAATTAGAAATAGTGTAAATAAACTTAAAAAATATGAAACAATGGAAGAAGATGGAACATTTGATCTTTTACCAAAAAAAGAAGTTCTACAATACAACAAAGAAATGGATAAATTAGAAAAAAATCTTGGTGGAATCAAAGATATGGAAGATTTACCAGATGTATTATTTGTTGTAGATCCATCAAATGAACAAATAGCAGTTCACGAAGCTAGAATCTTAGGTATTCCAGTTATTTCAATTGTAGATACAAACTGTGATCCAGATGTAGTAGATATTGCTATTCCTGGAAATGACGATGCTATAAGAGCTGTAAAACTTATTACTTCTTTAATGGCTGATGCTGTAATAGAAGGAAATCAAGGTAGTGAATTCGCAGTAAGCGAAGAAGACTTTGAAGAAAGTGATGAAGAAGAAACAGAATCAGAAGATTTAGAAGAAAACGATGAAGAAGAATCTATTGAGGAATAATTAGGAGGATATCATGGCAGTAAGTGCAAAATTAGTAAAAGAATTAAGAGAAAAAACTGGCGCAGGAATGATGGATTGTAAAAAAGCTTTAACTGAAACTGATGGTAATATAGATGATGCTATAAAACTATTAAAAGAAAAAGGACAAGCTACTTTAGATAAAAAAGCTGATAGAATTGCTGCTGAAGGAATTATTGGTTCATACATTCACAACGATAAAATTGGTGTAATCGTTGAAATCAATACTGAAACAGATTTTTCAGCAAATACAGACACAGTTAAAGAATTTGCAAAAAATATAGCTATGCATATAGCTGCTTTAAATCCACTATACATTTCAGAAGAAGACGCTGATGAAAAAGATGTAGCAGAACAAAAAGAAATATTAATTAAACAAGCTATGAATGAAGCTAATCCAAATATGCCTGAAGACAAAAAAGAGATGATTGCTCACAAAAAAGTTGAAGGTAGACTTAAAAAATATTTCAAAGATGTATGCTTAATGGATCAACAATATATCAAAAATCCAGATCTTACAATAGAACAATATCTAAGAGATACTGCAAATAATGTAGGAGAAAACATCAAAATCAGAAGATTTGCTAGATTTGAAGTTGGAGAAGGTTTAGAGAAAAAAGAAGAAGATTTCGCTAAAGAAGTTCAAAGCCAAATGAATGCTTAATAATTAAATTATAAAGAAAGCCGTTTGGCTTTCTTTTTTTACAAAGAATCCATAGTAATTTACTATGATTTTTTTTCTTAGTCGTTTGAAAGATTATTTTTTTACTATATAATATTAACAATTGAAAAAATTAAATGATTTTTAAATTTTAAATTTTTATAAAAAAATTTGAAAGGAGAATTAATGAAAATTTATAATAACGCAAAAGAAATAATTGGAAATACTCCATTATTAAAATTAAATTCCTTAAAAAAAGAAGGCAGAGCAGATATTTATGTAAAAGTTGAAAAAAATAATATAGCAGGCTCTATTAAAGATAGAATAGCTTTGTATATGATAGAAGAAGCAGAAAAAAATGGAAAACTAAAAAAAGGCGATACAATTTTAGAGCCAACAAGTGGAAATACTGGCCTAGCTCTTGCTGCCATTGCTGCTGCAAAAGGATATAAATGTATATTAACTATGCCAAGCTCAATGAGTATAGAAAGATCGAAACTTGCTCAAGCCTATGGAGCTGAAGTAATAAGGACAACAGAAAATGGTCTTCAAGGATCAGTTGATAAGGCTATAGAATTATCAAAAAAAGACGGATATTTTATGCCAGACCAATTCTCAAACCCCGCTAATATAAAAGCTCATTACGAAACAACTGGTGTTGAAATTTTAAATGAAATATCTCCAGATGCTTTTATTGCAGGAGTTGGAACTGGTGGAACTGTAACAGGAGTTGGCAAAAGACTAAAAGAAAATAATGAAAATGTAAAGATTTTTGCGATTGAGCCGGCAGAAAGTCCTTTATTATCAGGTGGTAAGGCATCAGGTCACAAAATCCAAGGAATCGGTGGAAACTTTATTCCTAAAAATTTAGATTTTGATTTAATAGATGGAATTGTTGATGTTAAAGGCGATGATGCTATAAAAATGTCTAGATACTTAGCTAAAAAAGAAGCCTTAGCTGTTGGAATTTCTTCAGGAGCTAATGTATGTGGTGCAATAGAAATTGCTGATAAGCTAGGCGAGGGTAAAAAGGTTGTTACTGTTTTGCCAGATACAGGCGAAAGATATTTATCAACAGAATTATATAATATAGAATAATATGACTTTTGAAGAATATAAAGATGAATTAGTTAGAGCGGCTTTAGAAAAAGATCCTGCCTTAACTAAGGAAGAAGATGCTTTGAGATTTTCTCCAGGAATTAAGGCTTTATTAGCTCATTTTGAGGCACACAAATTATATTTACAAGGAGAATTTTCTAAGGCAAATGAGATTAGTCAAGAAGCTAGAAGAGAAACTGGCATTGAAATCCATCCTGGTGCTAAGATTGGAAGAAGATGCTATATAGATCATGGAATTGGTGTTGTAATAGGAGAAACTGCTGAAGTTGGCGATGATGTGTTAATGTATCATGGTGTTACCCTAGGTGGTTTAAAAAATGCAAGAGTAAAAAGACATCCAACTGTTGGTAATAATGTTTTAATTGGAGCAGGTGCAATTTTATTAGGAGATATCACCATAGGTAATTTTTGTAAAATTGGTGCAAATTCTGTAGTTTTAGATGATGTGCCAGATGATTGTACTGCAGTAGGAGCTCCAGCTAAAATTATAAAACATAAACATAATAAATAAGACAAGGGCTGTTATTTAATTTTAAATTATTAACAAATATTTTAAAATTAACAGCTCTTTAATTTTAAGAGGTAGTATGTACAAAAAATTTAAATGGTTTATCAAGTATTATAAGAAATATTATATCATTGGAGTTATATTTTTATTATTAAGTGATATTGTTTCACTATTTTTGCCATATATTATTGGAAAATTAATTGATTTAATATACAACAATTCAATTGATTTAAATAATTTTATTAAAATTATATCCTTTACTATATTTGTGGTTATTTTAAAATATTTTTTGGCTATGGGTTGGTCTTATAATGTTTTTAAGGCTAGTGGAAGCATAGAATATTTAGCAAGAAATAAGTTAATGAGAAAATTTTTAAACCAATCTCAAGAATTTTTCGAAAAAAATTCTACAGGATCTCTTATGGGAAAATCTACCAATGATATTTCCCAAATATCAATAATGGCAGGTTATGGAACTTTAGCACTAATAGATGCTACAATTCTTCCTTTTAGTATAATTTTGGTTATGATTTTTACTATCGATTTAAGACTTACTTTGCTTTCTATTTTACCACTACCTTTTATTGCTATTATCTATTTTAAAATAGGGGATAAGATTTACGATAAGTCAAAAAAAGTAAATCAATCCTTTGATAGGTTAAATGATAGTGTTTTGGAAGATGCAGAAGGTATAAGGCTTATTAGGGTTTTCAATATAGTTGAAAATAGGAGGAAAATATTTTATAAAAATGCTGATGAATTAGCTACAAACAATATAATTCTTGCAAAATATCAAGCACTTTTAGCTCCTGTAGAAAGAATTATAACTTCACTTACTTTTATTATAGCAATAGGATTTGGCTCATATTTAATGAGTTTAGGAAAAATTTCTATAGGTCAAATTGTTTCTTTTACCTATTATTTAAATATGCTAGTTTGGCCAATGTATGCGCTAGGAGATTTTATAAATTTAAAAGAGCAAGCAAGCGCTGCTATGGATAGGATAGATGAAACTTTAAATTATAAAGAGGAAATAAAAAATACAGATAATAAAAAAAGCGTCAATTTACCATTGGATATAAAATTTGATAATCATAATTTTAAATATCCAAGTTCAAAAGAAAATATATTAAACGAAATAAACTTATCTATAAAAAATTCTAAATCTTTGGGAATTTTAGGAAAAACTTCATCAGGCAAAACTACCCTGATTAAACAAATTTTAGACTTATATAAGGTTGATAAATCTGATATATATTTTAATGATGATATTTCATCAGATATTTCTTTTAAAAGTTTTAAGGAAAATCTTGGGTATGTTCCACAAGAAAATATGATTTTTTCAGATACATTAAGAAATAATATATTATTTGCAAAAGAAGATGCAAGTGATAAAGAGTTGAATTTGGCAATAGAAATAGCAGATTTTAAAAAAGATATAGCTGATTTTCCTGAAGGTCTTGAAACTATTACTGGCGAAAAAGGAGTTTCATTATCAGGTGGACAAAAACAAAGATTGTCTATTGCTAGGGCTGTATTAAAAAATCCAGAAATTTTAATTCTAGATGATGCTATGAGCGCTGTTGATGCTAATACCGAAAAAAATATTATTACGAATTTAAATAAATATAGGAGTAATAAAACAACAATTATAGTAGCTCATAGGATAAGCCAAGTGCAAAATTGTGATGAAATTATTGTTTTAGAAGATGGAAAAATTGTTGAAAAAGGAAACCATTATGAGCTAATGAAAAATGACAAATGGTATAAAAAACAATATGAAAATCAAATTTTAGGTGATATGTATGATTAAGGCAAATGAAAAGAAAAATTATAATAAATTAAAAACTTACGCATTAGATGAAAAAAAGTCTTTGCTTATTGGATTTATTTTTTCTTTTTTGCGAACTATACTTGAAATAATCGGACCTATGATTATTGCTTTTATAATAAATGATGTATTAAAATCTAAGCTTACACCACAAAGCTACAAAAAAATTGCAATACTATTATTTATATATTTTATCGTTTTTGTATTGTCAGGAATTTTATTAAACAGGTCTAGAGTTAATTTTCAAATTGCAGCTAATAAAATTGCATCAAAAGTACAAAAAGATGTCTATGATAAGGTATCAACTTTTCCAATTTCCTATTTTGATAATCTTCCATCAGGAAAAATCGCATCAAGAATAACCAATGATACAAATAAATTGAAAACAATGTTTCAACTATTGTTTTCTGATATTATAAATTCCTTAATATTAATTATTGGTCTATATATAACACTTTTATTTACTGATACAATAGCAGCTTTAATGCTTTTGATACTCATGCCCATTGTGTATTTGATATTTAAAACTTATTTAAATAAAACTTATGCATATACAAAAGATATAAAAATCTATACAGCAGATGTCAATGCAAAAATTAATGAATATATTCAAAATATGGAAATCATTCAAGTTTTTAATAGAGAAAATTATATTTTCAAAAAATTTGATAAAATAAATAGAAAAATATATGATTTGAATATTAAATTATCCAAATTAAGATCTTATTCAGGTTATAGAGCTATGGATATTATTCAATTTTTAGCTATAATAATCGTGCTTATTTATTTTGGTCTTGGCTCAATTACTAATATATATTTTGTAACAATAGGTTCTTTATATATGGCAATAGACTATACAACCAAAATTTTCAACAATATCAATACAATAATTATGAGATTTGGAGATGTCGAGGATGCTCTAAGCTCAGCAAATCACATTTTTGAACTTTTAGAAATGAAATCTATGGATAAATTAGAAAATAAAAAAATAAATTTAGAAAATGACATTAATTTTGATGATATTTATTTTTCTTATGATAATGAAGATGTAATAAAAGGAATTTCATTTAAAGTTAAAAATGGAACTTCCATAGCTTTTGTTGGGCAAACAGGTTCAGGAAAATCAACTTTGATAAATCTACTTTTAAATTTTTATTCCCCAAGAAAAGGAAAAATATATATAGGAAATACCAATATTAATAAAGTAAATAGAGATTTATTGAGAAAAGATATGGCAGTTGTTTTGCAAGATGCTTTTTTATTTAAGGCTAGCATAAAAGATAATATTAGCTTGGGAGAAGATTTTACAGATAAAGAAGTTATAGAATCACTAAAAAAGGTTGGTGGACAAAAATTATTAAAACGAGGTATTGACAGCAAAGTTTTAGAAAATGGATCTAATTTAAGTCAAGGAGAAAAACAACTCATATCTTTTGCAAGAGCTTATATAAGAGATCCTAAAATCTTAATTTTAGATGAAGCTACATCAAATATAGATACGGAAACCGAAAAAATAATTCAAGAAGGTATAAATGAATTAAAAAAAGACAGAACAACTTTTATAGTTGCTCATAGATTATCAACAATAAAAAATGTAGATAAAATTATTGTCCTATCACATGGCAAAATTTTAGAAAGCGGTAATCACGAACAATTAATCCAAAATAATGGAGAATACAAAAAAATGTATCTAAAGCAAATGAAAGAAAAATAAATTTAGAAAAACTTTTTCGTATAAATATAGATTTATGATATAATTATTTATAGGATGAAAATCCTAATTACAGGAGGTGATAAAATGAATTTTAATCAAATTATTCTATCTGTCGCCTTCATAATATTAGCTTTTTTTATAGGCTATCTTTGTAGAAAAAAAATAGGTGAATCAAAAATTTCTTCTGCAGAAGAATTATCTGCAAGAATTATTGATGAAGCAAATAGAGATGCCGAATCTCTAAAGAAGGATGCGCTAATAAGTGCTAAAGATGAGATTTCTAAACGCAAAAAAGAAAGCGAGCAAGAAATTAACAAAAAAAATAATGAACTTGCTACAAAAGAAGGTCATCTTTTAAAAAAGGAAGAGAGTCTAGACAAAAGATCCTTATTATTAGATAAGAAATCTGATGAAATCTCTAGTGACCAAAAAAAGTTAAAACAAAAAGAAGACAGAATTGAGAAACTTATCGAAGAACAAGAGTTGAAGTTACAAGATATTGCTGGGCTTACAACAAGTGAGGCCAAAGATATTTTACTTCAAAGCTTAAAGAATGATGTTGTTCATGAACAAGCTAAAATCATTAAAGAGTTTGAAGAAAAAACAAAAAATGAAAGTAAAAAATTAGCTTCAGAAATTCTAGCAACAACAATTCAAAGATATGCGGCTGATGAAGTAGCAGAAAGCACAGTTACAGTAGTATCATTGCCAAACGATGAAATGAAAGGTCGCATAATTGGAAGAGAAGGTAGAAATATCAGAGCTTTTGAACAATTATCAGGAACAGATATGATAATTGATGACACACCAGAAGCTGTAGTAATATCTGCATTCGAACCAATCAGAAGAGAAATAGCTAAAGTAGCATTAGAAAGATTAATACTTGATGGAAGAATAAATCCTTCAAGAATCGAAGAAATGCTAATGAAAGCAGAAGATGAAGTTGAACAAAGAATAATTGAAGACGGACAAAAAGCAATTGAAGAAGTGGGAATACACAATCTTCATCCTCAACTTGTAAGACTTGTAGGAAAACTTAAATTTAGAACTTCTTATGGACAAAATGTTTTAAAACATTCCATAGAAGTTGCAAAAATTGCTGGAATGTTAGCTCAAGAACTAGGACTCGACGACAAGGATGCTAAAAGAGGAGGACTATTACATGATTTAGGAAAAGCTATAGATCATGAAGTAGAAGGAACTCATATATCAATAGGAGTCGAAGCTGCAAAAAAATATGGCGAAAACAAAAATGTAATTAATTGTATTGAATCCCATCACGGAGATGTAGAAGCTAATTGCATAGCTGCAATCCTAGTACAAGCATCAGATACAATTTCAGCAGCAAGACCTGGAGCAAGGAGAGAAAGCTTAGAAAATTATATTAAAAGACTAGAAAACTTAGAAGAAATTGCTAATTCATTTGATGGTATAGAAAAAACTTTCGCTGTTCAAGCAGGAAGAGAACTTAGGGTAATGATAAAACCTGAAAAAATATCAGACGATCAAATGGTTGTAATTGCTAGAGAGATTGCACAAAAAATCGAAAATGAATTAGAATATCCTGGTCAAATAAAAGTTAATGTAATTAGAGAATCAAAAGCAATAGAATATGCTAAATAAAATAAAAAGAGAGGAAAAATCCTCTCTTTTTATTTGTTTTTTAATATATATACTAAATCCAAAACTTTTTCTAAAATTATTACAAATATATTGAATTTTAAACTAAATATTGACAATTATTACAAAACAATATATTATTATAGTAATAACAATACAAGGAGTTTTAAATGAAACAAAATAGTAACAAGAATATAACAAAAATTACAAGTGGAGCATTAGTTTTATTACTTGCTAGTGGTGGATTGTTTTCTAATTCTTCTGCTAAAGATCTTGAATCCACTAATGTTGAAAAGGTTATAGTTGATAAAAAACTTGACTTAGAAGAAAAAGACAAAATCAAGGAAAATGAATCTATACAAGAATCAGAAAAAAATGAAGAAGTTGAAAATACCGATAAAAACATTGAAGAAGTTTTAAATAATAAAAATGAAGATAAATCTGAGGAAAATTCAACTATCCAAACTCTTGTAGATAATATAGAAGATGAGCAAACAAATACTGTAGAATCAGAAAAAGAAACTTTAGAGGAAAATCTTAATGAAGTTAAAAATCCTGAAGTTTCAGAAAATAATATAGAAAATTCTCAAAATGAAAATGAAAAAGTTGAAAATGTTGAAGATGTAAAAAAAGAAACTGAAGAAACTGATGAAGATAAGTTTATAGTAGATGAAAAAGACAATCTTCAAGAAGAAAATATTGATAATGTTAAAGAAAATTTACCTGAAAACCCTATAAATGATAAAAAGGATGAAGAGCTTATTAAGGAAAAAACTGAAGAAAATAAGGCTGATGATAATAAAATAGAAACTTCTGAAAAAGAATTAATAAAAGAAGAAAAGCCTGTTATTGAACAAAAAGAAGAAAAAAATTCTAATGAAGCTTTACAAGTAGCACCTGTAATTAAAAAGGTTGCTGTAAAAAGTCCTGCATTAAAAGCTGCTCCTAAAGCTGTTTCTTCCCAAAATAAATCTTCTAATAATGAAAAATATATAAATAATTACAATAATAGAAAAGAATTTCTTGCCATGCTTGCAAGCCATTCAAATCTTGCTAAAGAATATAATATTTTTCCAGAAGTAATGATGGGACAAGCTATCCTTGAATCAGGATGGGGAGAATCTACACTTGCCAAATATAGTAAGAATTTATTTGGAGTAAAAGTTCCTAATTCTGAAAAAGGAAAAGGTAAAGGTCACGTTTACCAAACTAACGAAGAGATTAATGGTAAAAATATAAGAATCAAAGATGAATTTAGAAAATTTGATACTTACGAACAAAGTATTAGACAATATCTAAGTTTATTAAGTGGTAGATATTATAGCAGTTTTGGTGTTACTAAAGCTAAAGATTATAAAGAACAACTAAGATTAATTAAAAAAGCTGGATATGCAACAGCTAGTAATTATGTTGATGCTGTTTTGAATGTAATTACTAGAAATAATTTATCTGCATTAGCTAATCAATATTTAAATTCAAATACAACAAGAGCTAATAATTCTGTTACTGCAAAATCAAATAACTCAAAGAAAAACTCTAATACTTTAGTATCTAATACATCTAATAAAAAAGCAAACGCAAATAGCAAACAAAGTCAAAGAGTTGCTAAAGCTACACAAAAACCAAGTGTTAAAGTTGCCGATACTAAATCAACTACAAATCCACAAAATATTCTTGCATCATCTACTAAATCTAAAAAACTTTCAAGCGATAGCAAAAATATTATTGTAGCTTCAACAGCTAACGCAGTAAAAAAACCAGTTGAAAATATTCAGGCAAATAATAATGTAGAAAATAATGAAACTAAAAAATCTAGCCCAATAAATAATAGAAAGAAATCACAAACTACAGATAATAATGTAAGTGCAACAACAAATACTACTTACAGCAACAGTAGTTCAGAAAATGTAAAAACTGGAATAGGTTCACTAAGTTCTATTTTAACCACACTTTCTGCAGCAAGTTTTGCTCTAATAGCATCTAAGAAAAGAAAATAAAAATTTAAATTTTGGATAAAGAATTTTTCTTTATCCAATTTTTTTATTTATATAATTTTTCAAATTATACTATAATGAAATGTTTAATCCGATTTAAATTAAATCAATAATCAAAATGTAAAAATTCGATTTTTATTATTTATTTATGAGTATAATTGTATTAGCAAAAATATAAAATCGCTTAAAACGCAAAATACGACGTCTGATTTTTTAGAAATTTAATATAATTATAAAATTTGTTATAATGCTTTATGGGCCAACTATAAATCCGCTGTTTTTATTTATATTTTTATCTCCGAAAAGTTTTTTTACTAAAATATTTTAATTAAAAATGTTATTAGTGGAGGAGCTTTTTGATTTTGAAATTATTGCACAAAATAATAATTTTGTGCAATAATTGATATTTTTATTTTTTTCTGCTATAATGAGCTTAGAAAAAATGTTTAGGAGTTTTTTATGACTAAAATTAAGTCCCCTTTAATTTTAAAAGATTATCTTTCTTATTTAAAATCTATTAGAGCCTTATCTGAAAAAACTATTAATGAATATCATTATGACCTTATTAATTTTATTTCTTTTCAAATATTAAGAAAGGTTTATTTTGATGATATGGAAAAATTTGATTATGATTTAAAAAAATCAAATATTGATTCTAATAAAATTTTCAATCAAACTTTTATTAATGATATTAATATTCAGGATATGTATTCTTATATATCTTATTTGGATAACGAATTAAACGATAACGCTTCTACTAGGTCAAGAAAAATTTCTGCTTTACGTTCTTTTTATAAATATTTACATCAAGAAATCGAAATTATTGATAATAATATAACAGAAAAATTAAGAAATCCAAAAATTCAAAAAAGACAACCCGTCTACCTCACTTTGAGCGAAACAGAACACTTACTTGAAATTGTTAGTCAAGAAAAAAATGAATTTCTAAAAAATAGAGATATGGCTATAGTTTTCACTTTTTTAACAACAGGCATGCGTCTTTCCGAACTTGTTAGTGTGGATCTAAAAGATATTAAAGATGATCATTTTTCAATTATTGGTAAAGGTAATAAAGAAAGAACTATATACCTAACTAAAAATTGCATAGATTTAATTGAAAATTATATAAAGATTAGGAAAAAATATTTAAAAGACAAAAAAATTGACGCTTTGTTTATATCTACTAGAAAACAAAGAATATCAAACAGGGCTGTTCAATCAACTGTTGAAAAATATTTAGAAAAAGCAGGTTTTGATACAAAAATCTATTCTACTCACAAACTAAGACATACAGCAGCAACTTTGATGTATAAGTATGGAAACGTGGATATAAGAGCCTTAAAAGATGTATTAGGACACGAAAGTGTATCTACTACTCAAATTTACACCCACTTGGATGATGAAGATTTGAAAAAGGCAGTAAACAAAAATCCTTTATCAAATTTAAAAATATAAAAAAAATTCTTATCTATTAATATTAATTTTTAAAGCTAGAATTTATAAAAAATACTCAATCAATAACTAATTTTTATTGGTTGAGTATTTTTTAGTTTCATTTCTTATTTTAGTAAATTTATATCTAGAATTTTATTATCTATAAATTTTTCTAACACTTTCATCAAGGCAAGTTTTCCGTGGTATTTATTTAATCCGCCTTGCAAATAAACTGTATATGGCTTTCTCAAAGGCCCATCGCAAGATAATTCAGAAGTAGCTCCTTCTACAAAGCCTCCTGATGACATTATAACAGGGTCTTCATATCCAGGCATTTGATCAGCTATCGGTGTTAAATTGGAATCTACGCTACAAGATTCTTGGATTGCTTTTGCAAACAATTCTAATTTCTCACTAGAATTTAATTTTATAGCTTGGACTATATCACTTCTTGGATCATCTAATTTTGGTATTATTTCATACCCTAAATCATCAAAAACTTTTGCAAAAAGCAGAGCAACTTTTATAGACTCAATTGTGGTTTTGCTTGAAAAATATAAACCTTGCAAGACATTTCGATTTGTTCCAAAGCTCAATCCTTCATCTTTTCCAATTCCAGGTGCTGTAAGGGTATTTGCACAGTATTCAATCAAATCTTTTTTGCCAGAAATATATCCGCCAGTTATTGCAATTCCACCACCAAGATTTTTAATTAAAGAGCCAGCAATTATATCTGCACCTATTTCTATAGGTTCTTTGATTTCTGTGAATTCCCCATAACAATTATCTACAAAAATAATTACGTCTTTATTTATTTTTCGAATTTCAATAATTGCTTTTTCTATTTCACTAATACTAAAAGCTCTCCTATTTGTATATCCTGTTGATCGTTGAATCATTACAAGCTTTGTTTTATCATCTAATTTCTCTTTAATTTTTTCATATTGGATTTCTTGTTCATTTTTTAATTCTAATTTATCGTATTTAATTCCTTTCGAAAGCAAATTTCCTTTTTTATTTCCTTCAATTCCAATAACCTGTTGTAAAGTATCATAAGGATCTCCATTTATTGATAAAATCTTATCTCCATAATTTAAAAGAGAAAATAAAACCAAAGAAATAGCATGGGTGCCAGATACTATATTTGGTCTTACAAGAGAATCTTCAGATTTAAAAATTGAAGAAAAAATATTTTCAACTACTTCTCTACCAATATCCGCATATCCATACCCAGTTGCGGAATTAAAATGAATAGCAGAAAGACTATTATCGCTAAAAGCTTTTAAGACCTTTATTTGATTGTATTCACTTATTTTATCTAATTTTTTAAACTTATCTTCTAAATCTAGATCTATTTTTTCAATATACTTTTCAATCCTTGTATCAATTCCATATAATTTATTGTAAATCATAAGTCTCCTTTACAATTTTTTCCATATTTTCTAAGTTTTTTTCATCCATATTATCATCCCTATAAATTAAATGAGAAAAATCATATTTTAAATATTTTTTCATCCACGTAATTTGCCTTTTGGCATATCGTCTTGTATTTTTTTTGATTTCACTTCTTAGTTCATCATAAGAAATTTCATTTTCTTTATAAGGAAAAAATTCTTTATAACCTATAGCTTGTAATGACTTAGAAAATGAACTTAATTTATAATTTTTAACTACCTTATCAAATTCATTTTCTAAGCCGTCATTAATCATTTGGTCAACTCTAAGATTGATTTTTTCATAAAGTTTTGACCTATCCTTGTAGTTTATAAAAAACAATATAGGCTTTATATTTTTATTTAAATTTTTTAGACCTTTTCTTAATTCACTTGGTTTTTTTCCAGTTAATTTGTAAGTTTCAAAGGCTCTTATAATTCTTTGAGTTTCATTTGGGTGATATTTTTTTGCCTCTATTGGATCAATTTCACAAAATTTTTCATACATATATTCATTTCCATACATTTGAAAATCTTTTGTAAGCTTATCCCTTAAATTTTCATCTTTTTTATTTGTTCCATAATTCATATCAAATAAAATTGAATCAATATAAAAACCTGTACCACCAGCCACAATAGGAATTTTATTTTTCGAATTGATTTCACTTATTAGATTTCTTGCCATATCCTTAAATTCTTGAACAGAATATTCTTCATTAGGATATTTTATATCAAGCCCATAATGTTTTATTTCATCCATTTCGCTTTCTTTTATTTTGTTTGTTCCTATATCCATATCTTTATAAATTTGTTGGCTATCAGCAGAAATAATTTCTCCATCAAATTTTTTGGCAAGTTTTATAGCAAAATCACTTTTCCCACAAGCTGTAGGTCCAGTTACAATCAAAACTTTATCTATCAAAATATTTCTCCAATTCATCTTCTTCAATCATAATAATAGTCGATTTCCCATCGTAAGTTTTATATGGATTATCACACTTATTTAACTTATCTATTGTAGCCATAGCTTCTGATTTATTAATAATATCTCCTTTTCTGAAGACATTTTTGTTTATTAGCTTTGAAATTTTATTTAAAAATAAGTTTTCATTTTTCTCATCAATATCTAATAAATCATAGAAAAAATTATTACTTTCAGGTTCTTCAAATATTAAAGGAACAGCTCTAATTATCAATTTGTCATAAGAAAATTCCTCAATATCAAAACCCATTTTTTTGAAAATTTCTTTTTTTCCAAGATATTTATTATATTCTTGAAGATTTACTTTAATAGTTTTTGATTCAATCAATTGTTGAGAGGAAATTTCTCCATTATTAAAATTTTCTATATATTTATCAAATTTAATTCTTTGATCAGCTCGTCTATAATCAAGAATTAAAATTTTATCATTATAAGAAAATAAAGCATACCTATTAAAAATTGAACACTTATAAGTAAGCTTATCAATTTCTAATTTTTTTACTGTTCCAAGGCTTTTCTTATTGTAGTCTATATCTTCGATTTTTTCATTTTTTTCAATAAAATTTAATTCTACACCTCTAAAGAAATCTTCTTCCTTTTTTGCTTGGTCTTTTGTATCTGGATTTTTTTCAAAATTATAGGAATTTTCTTCCTCTTTTACCCTATTGTATGAATTTAAAATCTCGCTATAATCATCATAAAAATTCAATTCTTCTTTATTTTTTTCTAAAACTTTAACTTCCCTAATATTAATATTTTCATATAAGATTTTAGATACTTCATCTTCCAATAAATCAATTAACTCATTTTGATATGTGAATTTAATTTCTTTTTTGTTAGGATGAATATTTACATCAACATTGTTAGAATTTGTTTCTATAAAGATAAAAAAAGCTGGAAATCTTTGATTTGGAATAAGTGTTCTATATTCATTTTCTATAGCCTTGCTTATATTCTCATTTTCAATAAGCCTATTGTTTACAAAAATATATTGAAAAGACCTATTTCCCCTATAATAATTAACTTTTGAAATAAATCCTTTAATTTTATAAAGAGAATTTTGAATTTCTATCTTGATAAGATTGTCTTTTAGATTCTCATCCAACAATTCAATAATTTTATTATCCATATCTTGGTCTTTTAATGTATGAAAAATCAACCTATTATCTTTTATAAATTTAAATGAAACATCATTATATCCAAGAGCTAATGCTTGCATAATTTTAGCTATTTTATTTGATTCATTTATATCAGATGATAAAAATTTACGTCTTACAGGAAGATTTGAAAATAAATCATAAACTTCTATGCTTGTCCCCATATTTGTAGCTATAGAATTGTATGACTTTATATTTCCATTTTCAAAAATCAATTCTTTGCCTAGATTTTGATTTTTTGTTTTTGAAATTGCTTTTATATTTGCACAAGCAACAATTGATGATAAGGCTTCACCCCTAAAACCAAGAGTAAATAAATCATATAAGTCTGAGAAGTCTTTAATTTTTGAAGTTGCATGTCTTTTAAAGGCTCTTTTAAAATCATCCTCATCAATTCCTATGCCATCATCTGTAACTCTTATATAAGATTTTCCGCCATTTTTTATTTCTACAACTATATTTTTGGCATTTGCATCTATTGAGTTTTCTACTAATTCTTTTACTATAGAAACAGGAGATTCTATAACTTCTCCTGCTGCTATTTTTTCTATTGTTTTTTTATCAAGTTCTATGATTTTCATCATATCTCCTTTATATTATCAATAAGCTTGTTTAGAATATTTATTGCTTCTAATGGAGTCAATTCATTTATATTTATCAAATTTACTTTATTTTTCAATTCATCTATTTTAATTTTATTCAAATCATCAATAGAAGATTTTATTATTTTGTTATTGTCCTTGAATATATCATCACTTTCATCAAGCTTATTCATAAATATTTTAGCATTTTCTATTAAATCTAATGGTAATCCTGACATTCTAGCAACTTCAATTCCGTAAGACCTATCAGATTTTCCTCTAGAAATTTTTCTCAAAAAAACTAAGCTATCATTTTCTTCTAATATATCTATTTTTAAATTGATGACATTATCCAATTTATTTTCAAGAACTGTCAATTCATGAAAATGCGTAGCAAAAACTGTTTTAGCCTTCTTCTTTTTGCTTAAATAATCAACCAAGCTCATAGCTATTGATAAACCATCATCAGAGCTTGTCCCCCTCCCTACTTCATCTAAAATAATGAAGGACTTGTCGGTTGAATTTTTTAATATATTACTTACTTCATTCATTTCAAGCATAAAGGTTGACTCGCCTTTTGAAATATTATCGCTAGCTCCAATTCTTGTAAATACCTTATCACAAATACAAATACTTGCCTTTTCGCAAGGAACAAAAGAACCCATTTGAGCAAGAATTATAATTATAGCCATTTGTCGCATATAAGTAGATTTTCCTGCCATATTAGGCCCTGTAATTATTTGAATTAGATTATTACTTTCTCCGATGTCTGTATCATTTGAAATAAACTCATTTTCTTTAAGTTTTTTTTCAATAACAGGATGTCTGCCGTTTTTAATTTTTATAATATTATCTGTAGTAATTTTAGGTTTACAATAGTTATTTTCCCTAGCAAGTTTTGACAATGCATTTATAGAATCAATAATTGAAATTAATTTTGATAAGTATTGGAGTTTTTTAGTATTATCCAATATAAATTCTCTTATTTGACAAAAAATTTCATACTCAAGATTATTTATCCTATCGCTAGATCCCAAAATCAAATTTGAAAGCTCCTCAAGTCTTTCTGTAGTATATCTTTCTCGATTAATTAAAGTTTGTTTTCTTATATAAGTATCAGGAACTAAGTCTAAATTTGATTTAGTTATCTCTATTGAATACCCGTTGTTTTTATTGTAATTTATTTTTAATTTATTTATGCCTGTCTTTTCTTTTTGTTCATTTTCATAAGCAATCAAATCATTTTCTGCTGACAAAGAATCTTTTTTTAACTTATCCAAATCATCATTGAAACCTTCTTTGATAATTTCCCCTTCAGTAATTAAAACAGGCGGATCTTCAACTATAGATTTATCTAAAATATCATAAATATTGGAAACATCTGGAAGATTTTTTGAAAAAGAAATAATATCTTTATTATCAAGTCCTGCCAAAAATTTTTTAAATTCAGGAATATTTCTTATTGATGTTTTCAAAGAAATAAAATCTCTTGCATTAGCTCTTTGGTAAGAAATTTTTCCAATAATTCTTTCTAAATCAAATATATCATCCAAAAAATATGAAACTTTATTTGATAAATCAGGGTTTAAAAAGAAAAATTCAACTAAATCTAGACGTTTTTCAATTTTTTCTTTTTCGATTAGTGGTCTTTCAAGCCACATATTTAAAAGCCTTGAACCCATAACAGTATCAGCTTTGTCAATTAATTTAAATAAAGAATTTTCCTTACCTTTTTTGTCAATATTTGAATGTAGTTCAAGATTTCTTCGTGTATTTGCATCTAATTGCATATAAGATGCAATATCTAAAATTTCAATATCATTTATATGAGCTAATTTTTCCTTGTGATAACTATAAATATAATCCAATAAATTTGAAATAGCTATTAAAGAAATTCTCATATTTTCTATTTTTTTGAAATTTTCTACTCCCAAATTTTTATATACATTTTCACTTAAACTTTCATAGTCCTTGCTATCGTCAATTTTATTTATAAGGATTTCTTTATTTAAGCTTAGATATTTTAGAACTTTTTTATTAGAAAAATTTGAATTTATGATTATTTCTGATGGAGAAATTTTTTCTATCTCATCTATTAATTTATTTGCGCTAATGCTTTGATTATTTCTTATTTCAAAAGCAATTAATTTTCCAGTAGAAATGTCTGAAAAACAAGCACCAATTCCGTATTTATTTTCATATATTGAAAGTAAAAAATTATTTTCTTTTTTATCAAGAGATTCCAAATCTATTATTGTACCTGGACTTATAACTCTTGTTATAGCTCTTTTTACAAGGCCTTTTGCCATTTTTGGATCTTCTACTTGATCACACAAGGCTATTTTAAATCCATTTTGAACTAATTTATTTATATATGTATCAATAACATGATGAGGAACTCCACACATAGGTGCTCTTTTGTCATGACCACATTCTTTTCCAGTCAAAGCTAATTGGAGATTTTTGCTAATAATTATAGCATCATCAAAAAAAGCCTCGTAGAAATCTCCAACTCTATAAAGTAATAGAGAATCCTCAAAGTTTTTTTTGACATCCACATAGTGCCTTAACATAGGGGTTAATTTATCATATTTAAAATCTGAATTCATATAATCACATCCTTTGATTATTATAACATATAGGAAAATTCATATAAAAGAAATAACCCATGATAAATCATGAGTTATTTAATATTTATTGATTGAATATTTTTTATCCATTTACTTGAATCTTTTTCTTGCTTGTCAACTATAAAAAATATGCCCAATTTTTTATCATAGTCCATATTAGCCTTATTATTGATTTTATAAACTAATAAAACTCTATTTACTTCAAGAGCAGTTTCCATACTCATATTTGTAGTGTGTCCATACCCATCCGAAAACTCAACTGTATTATTCAAATTAGGATTAATACCTTCTTTGTTTAGGATTTTTTCAATCGATACACCCACAAGTTTAAATTCCTCTCCCTTAGGAGTGGTAAATTTCATTTCGTTTTTTCCCATTTTTCTTATATCTTTCAAAGACAAAGAATCTATTTCGCTATCATTATTTTTAATTACAACAATTTCATTATCATAATTTGATAATGACTTATTAGAAATATAACTTGCTAGTTTTGAAAATAAAAAGATTGAAATCAATAAGACTATTACAAGTAAAACAAGATTGTATTTATTTTTATTATAAAGTTTTGAAATATTGTTATTTTTATTATTTCTCATTATTTTCCGGTTGAACCGAATCCACCTTCTCCTCTTTCACTTTCACATAAGTCATCTACTTTTTGAATTTCAACTTTTTCATAAGGTTGAACTACCATTTGAGCCAATCTTTCATTTTTTTTGATAACTTGTTCATTCTTCCCAAAATTATAAAAAAATAATTTTATCTCTCCCCTATAATCACTATCTATAATTCCTGTAGAATTAGCAAGCATTAATTGTCTTTTAACACCTGTAGATGACCTAGGATAAATAGCAACAAAAAAGCCTTCGGGAATTTCTATTTTTAAATCAGTAGGAACTTTGCCTACTTCTCCTGGCTTTATTATAATTTCTTCTTCATTTGAAGAATATATGTCCATACCAGCTGAATAAAAAGTTTTATATTCTGGTAATATATTATTAGTTTTTATTTTTAAAATTTTTTTAGTCATAATTTCTCCTATCTAATCGTCTTTTATATTTTATCATATATCAAAAGAAATTTGAATTAAAAATACCAGTATAATTAAATATTCTAAGGGTGTATAATTAATTTATAGGAGGATAAAATGGAAAAAATAAAAAACAGATTTTTAAAATATATTGCAATAGATACAAGAAGTGACGAATCAAAAGCAAATTTGATAAAACCAACAAGCAAAGGTCAATTAGAATTAGGTAAAATTTTAAAAGAAGAATTGAATGATTTAGGTCTTGATGCCTATATAAATGATGAGGGATTTGTTTTTTCATGTCTAAAAGCAAATACAGATAAAAACTTACCAAAAGTAGGATTCATTGCTCACATGGATACTTCTCCAGAAATGCCAGGAGGAATAAAAAATCCACAAATTATTAAATATGAAGGTGGGGATATAAAACTAAAAGAAAATATATTTATAAAAGAAAAAGATTTTCCATTTTTAAAAGATTTAAAAGGAAAAACTTTAATTACAACAAATGGAGAAATGTTATTAGGAGCTGACGACAAGGCAGGAATTGCTGCAATACTGGATGCCATAGAATTTCTTATAAATAATCCACAAATAGAGCATGGAGATATAAAAATTGCTTTTACACCAGATGAAGAAATCGGCACAGGATGCGATAGCTTTGATGTTGATTATTTTGATGCAGATTTTGCCTATACCTTAGATGGAGGACGACTTGGAGAATTAGAATATGAATCATTTAATGCAGCAGAAGCAAAAATTTCAATAAAAGGAAAATCCGTCCATCCAGGTACTGCTAAAAACACAATGATTAACTCTATAAGCGTTGCAAAAGAGTTAGATGATTTATTAGGTCAAGTTCAAAGACCAGAGCATACAGAAGGCTATGAGGGCTTCTATCATATGATTTCAATTGATGGAAGTATTGAAGATACAAATTTAGTTTATATAATCAGAGATTTTGATAAGGAAAAATTCGAAAAAATGAAAAAATTCCTAAATGATTGTGTAAATTTCTTAAATTCAAAATATGGCAATATTATAAAAATAGAAATGAGCGACACTTACTATAATATGGGTGATGTTTTAAAAAATCATAAAGAGATAATTGATTATGCGAAAAAAGCTATGGAAAATTTAGGAATAAAAGTAATAACACAACCTATTAGAGGCGGAACTGATGGTTCAAAATTATCATTTATGAATCTTCCATGTCCAAATTTATTTACAGGTGGTTATAATTTCCATGGCATTTATGAATTGATACCTATTGAAGATATGAAAAAAGCATCTGATACAATTGTAGAAATTATAAAAGAAATATCAAAAAAATAAAATGGTTAAATTTATTCAATTGGGTATAGTAATAGTAAGATTCTAATTTTAAAATTTAAAAGGAGATTAAAATGACTGACGAAAACAGAATAAGCAATGACAACCAATACAGAGGAGACAAAGAACTCGATAAAAAATTAAGAGATGAAAATAAAGCTGATGGTAGTGAATCTCTAGATAAAAAACATACTGCAGATCAAGAAAATTTAAGAAGTATAACTGATGAAGCTGACACCAACTCAAACGTTGGAGCAGAAGCAAGAAGAACAAGATCAGATTTTTCTGAAAATCCATCAAAAGATAAGTAAATTTAAAGGCTGTAAAATAATTACAGCCTTTTTTTGTATTTTATCTAAAATTTTATTATTACCATTTAATTTATCTAGAAAATATCCTATTTTTTCAATGTAATTAATCCTGAGCATTCAGAAAATTTTTCAAATTTCAATTTAGGAAAATAAGACCTAAATTCATCCACAACAAAATAAATCTCATCATTATCCCACTGATTATAAGATTCTTTCATACATTTATCATGTAAAGAACGAGATAGAAAAGCTATATCTCCAATATATACACAACCCCCATCTTCTAATTGTTCTAGTAAATTTTTCAAAAATATAACTTTTTTCTCATCAGTTAGATGATGAAGTGAATATGTAGCAATTATTGCATTATATTTATGTTCTAACAAGGGATTAACCAAGCCCTTAGAAATATCTCCATAAAAAAGCTTCGCATTAGGCATTTTATTTTGTGCTATTTCTATCATTCTTTTAGAAAAATCTTGTCCATATATTTTACATCCATGATCGTATAACTTGGATATTAGAGTTCCTGTACCAAATCCAATGTCTAAAATATTTCTATAAGATTCATTTAATATCCTATTATATATTTCATTAAGTATATTTTTATATCCTGCAAAAGGATATGAACCACCATTATCAGATATTTCAACGCTTTTATCATAATCATCAGCCCACAAATCAAAACCTTTATCACTTAACAATTTATCCTCCAAATTAGTTAATTCAAATGACTATCTTGATTATACCAATTTTAATAAATAATTAAAATTTAATAATTTTCTCTTTGAAATAAAAAATCCTCCTGATTAGTTTTGTTAATCATAATCAGAAGGTGCTTATATAAATTTTATATGATTTAAAAAATCATTTAAAATTTAAAGTTATTCATCAATTTTGCGTCTTACCATATCTCCTTTTTTAAGCTCATGGTCAATTTTTATATAAACTATTTGCTTTGCCCTGTTGGCTACTTCTATATCATTTCCTTTGGAATCTTTCATATTTTCAATTTTAAATTTTATAAAGTCTGGACTATCTCCAAAAATTTCAACTTCATCTCCCAAAACAAATCTATTTCTTTCTTCTAATTTTGCAATTTTATTTTCTTTGTCATAATCTAAAACCACAGCGATAAAATCATAATTTCTAATGTACGAAGAATTTTCATAAATTTGAGAAGAAGAATCTGCTTTATTATAGAAAAATCCTTTTGTAAAATGTCTATGGCTTGCTTTTTTTATTTCATCCATATATTTTTTAGCAATTTCTTCATTATAAACTCCATTATAATATGCATCAATCGCTTGTCTGTAGCTTCTAATAACTGTTGCAACATAAAAGACGGTTTTCATTCTTCCTTCAATTTTAAATGAATCAACTCCTGCCTCTATTAGCTTATCAATTTCATCTATTAGGCATAAATCTTTGGAATTCATAATAAATGTTCCATTTTCATCTTCGCCTATAGGATAATATTCGCCTGGTCTTTTTTCTTCTTGTAAGGCATATTTCCACCTGCAAGCATGGGCACAATCTCCTCTATTTGCATCTCTTCCTGTCATGTAATTACTTAATAAACATCTTCCAGAATATGAAATACACATAGCTCCGTGAATAAAACATTCAATTTCTAAATCTTTTGGAACATTTTTTCTAATTTCTATTATTTCATCAAGTGATAATTCTCTTGCAAGTATAACTCTTTTTGCACCAAGTTTATACCAAAAATTAATTGTGTGAGAATTAGTTACAGATGCTTGAGTTGAAATGTGTAAATCTATATTAGAATTTTCTTTTGCTATATTAAAAATACCAGGATCTGAAATTATTAAAGCATCTACCCCAATTTTTTCAAGATATTTGATGTATTCTACAATTCCCTCAAGATCATTATCATGAGGAACTATGTTCATTGTAATATGACATCTAACTCCATTTTCATGTGCGTAATCAACTGCTTCTTTAAGTTCATCTTTATCAAAATTTTTTGAATTTTTTCTAAGACCAAAATTATTTCCAGCCATATAAACAGCATTTGCTCCAAATTTTATAGCTGCTTTTAATTTTTCCATATCTCCAGCTGGTGCTAATAATTCAACTTTATCTTTCATCAACTCTCCTTGTCGTTAAACTAATACCATCACCTATTGGTATTATACTTGTTACATATGCATCTAAATTTGTAATATGAGATAAAAATTTTCTTAAATTTTTAACCATAGTTATGTGTCGTCTATTAATTAAATCATCGTTTGTAATTTCTCCCCTAAAGAGAATATTATCACAAACAATAAGTCCGTTTTCATTTAATAATTTTAATGATTCATTAAAATAATATTCGTATTGTGATTTATTTGCATCTATAAAAACAAAATCAAAGCCTTGATTAAAATTATTCAAGGCTTTTTTTGCATCCATATTTATTAAATTTATTTTTTTATTATATTTAGAAAAATTAGCTTTTGCTATTTCTGATATTTCTTTACTCTTTTCAATTGTAGTAATATTTGCATTAGAATATTTAGAAAAAAGTAATGAAGAATAGCCAATAGCTGTTCCAATTTCTAGAATATTTTTAGGTTTTGAAATTAAAACTAGACTTTTAAGAAATTCTTTTGTTTCTAATTTCATTATAGGAATATTATTTTCCATTCCGTAATTTCTTAATTCAATAAAATCTTCATCAATATAAATATTATTTAAATAATCAACTATATGATTATAATTAATATTCATTGCTATCAACCTCTGTTAAAACTGGTAAAATCATAGGATCTCTTCCAGTTTGATTATAAATATATGATTTCAATGCTTCTCTTATTTGATATTTTATTTGACTAATAGCATGAATATCTTTTTTTTCACATTTTTTCATTGTTCTCATTACAATATCTTTTGAATTTTCAATAAGATCTTGATTTTCTTTTACATAAATAAATCCTCTTGAAACAATTTCAGGATTTGATAAAACTCTTTGTGTATGTTTTTCAATTGTTAAACTTACAACTAAAAGTCCATCTTCAGAAAGATGTTTTCTATCTTTAAGAACAATATTTCCAACATCGCCAATACCAGAACCATCTACTAGAACATTTCCTGCTTGAACTTTACCATTAATTCTAGCAGATTTTTTTGTAAATTCAAATACATCTCCATTTTGACCGACTAAAATATTTTCTTTATTCAATCCCATATCCATAGCTATTTCCATGTGTTTTTTCAATTGGCGTGGTTCCCCGTGAGCTGGAATAAAATATTTTGGTGTTGTTAATTGGTGCATTAATTTAATTTCTTCTTGGCAAGCATGACCTGATGCATGGACTTTTGCCAAAGAATCATATATAATATCACAACCAATTTTTGTCAAGTTATTAATTGTATTATTAATTGGCATTTCATTACCAGGAATTGCTGATGATGACAAAATTACAGTATCTGATGAATTTAAATGAACTTGTTTATGTTCATTATTTGCCATTCTTGTCAATGCAGATAGTGGTTCTCCTTGAGTTCCGGTTGACAAGACAACAATTTGATCATCAGAATAATCTTTAATATTTTTCATATCTATTAGAGTGTTACTTCTAATTTTCAAATATCCTAATGAACTTGCAATTTTTACGTTATTTATCATAGATCTTCCAGATAAAACAACTTTTTTATTATATTTTTCAGCAGCAAATATTACTTGTTGTACCCTATGAAGGTTTGAAGCAAAAGTTGCAACAATTATTCTGCCTGGTGCTTGACCAAATAGATTAATAAAAGTTTCCCCTACTTCTTTCTCACTCATTGAACTTCCTTCTATTTCTACATTTGTAGAATCAGAAAAAAGACATAATAATCCCTTTCTTCCTAAAGAAGCAAGTTTTTGTATATCAGTAGGTTCGCCATCTATAGGCGTAAAATCCATTTTAAAATCGCCAGTAAATAATATAGTTCCTATTGGAGATTTTACAGCGATTGCGCAAGAATCTGGAATTGAGTGACTTACTCTGATAAATTCTGCACTTAAATTTCCAACTTTAACTGTATTATTGACATTAACCATCTTTAATCTATTAGGGTTAAGTCCATGTTCTTTAAATTTATTTTCTAATAATCCTTTTGTAAGTTTTGAACAGTAAACATTAGTGTCTACTGTTTTTAAAAGGTATGCAATTGCTCCAATGTGGTCTTCATGACCATGAGTTATGAATATACCTTTTAACTTATCTTTATTTTCTTCAACATAGGTAAAATCTGGTATTACTATATCTACACCTAACATATCCTCATCTGGAAATGTTAAGCCACAATCTATCATAATCATTTCATTTTTATATTCGACAATTGTACAGTTTTTACCTATTTCTCCAAGTCCTCCTAATGGGATGACTTTTAGTTTATTTTGCATTCTCATTTTTACTCCTTAAATTATCTTCACATTCGGAGCAAATACCATATATTCTTAAAGAATAATAATCCAATTCAAAGTTATATTTATCTTTTAAACTTTTTGCTAATTTTTCATTATCTAAAATTTTTTCTTCAACAATTTTTCCACAATTAGTACAAATTAAATGGTCATGGTGTGCATCTTTTTGACTAATAAGCTCATAAGTATTCACAGAATCTGTAAATTCTTGCTTATTAACAATTCCCAAATCTTCAAAAATATTAAGAGTTCTATAAACAGTTGCTATACCAACTTGTTTATTATCTTCATGTACTATAGAAAACAACTCTTCTGGTGTCAAATGTTTTGAATTAGAATTTTTAAGAGCATTGAAAATTATTTGTCTTTGTTTTGTAAATTTATGACCATTTTTTTCAAATACTTTTTTTAACTGTTCAATGTTCATTTTCATCTTCTTTCATTTCTTCATATATTTTTACAATTTCGTCTAATTCTTTATTATTATCGATTGCCTTAAATCTAACAGAATCTTTACTTTTTATCATTTCAAAAATTAAAATAAAATCTTCATCTATCGGCTCTAAAGCAGCATAATCTTTATCGTCTACTCCGAATGTATCTATCAAATTAAATTCGACTTCGTTATTATTTTCATCTGTTAAAATTATCTTATCCATTATTTCTCCCATCCAAATAGGTCTGTAAAATAAAAGAGGCAGCAATTTTATCTACGTATTTTTTTCTATCTTTTAGATTAACATTCATATCCATCAAGACCTGATCTGATTGTATAGTAGTCATTCTTTCATCCTGATATTTAATTTCAATATCAGTGGATTTTTTTAATAAATCGACAAAAGAAATCACCTTCATGGCTTGAGGTCCTAAGGTGTTATTCATATTTTTTGGAAGTCCAATAATTATTAAATTTACTTCTTTTTCATTAATTATTTCAATTAATTTTTCAATATCTAAACTTGCTTTTTTTCTTTTAATTGTAATATAGGCTTGGGCAGTGATAAAAAACGGATCGCTTAATGCGACTCCGATTGTTTTATCACCCAAGTCTAATCCCATAATTCTACTCATTAATATAATATTTTAATATTTCTTCTAGAATAGTATCTCTATCAACTTGTCTTATCAATTTTCTAGCATTTTTGTGTCCTGTAATATAAGTAGGATCTCCACTAATTAAATATCCAATAATTTGGTTTGTTGGTTTATATCCTTTTTCTTCTAAAGCATTATAAACTTCTGTAATAATTTCTCTTATATCAACTTTTTTCTCATCTTGTGGATCGAAACGCATAGTTTCATTGAAGTTTTTGTCTGACATAATTTCTCCTTATATTAAATCATAAACTTTTTCTAAAGCTTCATCTAGTTTAGAAATATCTTTACCTCCAGCTTGAGCGAAATTTTTCTTTCCTCCACCATTTCCACCTGTTATTTTACTAACTTCTTTGACAATTTTTCCTGCATTGTATTTATCTGTTAATGAATCAGAAACAGATGCTGTAAAGATTATTTTATTATCTTTTACAGTAGCAAATACAATTATTAAATCTTTGTATTTGTCTTTTATTCTGTTTTCAAAATTTCTCAATGTATCAAGATCTTCATTATCAAATTTGTGAACTAAAAGATTTATACCATTAATATCCTTAACTTCACTTTCCATATCTTTATAAATATCTTTTTCATTGAATTCCTTTAGCTTTTGAATGTCATCTTTGAGCTGTTTTATTTCTTCATTTAAAGATTTAGCTCTTGACAATATATTTTTAGGGTTTGTTTTTAATTCATCAGAAATTGAGTTAATTAATTCTATATTATTATTTAAATATTCATAAACTTTTTTTCCTGTTATAGCTTCAATTCTTCTTATGCCTGAAGCTGCAGATGATTCTTGAATTATTTTAAACATTAAAATCTCAGATGAATTATTTACATGACATCCACCACATAATTCTTTTGAATAATCAGAAACTGAAACAACTCTAACCATATCTTTATATTTATCTTCAAATAAACCTATAGCTCCAAGTTTTTCTGATTCTTTATAAGACATAATTTCTTTTTTTACAGGCAATTGTTCTCTGATTTTTTCATTTACTTCATCTTCTATTTTCTTGATTTCATCCTTAGTTAAAGCATTTGGATAAGTAAAATCAAATCTTAATTTATATTCATCTACTAATGATCCAGCTTGCTTAACTTCATCACTTAATAAATTTCTCAAAGCTTGATCTAGTAAATGTGTTGCAGTATGGTTTCTTGTTATATCTAATCTTCTTTGTTTATTAACTTTAAATAATGCATTACAAAATTCTAATTTACCTTCTTCAACTTCAACATAATGAAGTATAACATCTTTTTTCTTTTGTACATTATAAACTCTTGCTTTTGCATCATCTGTGATAATAAATCCTGTATCAGCTACTTGTCCGCCACCTTCTGCATAAAAAGAAGTCTTATCACTTACAATTATACCCTTATGACCTTTTTTTATAAAGTTTACTTTTTCTTTATTATCAAATAAGCCAATAATGTTTGCTTTGATTTCAAAATTTTCATAACCTACAAATTCTGTTTGTTTAAATTCATCTACATTTATCGATTCAAGAGACCAACCTGCATCAGATTTTCTTGCATTTCTTGCAAGATTTCTTTGATTTTCCATATATTCATCAAATTCTTTTGTATCAACTTTTAAATCATTTTCGTCAAGAATTTCTTTTGTCAAATCTAATGGAAAACCGTAAGTATCGTACAATTTAAATGCATCTTTACCTCTAAGTATATCTTTATTATTTTCTTTTAATTCTTTAATATAAGAATTTAAAATATCCAGACCACTGTCAATTGTTTTTTGGAAATTTTCTTCTTCTTTTTCTATAATATTAATGATTTTTTCTCTATTTTTTGTAAGTTCATCATACTCAACTTTATAAGAATCAATAACGCAATCAACAATAGATGATAAAAATTCTCCTTCAATTCCTAATAGTTTTCCATGTCTAAATGCTCTTCTTATTAGTCTTCTTAAAACATATCCTCTTTTTTCATTTGAAGGTTGAATGCCGTCTGATACCATAAAAGTCATAGCTTTAGCGTGATCTGCAATAACTCTTATAGAAATATCATCTTTTTTATTTTCCTTGTATTTTTTATTTGATAATTCTTCAATTTCTTTGATAATATTTTGGTTTACATCAACCTCAAAAATATTGTCTTTATTTTGAAGAACCATTGCCATTCTTTCAAGTCCCATTCCTGTATCAATATTTGGATGAGCTAATGGTATATATTCCTTATTTGCGTTTTTATTAAATTGAGTGAAAACTAAGTTCCAAACTTCCATAAACCTATCTGAATCATCATTTCCTGGTTTATTATCATTTTCATCAACAGCTTTTTCTATACCTCTGTCAACAAAAATTTCTGAATCTGGGCCACATGGACCTACTTCTAGTTCCCAAAAATTATCTTCTTTTCCAAATCTTAAAATTCTATCTTTGGCAATTCCTATTTCGTCATGCCAAATATCAAATGCTTCATCATCATTTTCATAAACTGAAACCCACAAAAGATTTTTATCAATTTCAAGATTAACTGTTAAAAATTCGTATGCCCAATGTATAGCTTCTCTCTTAAAATAATCTCCAAAAGAAAAATTGCCAAGCATTTCAAAAAAAGTTCCATGCCTTTCAGTTATTCCAACTCTTTCAATATCTCCAGTCCTTATACATCTTTGTGAAGATGTAGCTCTGTTATTTTTCATTTTCTTTTCGCCAGTAAAATATTTTTTTAATGGTGCCATACCAGCATTAATCAAAAGTAATGATTCATCATCTTCTGGTATCAAAGAAAATGATTTTAATACTGTATGATTTTTTTTAGAGCCAAAAAAATTCAAATATTCTTTTCTAAGTTCGTTCATTCCTAGTTTTCTCATAATTTTCTCCTATTTATAGTTTTTCATTAACCATATCTTTTATAGTTATTGAATTAACTGCCTTGTTGATAGCATCATCAATTTTTGCAAAAACATAATAAGCTTCACATTCCGAATTATTACAGTTATTTCTATCAGCTACGCATTCACTTGAGGTCATTTCGCCTTCCAATACTCTCAAAACATCTCCAACTGTAATTTCACTTGAATTTCTAGAAAGTTTGTAACCTCCCTTAGCACCTCTTGCTGATATTACTAAATTATTTCTTTTTAGTATTCTTATTAATTGTTCTAAGTAATTTTCTGGCAACTTTAAGGCATTAGAAATATCAGAAACTGAAATATATCCATTATCTTCATTTTCTGCTAAATAATGTATAGCTCTAAGTCCATACCTACCTCTAGTTGATAATTTCATATTTACTCCTCAATCTATCACTATCATATCTTTCATCGCTTCAAAATACTTATCCCCAATGCCAGATACATTTTTAATATCTTCAATCTTATTAAATTTGTTTTTTTCTCTATATTCGATAATAGCTTGCGCTCTTTTTTCTCCAATATTTGGCAAAGTCATCAACTGAGCCTTATCAGCTTTGTTAATATTAACTTTTTTATCGTCAATTTTTTCTACGGGACTAATAAGTTGATTTGTAGAAACTTCCACATCATTATTTTTGTCATTGATGTTTGGAATTATTATTCTCATTTGATCTTCAAGCTTTAATGCCAAATTTATTTTATCAATATCAGCGTTTTCAGTAAGCCCTCCCGCATCATTTACTAAATCCTCTAATCTATAATCTTCATTTATTTGATAAACTCCAGGCTTATTAATTTCACCACTAATATGTACTTTTTTAATAGAATTTTTAGATTCAGAATTTAGTTTATTATCATCATTATTTTTCTTATCATCAGTTGATTTCATTTCAATTGATAAGCCTTGTTTTTCAAATACAAGCTCATCATTATTTTGACTTGAAACAAAATTTCGAGATATAACAATAACAATTCCAATTATCAAAGCAATGATAATCTTATCTTTTTTATCAGTTTCCATAAAATACCTCTATTAAACGATAATTTATGACTCCCATAAATCTTCTATATTATAAAATTCTCTTTGATTTGATGAAAATATATGAACTATCACTTCTCCACAGTCCATTAAAATCCATTTTCCTTCTCTCAATCCTTCAATAGATAAAACTTCAAATCCTTCTTTTTTAAGATTTTCCTCAATATATTCTATTAAAGCTTTATTTTGATTAATTGAATTTCCAGTAGCAAGTACAAAATAATCAGCTATTGAAGATTTATTTTCAAGATCAATAACTTTAATATCATAAGCTTGTTTATCTTCTAAAGTTTTTACTATAATATCTAATTTACCCATTTTTCTCCCTTAATAAATAATTTCTTGCTTTTATAGTCAAAGGAAATATTACCATCTTCCTATCAACCAGTGACTTTATAGTTCCATCTAAGCTAAATAAAACAGCATCATCCAAATTTTTAAAGGCTAACTCTCTTAATTTATCTACACCTTCATAATTTCTATTTTCTTCGCAAGCATCTGCAAGAAAAATTATTTTTTCAAAATCAGTCATATTTTCTTTTCCAGTAGTATGATATTTAATTGCATTTAAAATTTCTTCATCATCTACACCATATTCATATTTAGCAACAATAGGTCCTAAAAATGAATGTAAAATTGCTTTATTGCTAATAATTTCATTTGAAAAATCACAATATTTCTTATACTTATCTAAATAATATTTTTCATTATATTTTGCACAATCGTGTAATAAAGCTGCTGTTTTTATTTTCTCAATATCTATATTTTTATTGATTTTTAAAGCCATATCCTTAACTCTGATTACATGATTAAATCTTTTTTCTCCAATATCATTTTTAAGCTTGTCTTTATATTTAGAAAAATCAAACATACAATTTCTCCTCTTTAATGATATTTATAACTTCATCATTTACCAAATATCTGATACTTTTATTTTCTTTTACTAAGTTTCTTATTAAAGTTGATGAAATATCTAAAGCTATATTATCAATTAGGTATATATTTTTATTATACTTTCTTACTTGATTTATTTTAGATATAAGAGAAAAATTTTTGTTGCTATATCTTTTAAAAATAATCAAATTTTCTTTTAATATTTCTTTGTAATTTTTCCATTTTTCAATATCAAGAAATGAATCTTCGCCCATTATAAAGAAAAATTCATCATTAGGATAAGATTTTTTAAAATAATTAATTGTATCAAAGGTATAGTGAATTTCATTATCTCTATAATCATAATCATTTATTTCTAGTTTTGGATTGTCTTTTATTGTTTCATTTACCATTTTTAGCCTTAAATTTAAGGCTGTTTTTTTATTTTCTAATTTGTGTGGTGGATTTGAATTTGGAAGAACATATATTTTATCCAAATCCAAATTATTAATCACATTTTCCATCAATATCATGTGTCCAATATGAATTGGGTCAAATGTACCACCAAATAGACCAATTTTCATTATAAATCTATCTTTTTATTTTTCTTGCTTTCTCTATATATGGTAAAAATATTACCTAAATGAGAAACGAATTCACAATTTAATTTTTCAATAACTTCATCAACAATTTCATCATTATCGTCTAAGTTATTGTTTAGTATTTTTATTTTTATAAGCTCTCTTTTTTCCAAAGCCTCATCAATTGAAGTAATTACCTCATCAGTTAATGAATTTTTTCCTATATTAACAATTGGCTTTAAATCATGAGCTAAAGATTTTAAATATGATCTTTCTTTTCCTGAAATCATTTTATCTCCTATTCATAATAATCAAAAACTATATCTCCTATAGCAACAGAATCTCCTTCTTGGATTCCCATTTCTACAAATTTTTCAAAAACACCCATTTCTCTTAGATTTTTTTCGAAATACATACGACTATCATAATCATCTAAATTAACTTTTTCTAAAAGCTTATCGATTCTATATCCGTTGCAAACATAAATCCCATCTTCTATTTCAAAATTTAATTCATCACTTGCAATTGACCTATCATAAAATTCTTCAAGATAAGCTTCATCGACTTTTTCATCAAGATCGTATTGTTCATCTTCAAAATTATATAAAACTCTTGAAACTTCATCAATCAAATCTTTGATTCCATTTGTTGTAGCAGCTGAAATTCTAAAAATTTTATATTTATCTGAGTATTTTTCTTCAAACTTTTTATAATTTTCATTAAAATCTAAGTCTGATTTATTAAGAGCAACTATTTGATATTTGTTATAAAGATTTTCATCAAATAATTTTAATTCCTTATTTATAAGCTCAAAATCTTCAATAGGATCTCGTCCTTCAAAACCTGAAATGTCTACTAAATGAACAAGAATTTTACATCTTTGAACGTGTTTTAAAAAATCATGGCCAAGACCTAAGCCTTCATTGGCACCTTCTATTAGTCCTGGAATGTCAGCAACTATAAAAGATCTTTCTTTATCAATTTTAACGACTCCTAGATTTGGATCAAGAGTTGTAAAATGGTAATTTGCAATTTTTGGTTTTGCTTTAGAAATAACAGAAATCAAGGTTGATTTTCCTACATTTGGAAGTCCAACCAAACCGACATCAGCCAAAATTTTAAGCTCAAGGCTTATAGTTATTTTTTGACCTTCTTTTCCATTTTGAGCAAAACGTGGAGCCTGCCTTGTGGAAGATTTGTAATGAACATTTCCTTTTCCACCTTTGCCACCTTTTGCTATTAGAAATTCTTCTCCATTTTTTTTCAAATCTTTTATAATTTTTCCGCTTGTACTTTCTCTAACAATTGTTCCAACTGGTACATATAAATAAAGATCTTCTCCTTTTTTTCCAAATCTTTTTTTACCCATACCGTCTTCGCCATTTGTTGCTTTATATTTTGTTTTATATCTATATTCTTCAAGGGTTGAAAGGGAATTTGTAGCTTTTATATAAATACTTGCTCCATCTCCTCCATCTCCACCTGCAGGCCCTCCTGTAGGTTCATATTTTTCTCTTCTGAAGGCGACTGCACCATCTCCACCTTTTCCCGCTTGAAGTTCGATTTTTGCATAATCAATCATTGGTGTAAATTTCCTTTTTACAAAAAAAGCTTGCCCGTGGGCAAGCTAGTTCTCTATTAAGCAATGTCTTGCTTTGGATATACAGAAACTTGTTTTCTATTTTTTCCTTTTCTTTCAAATTTAACTACTCCTTGGCATACAGCAAAAAGTGTGTCATCGCCACCTTTTTTTACATTTTCGCCAGGGTGAATTTTTGTTCCTCTTTGTCTAACGATAATTGTTCCAGCATTTACTGTTTGTCCATCAGCTCTTTTAACGCCAAGTCTTTTTGCATTAGAATCTCTACCGTTTTTAGAAGAAGAAACTCCTTTTTTACTAGAAAATCTTTGTAAGTTTATGTTTAAAAACATCCTAAACCTCCCTATAATTTAAATTAACATATTCATTATAATTTGTGAGTAAAGTTTTAATACCTATTTCAAAATTATTTAAAATAATTTCTGATTTTTCATTAGGATTTTCTAATGAAACTTTCATTTCATTATCATCATCAAAAAAATCAAATTCTAATTCGTAATAATCTAAGGTATTTACTGCTGTGTATGATAAAATTGATACTGCAGCACAAACTATATCATATCCGTGTTGATCAAAATTTGCATGACCTTTTATTGCAAATCCTAATCTTTTTTCATTTTTTATTAATAAAGTAACATCAATCATTAACAAGAAATATTGTTAATTTCAACTAAAGTATATGGTTGTCTATGACCTTTTTTAGTTTTTGATGCTTTTTTAGGTCTATATTTAAACACAACTATTTTTTTGTCTTTAGCTTGATCTTTTACAGTAGCTTCAACTTTTGCATTTTCAACTATTGGAGTTCCAACTTTTAAATCACTATCACTTTTTACTAATAGTACATCTTCAAAGCTTACACTATCTCCTATTTCTGCATTAAGTTTTTCAACTCTAACTAGATCGCCTTCTGATACTTTATATTGTTTTCCACCTGTCTTAATTATAGCGTACATAGTACACCTCCTATTTAGATTCTCGCCAGTCAAGGTGATCAGTACCCATACTGAGCGGTTTACCATAATATATTACCAATAAATACAAGTTTTGTCAACTTATATATCAAATATTTCCATATTTTCAATTGCCTTATTTTCTAGATTTTCAATATCTAAATTACTTTCACTTTCTTTTATATATTTTAATTTTGGTTTTGTAATTGGATTTGATGGGGCAAAAATTGAGCAACAATCATCATAAGGTTCAATACTTTTTTCATAAGAACCAATGAATAGTGCCCTATCTATTATTTCTGTTTTATCAAGCGCAATTAATGGTTTAAAAATTGGAAGTTTTGTTGCATCTTCTATTACAGTCATAGACTCTACTGTTTGGCTTGCAACCTGACCTAAACTTTCTCCTGTAATTAAAGCATCATAACTATTTTTTTCTGAAATTTTTTCAGCTATTCTCATCATAAATCTTCTTGATAAAATTGTTGTTTGATTTCTATGGCAATTTTTATTTATTGACTTGTAAATTTCTGCCATATTTACAGAATATATTCTCATTTTACCAGTGTATTGGGATAATATTTTTCCTAAATCTATAGCTTTTTGCAAAGCTCTTTTTGATGTAAATGGATAAGAATGAAAATGCAAACAATTAATTCTCATTCCTCTTTTTGCCATCATAAATCCTGCAACTGGTGAATCAATTCCTCCTGACAATAACAATAATCCATTTCCACTTGATCCAAGTGGAAGTCCTCCAATTCCTTCGTGCCTATTTGCATAAACATAGGCGTATTTTTTAATGTCAATAAAAACTTTAAAATCAGGATTATGAACATCAACTTTTAAATTATTTTCTTTTGCATAATTTTTTAAAATAAATCCGCCAATCATTTGTGAAAATTCTGGAGATTTTATTTCAAATGATTTATCAACTCTATTTGTTATAACTTTAAAACTTTTATTTTTTATATCCATATTATCCAAGATTTCTTTTAAAGCATCTTCAATTGATTCGATTTTTTTATCGCATCTTTTTATCTCGGAAATATAAATTATTCCAAAAACTTTTTTTATTTCTCTAATAAGATCATCAAAATCATTTTTATCGGCATTTATATATAATTTTGAGCTTTCAAGATACATATCTTCATAGCCAATGTCTTTTATATTTCTTTTTATATTATCGATTGCAGCCTTAAAAAATTTATTTCTATTTTTTCCTTTTAAAAACAATTCCCCAAAGCTTACTGATAGTAAATCTTCCATTAAAACACCTTTCTTATTTCTTCTACATAAGCATATAATTTCTCAGCTACAAAATCCAAATCTTCGATGGAAATATCATTTGAAAATGAAAATCTAATAGCTCCATCAATATATTTTTCATTTAAATTAAGTGCTGAAAGTATCCTGCTATTATTTCCTTTTGAGCAAGCTGAACCGCTTGATACATAAATTTCATCTGATTCTAGCATGTGAAGTAAAACTTCTGATTTTATTTTACCAAAAGATATATTTAATATATAAGGGCTTGAATTTTCTAAGGGAGAATTTACTTGAATATCAGAAAATTTATCCAAAATTTTATTTCTTAAATAAATATTTAAATTTTTAACATAAGAAAAATCTTCTTTTTCTTTTGATAATTCTAATGCCTTAGCAAAGCTGTAAATTGCAGGAGCATTGGTTGTTCCTGAAGAAAATATTTCTTGCCTTCCCCCATACATTAAGGGTTTAATTTTATTTTTAAAGGAATTTTTAATATATAAACCACCAATTCCTTTTGGTCCATGAACTTTATGTGATGAAAAGCTCATAGCATCAACTCCTAATTTTTTTACATCACATGAAATTTTACCTAATGCTTGAGTTGCATCTATATGAAATAAAATATCCTTATTTTTTTTCTTAATGACATCAGAAATTTTTCTTATATCTTGAATACTTCCTATTTCATTTTGAACATAAATTATTGATACTAATTTTGTTTTTTCATCAATAGCTTTTTCTAATTTATCAACATCAACAAATCCAAATTCATCATTTGAAATAAGTTTTACTTCCTTATAAATTGAATTATCAAAAGCATCAATAACAGACGAATGTTCTAATTTTGTTGTTATTGCCTTATTATTTTCGCCTGCTAATGAATTTATTACTATATTATTGGATTCTGTTGCTCCTTTTGTAAAATAAATTTCACTTTCATTTGCATTTATATAAGAGGAAATAATTTTTCTAGCCTCTTTTACTTTATTTTCCACATCCATACCAAAACTATGTAAGGCTGATGGATTGGCAAAAAAATTTTTTTCAAAATCTTTTTCTATATCAATAACTTCATCATACATTTTTGTTGTAGCAGCATTATCTAAATATATCATTTTATCACATCCTTTAACTTATTTATTATATTATTAGAAAGAAAATAAATCAAATATAAGGTATAGTATAAGTATGTTATGTGTTAGATACCCTTTTTATGGGAAAAATTTAAAAAAAGATGAATGTATTTTAGATATTGAAACTACAGGACTTGATCCAAAAAAAGATAAGCTTGTAGTTTTAGGACTAATATATTTTGATTATAAAAAAAATAAATTTTATATAGACCAATATTTTTCAAAAAATGATAAAGAAGAAGTAAAATTATTAAAAATTTATAAAGAAAAAATTCAAAACAAAAAATTAATAACCTATAATGGAGATATTTTTGACCTACCTTTTTTAAATATTAGATTAATAGAAAATAAAGAAGAACCAATATGGCAAATTAATTTGGACCTTTATAAAATTATAAAGAATAAAAGAAAATTAATTGAATTTGATTCTATGAAACTTACTAATATTGAAAAAATTGTTGGAATAGAAAGAAATGACCCATCTCGATACAAGGTTATTAGTAAATTAAGTGATGATATTAAAAATAGGAACAATCCACGGCCTATATTAATTCATAATAAAAATGACTTAATAGCAACAGAAGCTATTGCTAACATTGAAGAAATTATTAATGATGAACTTTCATTTGAAATAAATAATTACAAAATTCACTTAGATAGTGCTTATATTGATAAGGATATTGCCTATATAAATTTTATTTCCAATAAAATTTTAAAAAAATCATATTTTCGTGGAGAAAACTATTCATTAAATATTAACGACTATTCTATTGAATTAAAAATTATAGTTTTGTATGGGAAATTATCAAAAAATTCATCGGGTTTTGTAACAGTTAATAATTTTAATATCGAAAATAAAGGAAAGTATAAAATAAATAAAAATTTAATATCCATAATGGAAGATAAGATTTTTTCTTGTGAAAATATCTTAAATATTATGAAATTTTTAATCGAAAAAGAGACTGTTACAGAATGAATAAATCATTTTGCAACAGTCTCTTCTATTTGCCAATCAATTGGACTCATATTATTTTTTATTAAAAAATCATTGGTTTTTGAAAATGGTTTTGAACCAAAAAATCCTCTATGAGCTGCGAATGGAGATGGGTGAGCACTTTTTAAAATTAAATGTCTATTATTTGTTATTAGCTCTTCTTTAGATTGAGCAAACTTGCCCCAAAGAATAAATACAAGAGGTTTTTCTCTTTGATTTAATAATTTTATAATATTATCAGTTAATATTGTCCACCCTATGTCTTTGTGAGAATTTGCTTGATGAGCTCTAACTGTTAATGTGGAATTTAATAACAAAACTCCTTGATTAGCCCATTTAATTAAATTTCCATTATTAGGTATATATAAGCCTAAATCATCATGTAATTCTTTGTAAATATTTAACAATGATGGAGGTGTTTTTATACCTTCTTGAACAGAAAAAGAAAATCCATGAGCTTGCCCCACACCATGGTAAGGATCTTGTCCTAATATTACAACTTTTGTATCTTCATAAGAAACTTTTTTTAATGCATTAAAAATATCATACATATTTGGATAAATTGTATAATTTTTATATTCATTAATAAGATTTTTTCTTAATCTAATATAATAATCTTTTTTCCATTCATCTTTTAAAATTTCATCCCAATCATTTCCTATTTGAACTGACATTTTCTTCTCCATCCATTTTTCCGAAAATTATAAAAATAATCAACAAAACTGATCCAGTTGTAACCAAAATATCTGCTACATTAAAAACTGGAAAATCAAAAAAAGAAAATTCTATAAAATCTACAACAAATCCATGAAATAATCTGTCATAGAAATTCCCTAAAGCTCCAGAAACAATTAAAGATAATGAAATGTTTAATAATTTTGGATTGCTTTTTATGTTTCTAATGAAATAATACAATAAATAAATAACAACAACTAAAGTCAATATAAGAAAAAATATTCTCTTATTTTGCAATATTCCAAAAGCCGCCCCCCTGTTTTCTACATAAAGAAAATTAATAAAATTTGTAAAAACTGGATTTTCAATAAAATGTGATATTGCATAGGCTTTTGTAAACCTATCTAGTATTATTCCAATAATTATTAAAATTGTGTAAATCATTTATACTTCCTATATTCTATGTGATAATTATCTTTTTTACTCTTTCCTATTACCTTATCAAAAATAAATCTGCCTTCTTTTCTAATTGATATTAAAGAATCTTCATCAATAATTTTTGAAGGATTATCAATAATTTGATAATTAACCTTAACTAACCTTCTTTGAATTAAAATTTTTGCCTTTGACCTTGAAAGATTTATAAATTCACTAACAATATTATCAAGTCTAAGCGAAGAAACAAATCCTCTATTGTCTATATAATCAATTTTTGGCAAATTTAAAATATTATCTTTTTTAAAATCAATATTTACTCTTTCATTTTTTATTTTACTTAGGTTAAATTTAACAAAATCCTTATCCTTATTTAAAACTACAAATTCGCAAATTTCATCTCCAACATAAATATCCCCAATATCATTTCTTGCAAGACCTAAATTTAAAAGTGCTCCAAGGACATCTGGATGTTTTATATTATTTTTTTTGAATTCTAATACACTTATGTAGTCTTTATTATTAATTTCATTTGAATAAGGATTTGCAACAAATATTTGTCTTTCGCTAGATTCATTGCATGACAAAAAAACTATCTCTATATTATTAATTTTTGCTATATCATTTAATACAGAAATCTCAAATGGATTTAAGAAAAAACTTGAAACTTCCTTTCTAGTATAAAATGATTTTTCTAATAAAGAGATAGCTTTTTTTATATTTGCTTTGACAGACTTATCTTCAACAAAATCAATATTATATTCTAATTTCATAAAAGATTTATTAAATTACAAATTATAATTGATTGTAATTTCCGCTAGAAATTTGATCTTCTACATAATTATCAATATCTACGCCCTTTGGACAAATTACAAAAATTCCTTTAGAAACTTTTTCTACTGTTCCTTCAAGAGCATAAACAGCACCAGATACAAAATCTAAAATTTGTCTTTTTTTGTCAACTTCAAGCATTTCAAGATTTAATACTACAACTTTTTTATCTAAAATATCATCAACAATTTTTGGACCATCTTCATCGTAGCTTAATGGTTCTTGAATAGAAATTCTAAAAGAATTTGATGTGCTTTTTCCGAAGCTTCTATTATTACTATTCATACTAACTATATTGTCTCCTCCCCTAATTTTTCTAGCTTTGTTATTAGAAGAATAATCATTTGAAAATGATGAATAGGAGCTTGTCTTAGCGTTATCTGAGCTCATTGTACTACTAAAATCATAAGTTGAGCTAGGGCTATAAGTTTTTTCAGTTTTTTCGCTAGTTTTTTCTACTTCTTCCTCTTCATCAACTTCCTCATCATATTCATCGTAATCATCGTCAATTCCTATAAATTCTTTAAATTTATCTAACATTTTTATACATCCTTTTACCAAATATTTTTGATCCAACTCTAATTATATTAGCTCCTTCTTCAAGAGCTATTTTATAATCATGAGTCATTCCCATAGAAAGATATTTCATTTCAATATTATTATAACTTAAATTGGATAATTTTTCGAATATTTTTTTAAGTTCCCTAAAGCAATTTCTAATAAGATTTTCATCTTCTGTATTAGGAGCCATAGTCATTAAACCTTTTATGTTAATATTATCTAATTTTGAAGCCTCTTCAATAACTTTATCAATCTCGTCAACAAAAAATCCTGACTTTGTTTCTTCTTTTGAAATATTTACTTGTATCAAACAATCTTGAACAATTGATAAAGATTTTGCACGGCTATTAATCTTTTTTAAAATTTTTAAAGAATCAACAGAATGAATTAAAGAAACCTCTCCTACAATTTTATTAACCTTATTAGTTTGTAAATGACCTATCAAATGCCAATTAATATCTTCTGGCATTTTTTCTTTTTTTTCTATTAATTCTTGAACTTTATTTTCTCCAAAATCCCTTAAACCGTAATTGTAAACTTCCATAATTTTATCTATTCCATGAGTTTTTGTTACAGCCAAAAGATTAGCATCATAATTTTCTAAGTCTTTTTTTAAATCATCAATATTATCTTTTATACTCATAACACATCCAATCTAATATTCGCTTTTTTTATCTCTATTCATCAAAACTTCTACAGAATCCTTTGGATTTTTATTTTCAAAAATCACCTTATAAATTTCATTTGTAATAGGTAGCTCTATATTTTCTTTTTTTGATAGATTGTAAAGAGCCTTTGTAGTTGGTATTCCCTCAACAACTGTTTTAACTTCCTTACAAGCATCATCTAATGAATAGCCTTTTCCAAATAATATCCCACACCTATTATTTCTTGAATGCATACTTGTAGCAGTAACAATCAAATCTCCTATTCCACAAAGTCCATTTATTGTTTTTCTATCTGCTCCTTGGCTTATGGCAAATTTATTCATTTCATAGATTCCTCTAGTCATAATCGCAGCCTTGGTATTATCTCCAAATCCTAAACCTGTAACCATTCCTATACCAAAAGCTAGTACATTTTTTATAGCTCCACCAATTTCACAGCCTATAACATCAGTTGAAGTATATACTCTTAAATAATATTTTGAAAATATATCTTGAATTTCTTTTGCGATTTTTTCATCTTCACAAGCACAAACCAAAGCTGTAGGCATTTTTCTAATAACTTCTTCAGCATGACTTGGCCCTGACAAAACTGCATAAGTGCAATTTGGATTTAATTCGTAAATTACTTGTGATATTCTTTTTAATGTTTTAATTTCTATTCCTTTGGATAAATTAACCAAAATTTTCTCATCAAGTCCATCTTTTATATTGCTTAATACTTCTCTTGTCTTTTGAGTTGGTATAGCATTTATAATTATTTTATTTTCTAATAAGTCTTCTATTTTATTAGTAGCCTTTATATTTTCACTTAATTTTATATCAGCAAAATATTTTTTATTGATATGCAAATTATTTATATTATCTACATCTTCAATATTTCTAGCATACATTAAAACTTCATTGTCTTTTGAAAGAAAATCAGCAATAGCACTTGCCCAACTTCCTGCTCCAATAATTGAAATTTTCATAATACTCCTTTAAAACATTTTCTTTTCTTCGTGATTTTTAATTCTAATTATATTTGACCTATGTTCAATTATTATTGTAATTGCTACAAATAATATAATTAATGTAAAGGCACTTAGACCTTGAAAATAATAAGAAATAAATGGAGCAAGTAAACTTGCAGTTAATGATGCTTTGGAAACTGTTCTTGTAAGTAAAAAAACTATTAAAAATAAAATTAATAGACACAAGAAAACTCTCAAATCATAAGCAAACAATGCTCCAGCAGATGTTGCTACCCCTTTTCCGCCCTTAAATTTTAAAAAAATTGAAAATATATGCCCTAAAACTACAAAAATAAGAGCAGTTAAAGCATATTTTTCGCCAAGGAAAAACATGGAAAAATAAACTGCCACTAATCCTTTAGCCATATCTAAAAACAAGCAAAAGCAACCTGCAAGTGCTCCAAAATTTCTAAATACATTTGTAGTTCCAGGATTTCCACTTCCCATACTTCTTATATCTTTTTTGAAAAAAACTTTAGCAATTATATAAGAAAAAGGGATAGAGCCAATTAAATATGAAAAAAGTGCAACTAAAACAAATTTCATTTTTCTTTCCTTTCTCTAATTTCAAAAGTAAAAGGTACTCCTTGAAGACTGTAATTTTGTCTTATTTGATTTTCCAAATATCTTTGATATGAAAAATGCATCAACTCTTTGTCATTTACATGCAATAAAAACTTTGGTGGAGCAGTTTGAACTTGTGAGATATAAAATATTTTCAATCTTTTTCCCTTATCTTGAGGAGGTGCTGTCATCATTATTGCATCTTGCAAGATAGTATTTAATACTCCAGTTTTTATTCTTGTGTGATAATTGCTATTTACAATTTCAATTAAATTCAAAAGATCTGTAATCCTTTGTCCTTTTAGAACCGAAATAAAAATAATTGGGGCATATAAAGCAAAAGAAAGCTTATTTCTAATTTCTTTTTCCATATTTTTCATTGTATTTGTTTCTTTTTGAACCTTATCCCATTTATTAACAGCAATTATAATTGCTTTTTTCTGGTTGTGAGCATATCCTGCTATTTTTGTATCTTGTTCAGTTACTCCAACTGTTGCATCTATTAAAAATAAACAAATTTCTGAGCTATCAACAGCATCAAAAGTTCTTTGATTAGCATAATATTCTATATTATCGCTTACTTTATTTTTTCTCCTAAGTCCTGCCGTGTCAATCAAAACATAATTATTGCCTTTATATTGCCAATAAGTATCTATGGCATCTCTTGTAGTTCCTGCAATATCGGTAACAATCATTCTTTCTTCATTCAAAAGATGATTTACAAGAGATGATTTGCCAGCATTAGGTTTTCCAATTATTGCTATTCTTGTAGCATCTAAATCTGTATCAAATTTAGAAAAATCTATAAAACCAACAATTTTATCTAACAAATCTCCAAGATTTTTTGAACCTTCTGCAGATGTACTAATCAAATCATCAAAACCAAATTGATAAAAATCATAAATATGATCTGGTATATTTGCTCCATCAATTTTGTTTGCTACAACTATAACTTTTTTATTATATTTTCTAATTTCATCAGCTATTTCATAATCGTGTGGATTTATTCCTTCTCTTCCATCTACAACAAAAAGAATTAAATCACTTTCTAATAGGGCTTTTTCAACTTGAGACTTTATTTCTTGATTCATAAGTTCTTTATTTGAAATATCAAGTCCACCTGTATCTGCTAGTATAAATTCATGACCTATCCATTCAACTTTGTCATAAACCCTATCTCTAGTGACCCCATTCACATCTTCTGTAATAGCTTTTCTTTTTCCAACTAATTTATTAAATAATGTCGATTTCCCAACATTAGTTCTTCCTACCAGTGTAACTATTGGTGCGTTCATTATATTCTCCATTAATTTTAAGATAAATAAATAGATAAAGTTAGCAAAGCTAACCTTATCTATATTAGGCTTTTCTTATTGTAATTATATCCTTATTTTCATATCTCTTGTCCATCATTCTTAAAATAAAAATAGATATTGCTAAAAATAAAAATATAAACAAAACAGTAAGTAAATTATTATCTAGAAACTTATCTTTAAATATTGTATTGGCTAAAACAGCTCCAAATATCATCATAAAAACTGGAAATAAATAAGTGAAATAAGAAAGTCTATTTACAGTTTTTACATCTGAATCTAGATAAACAAAGTCTCCAGGATTTAGATTTTCATTAGTAAATGTAGTGTAGTAAGATGGTTTTATTTCACAACCACCACATGAAGAGCAAGATCCACATCCTGATTCCTTTTGAATCATTACTTTTACATTGCCATTTAAGTTTTCTACGACTATTCCTTTTTTACTAATAGTTTGCATCCAATGCTCCTTTTATTCTTTTACCTCAATACTTAGCTCATTTAAACTTTTTTCATCAACTATACTTGGAGCTTGAGTTAATGGGCAAGTTGCTGATTGAGTTTTTGGAAATGCAATAATATCTTTTATATTTTCAGTTTTTGCAAATAACATTACCAACCTATCAAGTCCATAAGCAAGTCCTGCATGAGGAGGTGTTCCATATTGTAAAGCTTCTATAAAGAAACCAAATTTTTGTTCTATGTCATCATCAGATAATTTCAAAGCCTTAAATACTTTTTCTTGAAGTTCTTGATTGTTTATTCTTACTGAACCTCCACCCATCTCATCTCCATTTATTACAATATCATAAGCTTGAGTTCTTACTTTTTCTGGCTCTGTTAATAATAAATCAATGTCTTCTTCATTTGGCATAGTAAATGGATGGTGTTGAGAAACGTATCTGTCTTCTTCTTCGCTATATTCAAACATAGGGAAGTTTACAACCCAACAAAAAGCATATTCTTTTTCATAAAGATTTTGATCTTTTGCAACTTTTCTTCTTAAAGCTCCAAGTCCTTCAAGAACAGTTTTATTTTTATCAGCTCCAATTAAAATCAAATCATTATCAGAAATATCTAATTTTTCTATTAAATTTTTAACAATTTCGTCTGTTAAGAATTTTTTAATAGAAGAATTTATATCATCTTTTGAATTAAATTTAATAAAACTCAATCCTTTTAAGCCATAATCTTTTACAAAATCTGTTAATTTATCTAATTGCTTTCTTGAATAATTTCCTGCTTGTCCTTTAAAATTAATTGCCCTAACAGAATGACCTTCTTTGATATTATCTGTGAAAACTTTAAAATCACAATCTTTAAATATTTCAGAAATATCATTTATCTTATATCCATATCTTAAATCTGGCTTATCAGATCCGTATGAATTCATAGCCTCAGAATAATCCATTCTTTGGATTGGAAGTTTTAAATCATAGTCAGTAAAATTGTCAAAAAGTGTTTTCAATAATCCTTCATTAACTTTAATTACATCATCTTGATCTGCAAAACTTAATTCAAGATCTAGTTGTGTAAATTCTGGTTGTCTATTTGCTCTTAAATCCTCATCTCTAAAACATTTTACTATTTGGAAATACCTATCCAATGAACCAATCATTAACAATTGTTTCATTAATTGTGGAGATTGTGGCAATGCATAAAATTTTCCTTGATTAACTCTTGATGGAACTAAATAATCTCTAGCTCCTTCTGGAGTTGGTTTTGTAAGAAATGGTGTTTCAACTTCTGTAAATCCATTATCATACATATACTCTCTCATACACCTAACAATATCAGATCTTAATTTTAGATTTTTTTGAACTGATTGTTTTCTCATATCAAGGTATCTGTATTTTAATTTTAAATTTTCACTTACATCATCATCTTCTTTAATATAAATAGGAGGTGTTTTTGCCTTATCTAAAATATTGATTTTACTAGCTATTATTTCTATGTTTCCTGTTGGAATTTCTGGATTTTTAGATTCTCTTTCTCTAACTTCTCCCTTAACTTCCAAAACATATTCTCCAGCTACATCTTTTGCTATTTTATAATTTTCATTATCATCTTCACGTGTTACAATTTGTGTTATACCTGTTTTATCTCTAAGATCTATAAACACCAATGAGCCAAGATTTCTTTTTTTGGCAACCCAGCCCATAAGTACAACTTCATCTCCAATATTTTCTTCTCTAAGTTCGCCACACATGTGACTTCTTTTAAATTCCATACTAACCTCCTAATTTAAAAATGGATTATTTTCTTTTTCAAAACCAATATTACTTGATTCTCCATGTCCTGGATGGATCCTTGTTTTTTCATCATATATAAATATTTTATTTTTTATAGAATTAATCAAAGTGTTAAAATTTCCTCCTGGAAAATCACTTCTTCCAATTGATAAATTAAATAAAGTATCTCCAGAAAAAATATCATCTTCAATTTTATATGACATTGAATCTAAACTATGACCAGAAGTTTTGATAGCTTTTATTTTGAATGGAGAAAATTCTTGACCATCTTTTAAATATGAATCAATTTCTACATTTATATTGCAATATCCTCTAGATAAATTATAGTCTGGATCATTTGCAATATTTTTACTATCATCACTAGCATAAACATCTACATTCAATTTATTTTTAAAATATTCAAGCCCCAACACATGATCAAAATGTGTATGAGTTAATAAAATAAACTCTATATTAATTTTATTCTTATCTATATAATTTTCAATTTTTCCACCTGGATAAACTGGGTCAATCAAAAATCCATTTTTATTTTCGTCATAAACTACATAACAATTAGCCATCATTGGCCCTTCAGTGATTTTTTTAATATTCATTAATACAACCTTTCACTATCAAGCTGTATAGTAACAGGGCCATCATTTATTAATGAAACTTCCATGTGTGTTTGAAATTTTCCAGTTTTCACATTAAATCCATCATCTTTTAGCTCTTTAATCAATATTTCATAATATTCTTCTGCCTTATCTGCACTTGATGAATTTATAAATGAAGGTCTATTTCCTTTTCTTGCATCGCCATATAAGGTAAATTGGCTTACAATTAATAATTCTCCTCCCTCATCTTCTACAGACAAATTCATTTTACCTTGGTCGTCTTCAAAAATTCTTAATTTTTCTATTTTCTTTTTTATATAATCAATATCTTTTTTTGTATCAGAATCTGTTACAGCTACAAAAACTAATAACCCTTCTCCTATTTCTGAAATCAACTTATCAGAAACTTTTACACTTGCTTTTTTTACTTTTTGTACAATTGCTCTCATTAACTTTTCACCCTATAAATACTTTCAATCATTTTTATTGTTTTCAATTTCATAATTAATTCATTAAGTTTTTCAGTATTTGGAACTGAAACTGTAAGATCAATAATTCCCTCGTGATTTTCATTGCTTCTTACATTCATCGCTTCAATGCTTACATTTTCTGTTGAAATTAATTTAGTTATTTCAAAAATAATTCCAGTTTTATCTTTTGTTGTAATTTGTATTCTTACAGGGAACATATCATCAGAATTATTTTGCCAATATACATCAATTAATCTTTCTGGAGATTTTAAGCTTGTTATATTTGGGCAAGTCCTTACATGAACGCTTATGCCATTTCCTTTTGTAATATATCCAACAATTTGATCTCCTGGTACTGGATTACAACATTTTGCAAATTTTACATCCACTTGGTCATCAAGATCGCTTACCCTTACTTCATTAGAAAAAGATTTTTTTGGTTTTACCTTATTTATATCTAAATCTTCAATTTTTTTAGGCAATTCATCTTTGTGTTTTTTTATCAATTTTTGAATTATTTGATCTGTATTTGTTTTGCCAAATCCAATCGATGCAAACATTTCATCTTTTGTTGGATAACCTAAGTCGTTTGCAATTTCTATTAGCCAATCATCTTTTATATCTTTTTTGTAAATCTCGTTTGATTTTCTAAGTTCTCTGTATAAGGAATCTTTTCCTATTTCAATATTTTCTTCTTTTCTATATCTTTTAAAAAATTGTTTGATTTTGCTTTTGGCTTGGTTTGATTGGACCATATTTAGCCAATCTCTTGATGGTCCTTGAGAATTCTTGCTTGTAAGAATTTCAACTACATCTCCTGTATTTAGCTTGTGGGAAAATGGAACAATTTTTCCATTTACTTTGGCTCCAACGCATTTATTTCCAACTTCTGTGTGAACTCTATAAGCAAAGTCAATTGCACACGAATTTACTGGCAAAGAATAAATCTCTCCTTTTGGAGAATATATATATATTTCTTTTGAGAAAAAATCTCCTTTTAAGGTGTCTAAAAATTCCTTACTATCTACGTCCTTGCCACCTTCTTTTTGCCATTCCATAATTTGTCTTATAAATGTAAGTTTTTCATCAAATTCTGTTGATTTACTTTTGTTTTCTTTGTATTTCCAGTGAGCTGCAATTCCATATTCGCATTCATAATGCATTTGTCTTGTTCTTATTTGAACTTCAAATGGCTTAGAATCTTCTCCAAATACTGTTGTATGCAAAGACCTATAACCATTTGGTTTTGGCTGACCAATATAATCTTTAATCCTATTTGGAATTGGTCTCCAGATTGAATGAACTTTTCCCAAAACTTCATAGCAATCTGCAACTGTATCAACCAAAACCCTAACGGCAGTTAAATCATAAATTTCGTTAAATTCAATTTTATTTCTATTCATTTTTTTATAAATTGAAAATAAACCTTTTGGTCTTCCAGAAATTTCATAATTTATATTTGAGGATGAAAGAGCCTTATCCAAAGTTTCAATTATTTGATTTATGTATGCTTCTCTTTCTCTTCTTTTATTGTGAACCATTTGAGCAAGCTCATAATATTCTTCAGGTTTTTGATACCTAAAACATAAATCCTCAAGCTCCCATTTCATAGTATATATTCCAAGCCTATGTGCTAGTGGAACATAAATTTCCAAAGTTTCACTTGCTGTTTGCTTTTGTTTTTTTTCAGTCTTATATTCCAAAGTTCTCATATTATGCAAACGGTCAGCAAGCTTTATCAAAATAACCCTAATGTCATTACTCATAGCCAAAACCATTTTTCTTATATTTTCGGCTTGTTTTTCTTCTTTTGTTTTGTAATTTAATTTTTTAAGCTTTGTAACTCCATCTACTAAAAAAGTTATTTCTTCCCCGAAATTTTCTTTCATTTGTTCTTCTGTTACAGGTGTATCTTCCAAAACATCATGCATCAATCCAGCGCAAATTGTTTGGTCATCTAACTGCATATTAGATATAGTTGTTGCAACAGCTATTGGGTGAATAAAATAATCTTCTCCAGAATTTCTTTTTTGACCTCTGTGATGATATTCAGCAAAATCATAAGCCTTTTTTATTAAATTAATATCTGCATGTTCATTATTTTTTAAAATAATTTTTTTGAAATTTAAAAATTCTTTTTGAAAATCTTTTGCCATAATATCACCTACCTTATATCTATTAATTTCACTTGTAAATTTCTTCTGCCATTAAATTCATTTATATCTGGATAAAATACAGCGTCAATTCTATTTCCTATTATATTTGCCTTAAATTTATCACTTAAATATTTATAATCTTTTTGTGCGTTAAACTTTATAGCTTCTATATCACGACCATTTTTATTTAAGATCATTTTCATGGTATTATTGTTTTTTCCAATCATATTTATATTTTTTATAAATAGATTTTTGTCGGCAAATTTTGCTTTTGGATTGTCTTTTCCAAAAGGTTCTAGTCTTTGTAAACTTTCGGCAAATTCGAGTGAAAGTTTGTCTATAGGTATTTGAGCATCAATATTTATAATATTTACAAAATCATCTTTTTTTAATTTTGATTTATCATTTAATTTTTGCCTAAATTCCTCAACCTTATCACTTCTTATAGAAAGTCCGCAAGCCATAGGATGTCCACCAAATGATTCAAGTATGTCTTTTATTTCAAAAACTTCCTTGTAAATATTATAAGCATCTATGCTTCTTCCAGAGCCTTTTAAAATTCCATCTTGACTTGACTCAGTCATAATTATAGTTGGTTTATTAAATTTTTCTTTAATTCTTCCTGCTATAATTCCACAAATACTTTCTTCAATATTTTCAACATCTACAATAATAATATCATCATTATAATATTTTTTATCTTTTATAATTTCTAAAGTTTTTTCAAGACCTATATTGGTTAATTCTTTTCTTTCATTATTCAAACTAACAAGTTTTTTTGCATAAGTACGAATTTTTTCTATATCATCTTCCATGAGCATATCAATAGCAAGTTTTGCAGTAGAAAGTCTACCAGTAGCATTCATGCATGGCCCAATTATAAATCCTAGCGTATAAGCACTAACTTCTCTATTCCAAGAATTTTCTTCAATCAAGGCTTTTATAGCTAGTTTTTCAGTGTTATTAATTCTTTTTAGACCTTCTCTTACAAAAATTCTATTTTCATCAGTAAGTGAAACAACATCACAAACCGTTCCCATAGCTACATATTCCAATAAACCATATAAGTATTCCATATCTCCATCAAGTCTTTGGTACAAAGCTTGTATTAATTTAAAAGCAACTCCTGCTCCGCACAAATCATCAAATGGATAAGTATTGTCAAGTCTTTTTGGATTTATAACGCAATCAGCTTGAGGCAAAATTTGCTCAACCCATTCACCCTCTTCTTTTTTTGAAACTTGATGGTGGTCGGTTACTATAACTTTAATCCCATTTTCTTGTAATCTTTTAACCTGATCAATAGCACTAATTCCATTATCGCAAGTAATCACAAGGCTTATATTTGCTTCAATCGCCCTATCAATCATCCTATCGCTAATTCCATAGCCATCAATAACCCTATCCGGAATATCATAGCTTATATCATCATAAAAATATAATAAGCCATCCAAAAGTGTCATAGTTGAGCTTATACCATCTTGATCATAATCTCCAAAAATCCTAATAGATTCTCCATTTTCCATAGTTTCAATAATTAAATCAATAGCTTTTTCCATATCTTTTAATAAAAAAGGATCATGAAGTTTTGCTAAAGTAGGATTAATAAAACTATCAACAACTTTTGGATCAACTATATCTCTATTTGCAAGTATTAATGCTTCTAATTTGGTAATATTTTTATTTTTTAAATTTGATAAATAATTATTTTTTTTATTATATATATACCACTTGGTCATAATTTCCTCTCTTATGAATAAATTATACCATTTTTAGAATCAATATAAAGATATGGGTACAAGCAATGTTAATTATAAAATACAAAGTTAAAAATTTTGATAAATTATAAATTATTTTGCATTTATTTTAAATGATGATAAAATAATAAAATAAAATTTAATGGAGAATTATATGATAAATATATTAAAAAGTTTTAATGATTTGCTATGGGGGTTGCCTTTGATTTTGGCAATTGCTGGAACAGGAATATACATAAGCATAAAAACTCAAGCAATTCAATTTAGAAAATTAGGATACGCTTTAAAAAATACTTTGGGAAAAATTTTTGAAAAAAATAGCCACCATGCCAAGGGAGATATAAGTCCTTTTGGTGCATTAGCAACGGCTCTTGCAGCTACAGTTGGAACTGGAAATATTGTTGGTGTTTCTCTTGCAATTATTTTGGGAGGGCCTGGTGCAATATTTTGGATGTGGATCGCTGCCTTATTAGGAATGGCTACAAAATTTTCTGAAGTAACCTTAGCAGTTGCTTATAGGGAAAAGAAAAATGGAAAATATGTAGGCGGACCAATGTATTATATTGAAAAGGGTCTAAATAATAAAAAACTAGCAAAAACTTTTGCAATTTTTGCAGGAATTGCCGTTTTTGGAATTGGAGATTCTACTCAATCAAATGCAATTTCAGGTGTACTTAAAGATACTTTTGGAGTAAATACAATAATTAGTGGAATAATTTTATCGATTATAGCTGGTGTTGTAATAGTTGGAGGAATTAATTCAATTACAAAAGTTACTGAAAAGTTAGTTCCATTAATGTCCCTTCTTTACATTCTTGGTTGTTTATGGATTTTATTTTTAAACAAAGCAAATATTTTGCCAGCTTTTAAATCAATTTTTCTAGGGGCATTTAGTCCAAAAAGTCTTGGTGGTTCTTTTGCTGGTCTTTCTGTTAAAGCAGTTGTATCTGCTGGTGTTGCTAGAGGAGTTTTTACAAACGAAGCAGGTTTAGGTTCATCTCCTATGGCTCATGCGTGTGCTACAACTGACCATCCTGTACGTCAAGGTCTTTGGGGAATTAGTGAAGTTTTTGTAGATACAATTATAATCTGTACCATGACAGCTCTAGTAATTCTTTCTACAAATGTAGATATTAGTGATACAAACAATGCAGCAAGCCTTGTTGCACGAGCTTTTGCAACAGACTCAAGTTTTGGAAATATTATAGTATGCGTTGGCTTAAGTCTTTTCGCCTTATCAACAATTCTTGGATGGGCATATTATGGAGAAACGGCTCTTATATATTTATTTGGAGATAAAATTATAATTCCTTATAGAATTTTGTATGTTATTTTCGTTTTTGTTGGAGCAAATATTGATCTTGGAGTAGCTTGGATTGTAGCAAATATTTTAAATGGTTTTATGGCTTTGCCAAATCTTTTTGCAGTTGTCACTCTTAGTCCTGTTGTAGTGAAACTAAGTAAAGATTTCTTTAAAAATCCAGAAAAAATCAGAAAAAGTCCAGAAGAATATAAATCATGTATAAAAATAAAATAAAATATTTATATAATCCCCAATAAAAAAGCCTAGCTTAGACCAAATTAATTAAAGTCCAAGCTAAGCTTTTTTATTTTAAATTTCTATAATATTTTCGATACTTTCAATATTTACTAAAATATATGAAAATTTGTCATCTTTTCCGCTAATAATAAGGCAATCTGTCTTATTAAATTCTACTACTTCTCCAATAATTTTACTTTCAGTTATAATTTTTGAACCGATTTTAAGATTTTCTTTTATAAATTTTTTATTCTTTTTCCTATTTATATCATCCTTTAAAGAATAAAAATAAAACATCAATGCTAAAATTATTAAAATAATATATTCTAATTTAAGATTCATATCCATACTTTTTATAAAATTCTTTTTTAAATTCCAAAAATCTATCTTCCATTATAGCTTTTCTTATATTTTCACATAATTTAAGTAAGAAATATAAATTATGATAAGTTAAAAGCCTTGCTCCCAATATTTCATTTACATTTACAAGGTGTCTTAGGTAAGCTCGTGAATAATTTCTACAAGTATAACAATCACAATCATGATCAAGTGGCGTGAAATCTTCTTTGTATTTTGCATTTCTTACAACAAGTCTTCCCTCTGATGTTATAGCTGTTCCATTTCTTGCAATTCTTGTAGGTAAAACGCAATCGGCCATATCTATTCCTGCTTCAAAAGATTCAAATAAATAATCAGGACTTCCTACACCCATATTATATCTTGGTTTATCTTCTGGTAAAAGTGGAGTTGTATATTTTAAAAGTCTTATCATTTCTTCTTTTGGCTCTCCAACAGACAAGCCTCCCAATGAATATCCATCAAAATCCATTGCACAAGTTTCTTCAACAGATCTTTTTCTTAAATCTTCAAACATTCCACCTTGAATAATTCCAAATAATGATTGGTCTTTGTGAGAATTTTTTTTGTGATAATCAAGACCTCTTTTAGCCCATCTAATTGTTCTTTCTACAGATTCTTCTACATATTTATAATCTGCAGGATAAGGAATACATTCATCAAAACTCATCATTATATCTGAATGAATATCATTTTGAATTTCAATTGACTTTTCTGGTGTAAATAAATGTTTTGAACCGTCAATGTGGGATCTAAAAACTACACCTTTTTCAGAAATATCTCTTGTATCTGACAAAGAAAAAACTTGAAATCCACCACTATCTGTTAGAATTGGTCCATTCCAATTCATAAATTTATGAAGACCGCCAGCTTTTTTCATAATATTCATGCCTGGTCTTAAATACAAATGATAGGTGTTTCCCAAAATTATTTTTGCATCAATTTCTTTTAATTCTTCAACACTCATAGTTTTTACTGTTGCCTTTGTTCCAACTGGCATAAAAATCGGTGTTGGTATATCTCCATGGTCTGTGTGAATTATTCCACATCTTGCATTGGAATATTTATCTTTTTTTATTAATTCATATTTTATCGGCATTTTCTCTCCTATTTCAAAAACATTGCATCGCCAAAGCTAAAGAACCTATATTTTTTATCAACAGCATCCTTATAAGCATCTAAAATTATTTCTTTACTAGCCAAAGCTGATACAAGCATTATTAGAGTAGATTTTGGCAAATGAAAATTTGTTATTTGACAATCTATAACATTAAATTCAAATCCAGGATAAATAAATATATCAGTCCAACCTGAATCTTCTTTTATTTTTCCATTTTTTTTGTAAACTGATTCAAGTGTTCTTGTAGTCGTTGTTCCTGTTGAAATAATTCTCTTATTATTTTTCTTTGTTTCATTTATTAAATCTGCAGTTTCTTTGCTTATTTGATAAAATTCAGAATGCATTTTATGATTTTTTACATCGTCAACTTTTACAGGTCTAAAAGTTCCAAGTCCTACATTTAAAGTTATATATGCTAATTTAACACCTTTTTCTTCTATTTTTTTAAGTAATTCTTTTGTAAAATGAAGACCAGCTGTTGGTGCAGCAACTGAACCTGGATTTTTGGAATAAACTGTTTGGTATCTTTCTTTATCTTTTAGTTTTTCTTTTATATAAGGTGGCAAAGGCATATTTCCAAGTCTATCTAAAATTTCTTGAAAAATTCCATTATAGAAAAATTCAATGACCCTATTTCCATCTTCTTTAATATCAATAACTTCAAGACTTAATTCATCAGAAAAAATACATTTTGTTCCAATTTTCATCTTCTTACCAGGTCTAACTAAGACTTCCCACTTATCATCTTCAATATTTTCAAGCAAAAATACTTCGATTTCTTCTTCTTTTCCTTCTCTATGACCAAAAAGTCTTGCAGGTATAACTCTTGTATCATTCATTACTAGAAGGTCGCCTTCATTTAAATAATCTATAATATCATAAAAATGTTTATCTTCTCTTTTACCAGTTTTTCTATCAACAACCATTAATCTAGAAAAATCTCTCTTATCTGCTGGATGTTGAGCAATTAATTCTTCTGGTAAATTGTAATCAAAATCTTCTGTTCTCATTATTTATCCTCATATTTTAATCCGTAATGTTCATAAGCTTTTCTTGTCAAAATTCTTCCTCTTGGAGTTCTTGTTAAAAAACCAATTTGAAGCAAATATGGCTCATAAACATCTTCTATTGTAATATTTTCAATTCCTGTTGATGCTGCAATAGTATCAATTCCAACAGGGCCTCCTGAAAAATTTTCATACATAGTTAGAACTATTTTTTTATCCATATTATCAAGTCCCATAGGATCAACTTCTAATAATTCTAAGCCCTCACAAGATGTTTCATAATCTATAATTTCATCTTTTTTTACTATTGCATAATCTCTTACTCTTCTTAAAAGTCTATTTGCAATTCTTGGCGTTCCTCTGCTTCTTCTAGCTATTTCAAAAGCTCCTTTATCCTCTATTGGAATTTCTAAAATATCAGCAGACCTTTTTACAATTTTTGTTAAATCTTTTGTATCATATAGGTTTAAGGATAATAAAACGCCAAACCTATCCCTTAATGGTGCAGAAAGCATTCCAGCTCTTGTTGTAGCGCCAACCAAAGTAAATTTTTCCAAATCTATTCTAATAGACTGAGCATTTGGTCCTTTTCCTACAATAATATCAAGAGCAAAATCTTCCATAGCCGGGTATAAAATTTCTTCAACTGATCTATTTATCCTATGAATTTCATCAATAAATAAAACATCTCCCTTGTCAAGATTTGTAAGAATACTTGCAAGATCAGATGGTCTTTCTATAGCAGGTCCACTTGTAATTCTAATATTTACTCCCAATTCATTGGCAATTATATTTGAAAGGGTTGTCTTACCAAGTCCTGGAGGACCTTGCAATAAAACATGGTCAAGAGCTTCTTCTCTTTTTTTTGATGATTCAATAAAAATTTTCAATTTTTCTTTAGCCTTATCTTGACCTATATAATCTTTTAGCCACTTTGGCCTTATAGTCATTTCCTTATATTTATCATTTATTTGCTCATTAGAGCCAACTATTCTTTCGTTTTGATCATACATATAATCACCTTAAATCATTCGCTTCAAAGACTCTTTAATAATTTCTTCAAGACTAAGATCACTATCTTTTAGGCTAGCAAGAACTTTATCTATGCTATTTCTTTGATAGCCAAGATTAAGTAAAGCCTCTCTTGCAACTTCAATTTCTCCATTAGAAGTAATATTATCAATATCCGGATTAGAAATTGAAATATCATCATTAATAGCCATTTTCTTAACCTTATCAACAAGCTCAAGAATAATTCTTGATGCAGTTTTTTTACCAATCCCCTTCGCCTTGGTTAAAGTATCAATATCATTATTTACTATAGCAAGTTTAATCTTATCTACATTTAAAGTTGACAAAATTGCTATAGCGTTTTTAGGTCCTATTGTAGATACACTTGTCAAAAGCTCAAAAACTTCTAATTCATCTTTTGACGAAAAACCAAATAAAGATATATCATCTTCTCTTACATTCATTTTTGTAAAAATTTTAAATTCATTATTTATTTCAAGAGTTTTTATAGTATTAAAAGAAGAATTAATAAAGTAACCTATATTGTTATTTTCAATTACAAAATTATCTTCTCCTATATATTTTATTTCTCCAATTATATAACTAATCATTAATTCATCCTAAATTGTTCTTTAAATCTTTGACTAAAAGCGTGAGTTAAAGATACTGCCAAAGCATCAGCAGCATCATCTGGTTTTGGAATTTCACTTAAATTTAGTAAAGTTGTAACAGTTTCTTGCATTTGTTTTTTATTTGCCCTACCAAATCCAGTAATAGCTTGTTTTATTTGTAAAGGAGTATATTCGTAAATCGGAAGATTATTTACTTGTGCACACAAAACTTGCACTCCTCTTGCATGTCCTACAGTAATAGCCGTTTTAACATTTTGATTAAAAAATAATTCCTCTATGGCAAATTCATCTGGCTTATACTGTTTAATTATATCATTTAAATTATCATATAAAATTTTGAGCCTTTCAGGAGTTTTAGTTTTTGAAGAAGTTGTAACAACACCATTTTCCAAAACCTTATACCTATTTCCATTAACTTCTAAAACTCCATAACCCATAATAGCAATTCCTGGATCAATCCCTAAAATAATCATACTAACCTTTCTTAAACTTACAATTAAAAAAGGGCTAATTGCCCTTTTGTTTTAATGATACCTATTAACAACTTCTATACAAAGTCCCTTCCAATAATAATTAGCATAGACATCAATAGCTATATTGTAAAGTAGGCTTACTAATTTATCATTAATTTCTTGAGCCTGCTTTAATGTAATATCTTCGGTATAAATCATATCAATATCAAAAGCTAATTGCTTATTAGTGTTAACATCAAGATTTAAAACTTTTAACTTTAAATATGTATCAGCATATATTTTTACACTTTTTCTTATATTTGAAACCAAATCTTTATTGTCATAAATCTTTTTTATATAATTATTTTTCTCTTGATTAACATAAGGATTATCTTCTGTAAAAATTTCATTTTCCTCAAATAAAAAAACATCCCCATAATAGTTAATAGCAAGATACTCTAAATCATCAATTAATTTTTTATCTTTAAAAGCTTCATATTCACTTTTTAAAGTCAATAAAAATTCAAACCTGTCCAAATCATTTCCAATAGTTTTATCTAAACTTATGATGATTTGATCTATATCAGATAAATACCAAAAATTCTTTTTCAAATTTTTTAATATATATGGTTTTATGAAAAATTTATTTTTTTTATAATTTCTAAAATTTTTATTATCATATAATGACATCAATGTATTTAATGAAGAAATATCTTCATTAATTAAATAATCATATTCAAGTTTTTCAATTATTGGTTTTTTTTCCGCACTTGATGTCATATTTCTTATCCCTCTTCTTAGTCTGTAAATAAATTTTAACATAAAATCAAATAAATTTATTTAAGTTTATTTACAGAAAAATAAAAATAGCTAAAACAAATGAATAATTTATGCAATATTTCCTAAATATTGTATAAATTATTTGTAAATTAGCTATTTAAAAAAATCCAATTTAATTTTATTCATTGAAAAATTTATTAAAATTGATGAAAATCTACATTCAAATCACTTAACAAAAAAGTATAGTTTACATCTTTTCTTTCAACATGAATTTTTGTTTTTTCTCTTAATTTTTTATTATTGTATAATCTTTCTATAAGTTCATAGCTTGGATTTATAGCATGAGCATTTCCAACTTTTTCAAACATAGAAAAATCTCCATTAGTATCTCCATAAGCATGTGAATTTTCTAAGTCTATATTATATTTTTCTGTCAAAAAATCAATTGATTTTTTCTTATTTTTGCTATCCCACATTGGCAATATTTTGCCTGTAAATTTATCTTTATCATCAAAAATATATTTTGTTGCGATAGTATGGTCAGCTCCATAAATTTTTGCAAAATCTCTAACCAAAAAATCTGGAGAACCTGAAATCACAAATATTTTATATCCCATTTTTTTGTGATATTCTAAGGCATTTTTTGTCACTCTATAAATTTTACTTTTATTATTTTCAATTACTTTTTTTGCGTATATATTAATAGTAAGCTTATCAATTCCTTTTAAATTTTGTTGATAAAGCAATGATGCTTTATCAAGGTAATCTTCATAAGGACCTTTTCTATCTTCATATTTTTGATATAAGGGTTTCACATTTTCTTCCCAATTTTCCTTATCTAAAATTCCATCTTTAGTCATCAAAAAATAATGTTCTATTAATAATGAATTTCTAAATAAGGTTCCATCTATATCAAAAAATGCCGCCTTATTTTTTTGCATTTTTTTTCACCTTTTTTTGCTGATTGCTATCTTCTTTTACACCATTAACCAAATCGATTATAATTGCAGAAAAAATTCCTATAAAGGCATTTGATAGTAAAATCACTCCTATCCAAGCCAAATTAAGTCCTATTGCTGTTGTTAAATTTACAAAAGCTATAATTCCAATAGCCAATCCAACAATTCCTATTATAAAAGATGGGTAAAATTTTACAATTTTATCGTCATTATTTTTGCTTATAAAATATGTCAACCCTATTATCACTAATGCTAAGATTGGCAAAACAATAAGCTTTGATATATTATTTGCTACTAAAGTTATTAAACCTGCCATATTTATTCCTTTTTTAAATCTATTCTATTAAATTTTATTTTTTTATCATATTCTAAAATTACAAATCCAGCCTTATTATCTCTTGGAAGAGTCGGAGAACCTGGATTTAGTAAATATAAGTTAAAATCTTTTAAATATTCAAAAAAATAAGTGTGAGTGTGACCAAAAATTACAATATTACAATCATAATCTAGGGCTTTTTGAAGAAGCTTTTCTTTAGAAAAATAAACTCCTTCTTTGTGGCCATGAACTAACAAGATATTATTATCTCCTAGAGGTACTATTTGTTCAAATGGATTTTTATAATCTCCATAATCATTATTCCCCTTAACTGTTATATAATTTATACCAGTGATTTTTGAAATATTATAAGCATCACTGGTATAATCTCCAGCGTGTATCATAAAATCTACATGATTTTTTTTAATATAATTTACTATAGAATGATAATCTCCATGAGTATCACTTGTTACCAATATCCTCATTAAATTCTTCTTTCAACAAAAATTTTTTGAATTTTTCTAAAGCCAAGGACCTATGACTGTATAAATTTTTTTCTTCATCAGTCATTTGACCAAAAGTTTTATCCAATTCTTTAACTTTAAAAATTTGATCATAGCCAAAGTCCTTATCGCCATATTCTTTTTTGCTTATTTCTCCGTTTATTTGACCATCAAAATAATAATCTTTTCCTTTATCATCTATAAAGCAAACTGTAGTTTTAAAATAAGCATCTCTATTGTCACAATTTTTTAATTCATCTAATAGTTTATCCCTATTGTCTTTATATGTTGGATTATCTCCGGCATATCTATGAGAATAAACACCTGGTCTTAAATCTAGTGATTTTACAAATAAACCTGTATCATCTGCAAGTGTTGGTACTTTTAAAATATCATATAAAGTTTTTGCTTTTTTATAAGCATTTTCTTTTAATGTTTCTCCATCTTCCTCAACTTCAAAATTATCTACATTATAATCTTTAGTTGTATATATTTTTATATTCTCCCCTAAAATTTCTTTAATTTCTCTAACCTTATCTTTGTTAGATGTTGCTAATACTATCTTCATATTCACCTCTTAATAAATCTTATCAAATATTTTAAAGTCAAGTCAATTTTTTGTTTTATTAATGTATGATTATATTATTATCGCTGAATAATTTCTCCCATTTTTCAGCATACGAACCCAAACCTTGTTCAAACATAATAATATCTGTTGAATTTGATAGTTGAATTGAAAATTTAGGATTTGGATCTATTAGTCCACTTCTTACATTATAAAATAAAATTTCATCTGGAGTTTGTACAGCAACATATTGTCCATTAACTAGCTCAAAATAATCTTTGGCATGACTGTTAATATTTTTTATCATATCAACTGTTATGTCCTTTTTATTTTGTTCTAAAAGCTCTTCTGTTATTGCCATATCTATAGGAAATGATTTTTGTTCTAAATTTTCATCCTTTTTCATTTGATAAGAAGATTCCAACTGCCACAAACCAAAATTTCTTATAAAACCAAAATTTGTAAAATCGTAAGATATTTTATTATCATCAAGAGAGCCTACATTTTGACTAATTTGATCATAAACAACATTTTTAAATATGTCCTTGCTCTTACTTTCTCCTGTAAATTCTTTAATTGTAAGAAAAGAATCATTTGATAACTGGTCAGTTTTTAACATAGCGTATTTATTTATTGGAAGTTTATCAGAAACTAAGTTGTAGTCAAAAGAAATATAATCTTCATCTACATAATTGATTTTTAAATCAATATCACTGTTTTCAAACTTATACTTATCCTTATTTTTTTTATCATTCATCTTGTTTTCTAATTTTATTGGATAAGCTAAAATATTATCGTATTTTTTATTTTTAGTATTTATTTCACATTTTAAACGCCAAAATTCTTCTTTTAAAGGGAAAAATATATGCTCGGCTTTTTCAATTCTCGCCATTTTATTTGGCTCAAGTCTTATACAATAAGTATAGTAATAATAATTTGGACTTGATGTATTATTATCTACTCTTTCCCTTACGCCAATTAATACGCTTGTATCTTCTTCTACTTTTTCTCCAGTTTTTGTAGTAGTTCTCTCTTTTGACGCTCTCTTTGCATATTTTTTTATAACATTTCTTTTTACAGATTTATCTATTTTCTTTAAAAAAACTGCACAATCTTCTTGAATATAAAAGATAGTATCTTTGTCCAAAACAACAAAATCTCTAGAATACAATTGTCCTTGATTTGCTGATAAGATTTTTACATATAATTTTGATGATAAATCTAAATCTAAGGACCTACTTTCTAAATAGGATTTTAAATTTACATATTTTGTAGAAAATTTTGGTGGATAAGCATAATCATCATTTAAAGCTACTAAATTTTTATCAATATATAATTTGTCATTTATTTTTACATTTGATAAATCAGTTGCACCTGGTGCCTTTTTTATTTCGCTTACTTGCCATGTTCCTTTTAAAATTGGATCTTCTACTTTTGGAGCTTCAATTAATTCTGTTACATCTTCAGGTCTTCCAAAACTACAAGCAGTTAAAACAAAAAGAAATATTAATAGTATTAATTTTTTAAATTTTTTCATACTTTAGCCCTCGGTAAAACTACAATGACAGAAGTCCCAACTGTATATTTACTTTTTATTACAAGTTTTCCATCATGAGCTTTTACTATTTCCTCACAAATAGATAAGCCCAATCCAGTTTGGCTTTTTGATGAAGAACCTTTGAAAAATTTACTAGAAACAAAAGAAATTTCATCTTCTTTAATTCCTTCTCCATCATCTTTAACTTCAATATTTACATTTTCATCTTCTTTACTTATAAAAATATCAATATGTCCATCTTTTGGAGTAAATTTCATGGCATTGTCAATGATATTTATAAAGACTTCTTTCATTCTATTTTTATCACAATTAACAATAATTTCTTCGTAAGCAGTTTTAAAATCAAAATTTATTTTTTCATTTAAACTTCTAGGATAAATTTGTTGATAAACTTCTTTTGCAATCTCAACAATATTAAGATCTTCTTTTTCATATTGAAAAGATGTGGAAGATAATCTTGAAAAATTAAGAAGATCTTCTACCATAAGCGACAATCTTTCTCCCTCATTTTCAATTATAGTTAATCCTTGATTTAGCATATCTTCATTTTTTTGAATTTCTTTTGCTTGTAAAGTTATTGCCCAACCTTTAATAGAGGTAAGTGGAGTTCTAAGCTCATGTGAAACAGAAGATATAAATTCATTTTTCATATCTTCTCTTTTAACTATATTTTCACTCATATAATTAAGAGTTTGCCCTAGTTCGGAAATTTCATTTTTTCCATCTTCACTGGCTTTTACTTTAAAATCTCCCTGAGCTAATTTTTCTCCTACCTTTGTCAAATTTTTAATTGGTACAATCCATCTTTTTGATGCATAAAAAGAAACCACCAGCGCAAAAAGAAAAATTGTAAAGCCAAAAAATAAAAATATAATCATTTGATTATTTACATTTTCTTTTACTTTTGCAGTAGAAGAAATTAGCCTTATAATACCAATTTGTTTTTGATTATCGCTTAATGGATATGAAAGAGTTATAACTTCTTCTCCTGTTTTTTTATTGATTATTTTTTGGTAAGAATATTCCCCTTTATTTGCATTGATGACATCAGTAGATTTTATTTTTGTGCCAATTTTTGAAGAGCCAAGTGAATCAAATAAAACATTGGAAGAATTATCTAAGATTTGAACTTGACTAACATTATTTCTATAAAAAGAATTTTTATCTCCAATTACAATTTCTGAAAGATCATATCTAGACAAATAATTTGAATATAAAACTTGATTATATTTTGCTTGATTAAGCATAGCTCCAACAAGTGCAGATTCATAATAATTAGTAATTGACCTATATGAAAAAATTTCAAATCCTACAACAACTAAAGTTACAAAAATCATTATTATTTTCATAATACTAAAAATTATGCTATTAAAATTTATTTTAAATAATGATTTTTTCTTTTTTTCTATCTCCATCTATAACCTGTTCCCCAAACTGTTTCTATATACTCGGGTCTTGCTGGATTTTCTTCAATTTTTGCTCTAATTCTTCTTATATTTACATCTACGATTTTTGTATCTGTGCTATAATTATCGCCCCAAGTATCTTTCATTATTTCCATTCTACTCATTGCCTTACCTTTATTTAAAATAAAGTTTTTTAATATTGTAAACTCAGTTGGTGTAACATCAATTTCTATATTATTTTTATAAAAATTTCTAGCATACAAATCTAATTTGAATACACCATCTTCAAGAACATTTTCATTTTTTTCTTCTTTTTCTACATCAATAAATTTAACTCTTCTCATCAAAGATTTAACTCTTAAAATTAGCTCTTGAGGATTAAATGGTTTTATAATGTAATCATCACACCCTCTTTCAAGTCCTAAAATTTTATCAATATCTTGACTTTTTGCAGATACCATAATTATGCCGACTTTTGGATATTTTTTTCTTATACTATCGCAAACTTCATATCCACTAATTCCTGGTAGCATTATATCTAAAATACAAACCAAAGGTTCTTCTTCATCTGCTAATCTCAATGCTTCTTCTCCACTACCAGCCTCAATAATATTAAATCCTGCATACTCAAGATTTATTTTCATAAATTGTCTGATATGTTCTTCGTCATCGCAAATTAAAATTTTATCACTCATTTTTTAACCTTTCCATTGCAATTCTTCCTGCACCAATAACACCAGCTTCATTTAAAAATTTAGCTGATTTGATTTCAATTTTATCAGATAAATGGCAATATTTTTTGAAATTTTCCAAAACGTCATTCCACCAAAAATCTTTAGAATTTATTACTCCACCACCAACAATTATTAATTGAGGATCAAAAATATTTCTCAAACTTGTTAAAAACCAAGCCAAATCGCTTGTAAATCTTTCAATAACTTTTTTTGCATTTTCATCATCATTAGCAAGTTTAAATATTTCTTCCCCATTTAATTCATTTCTTGTTAATTCTTCATAATGTCTTACAATAGCGGTTCCAGAACAATAACTTTCTGCGCAACCACTTTGTCCACATGTACAATATTCTCCATCAGGATGTAAAATTATATGTCCAAGCTCTGCTCCTTGAAAATTACTTCCAGATAATAATCCCATTTTTTCATTATAAACAGCTCCGCCAAGTCCTGTTCCAATTGTAATCATAACTATATCATTATAACCTTTACCGGCTCCTAGCCATTTTTCACAAACCAAAGCTATATTTGCATCATTTTCTACAAATACAGGAAGTCCTGATATTGTTTCAAGTTCTTTTTTTAAATTAAGACCTGTCCAACCATCTATGTTTCCTGCAAAAGTAACTATTCCATTTTCTGAATCTATAAAACCAGGTGTTCCAACACCAATAGCTTCAATTTCATCAGTTTTTAAAAACTCTATAATTTTTGAAATATTTTCTAAAACTTTATCTTTTCCTTCTCTAGCACAAGTTTCAAGTCTATAAGTTTTTAAAATTTCTCCATTTTCATCAATTACAGCACCTTGGATTTTTGTTCCACCTATATCAAGTCCTATTGTTTTAGTCATTATCTTCTCCTATAAATTCTCTTAGTATTGAGTGATCGTCAATTATTTTTGTATTTCCAATTTCTACAAAATATGACAAAATATTTTCAAGCCTATCAACCATATAATAATATTTAGAATTCTTTGAAACTTGTTTGAAACATTCTATGGCGTATTTTTTTAATGCATTATATTCATATATAAGTGATGAATCAACATAAAAATCTGCCCTATTTTGATAAGGGAAAATATATTTTTGCTCTCCTAATTTTACCTTATCCCAAGATTTTAAAGTTTCTAAAGTATCATATCCTCTGTACTTGTTATCTCTAACTATTCTTCTTATAAGTCTTGTTTCAGTTGATGAAATTCTATTTGTTGAGTCTATATTTATACCTGTTAAAACTGAAACGTAAATTTTGTATTTATTTTTTTCTGGTATATAGTCAGTTAGTTTTGGATTTAGAGCATGAATTCCTTCTATTATCAAAATCGTATTATCTTTCATTTTTATTTTTTTATTTGATAAGGTTCTAATTCCTTTTATAAAATTAAATGAAGGTAAAATAACTTCTTTGCCCTCTAAAAGATCTAATAAATCTTCATTTAAACTATGTAGATCTATGGCATCAATACTTTCAAAATCCTTATTTCCATTTTCATCTAAGGGCGTTTTATTTCTATCTACAAAATAATCATCAGTTGAAATTACATATGCATCTTTTCCCAATACCGCAAGTTGAATTGCTAATTTTTTTGCAGTAGTTGTCTTTCCTGATGAGGAAGGCCCTGCAAGCATAACTATATTCATATTATTTGCAATAATATCTTTGGCACATTTATTTAACTGATTATTATAATATGTTTCATTAACATTAACCAAGCTTTCAATTTTATCGTTTATTACTAATTCATTTAAATCGCTTGCAAAATTAATCCCCAATAGATTTGTCCATCTTTTTGATCTTTCATATATTTTTGGTATATTAATTTGCTCTTTAAAATCTAATAATTTTGAATTTTCAGATTTTTTATAATTTATTAAAATTCCTGGATGATAATAAATTATATCAAAATCTTCTATCCAAGATGATTTTGGGCATAAATAATTAGTAAAAAAATAAAATTTATCTTTTACGTCGTATATATTTATTTCATTTAAATCTAAGCTATTTAATAAATTGTACTTATCTAAGTCATCATTTTCTTTAAAGATTTTAAGAGCTTCATATTTTTTGTAAGTTTTTTTAACAATTGGAAAATCTTCTTTTATTAGATTTTCCATCTCTTTTTTTATTTTTTCTATATCTTTATGTAAGATTTTAAAATTTTCAACAGATAAGTATAAGCAATTATTTACAGAATATTCTATATTAACTCTTTTATTTTTATAAATTTTTTCTAATGCAAGCATACAAATCAAAGCTATGGTAGATTCATAGGATAAATTTGCTATGTGAGTATATTTTTTTATTAAATCTATTTTGTCATCTTGAAAAATTTTATAATTAAGATCTACAATTTTACCTTTCACATTTGCTAAAACATAATCTTTAAAATTATTTGGGTATTTTTCTTTTATAATTTCATATAAAAATTTTTTATTTGTTTTTAAAAACTCATCATTTAATAAGATTTCCATAGAAGACTTCCTCTTTTAGGTCATTAATTTTTCCTACTTGTCTTGAAATAAATATTTTTTTATCTAGATATGATAAATCTTCAATAAAATCAAATTCTAATTTGTAGGCTAATAGAGCTTGATTTTTAAGATTTATTTTTTTATAATCTATATTTGATTTACTATATTTTCTATCGCCGATTATTGGTGTAGAATTTTTGCTTAATGAATATCTAATTTGATGGGTTTTTCCAGTAATAAGCTTACACTCTAGTAAAGTAAAATTATTTTTTGTTTCTAGAGGATGAAATTTTGTAATAATCCTTTTTCCATCTTCTTTTTCTTTTACCATGTTTTTATTTTCATTTTTTGAAATTCTAGTATCAATTTCAAAATCTTTATGAATTTCTCCTTCAACTATAGTAAGGTAATATTTATTTATCTTTCCTTGACGAATTGCTTTGTTAAGACTTCTAAGTGCTTTTGCATTTTTTGCTCCAATAATAAGCCCTGCAGTATTTCTATCAAGTCTATTTACTATACTTGGTTTAAAGGTTAAATCTCTACTGTTTACCTTGTTTGTTTTATATAAATATGAAGTCATCTGATCTACTATATTATTTCCATAATCATTTTTATTGGCAGCATGAGATAAAACTCCAGATTTTTTGTCGATTATAATAATATTTTCATCTTCATATATTATATCAAGGTCAAAATCACTAGCTTTGAATTCTTTTCTTCTAACCCATTTTTTATAATCTTCATCTTTAATATACATTGTAATAATATCGCCATTTTTGACGAAATCATCTTTTTTTGCTCTTTTATCATTTATTTTAAAATTTTTCTTTCTAATATTTTTTTGAATAAGTGACAAGGGAGCATTTTGTAAATATTTTCTTAAAAATCTGTCAAATCTTTGATTTGCATCATTTTCATTAATTTTAACTTCTATCATATTAATATGATTTATTAACATAAGAATCAATCATGGATATTTTTGCTTCATCCAAAAAACATTCTTTCTCTTTTAATTTTTGAAGAAGATTTTTATTTTTTGAATGTAATATCAACTTATCAAAATCTTTTAGATATATCTCAAATATTTCACCTGTTAATCTTTTTGATTTTAATTTTATGAAATAAGCTTCTGTGTCCTTATAATCTATCAATTCAAGCAATTTTTCTGTTGCCAAATCTTTTAAATAATAATAATTTTCCCTATTGTTTATTTCTTGTTGATATTTTTTCTTTTTTTTAGAAATAAAAGTAAGAGCCATTTGATTAGATCTTTTTGCCATTATATTGTAATACTGATAATTATATACAGCTTCTAAAACAGAAGAAATATTTGAAAATGGTTTTAAATCGAGCTTTACCAAATACCTATAATTTAATTCTAAAAATTCATCTTTACCAATTTTTTGATTAGTTAATAAATCAATGCTTTCCTTTCTCCATTTATTGAAAGATTCTAATTTTTTTACTTCATCTAACATAATATCAAAAAACCGTCTCTTAGAGACGGCTTAAATTTAATCTAATAATTTTGTTTCGTGAATTTCTGCATCAAGAGATTCAGGTATATCACTTGACTTACAATCTAGGCCAAGATAAACATCTACATTACATTCATTTGAAAGTTTAGTTAAGTCATCTGAAAGTTTCTCAATATTTTCACTATTAATATCAATTATATCGTAGATACCATCAATATAAATTTTTCCAATATCATAATCTCTTGCTAATATTCCAGCTATAAATCCTCTAAAAGATTCTACAGAATCTATAAAAAAGTTTGAGGCATCAATTAGTCTTACAGAATGGTCTAGTGAATAAATTTGTTCATTATCACTATCAACAAATACTATATTTGTGTTTCCTTTACCTTTTTCATCATTAGCTTGGTCTATTAGCCATTTTGTTTTTCCACTTCCTGATGGTCCTAATACTAAATAAATCATTTCATCTCTCCCTTTAATTTTTTATATTCTTTTTGGCAAGTCATATCGCCTTGAAAAATATTATTTTCGTTCATATAATCTATAATTTCATCTCTAATCATCCACCATGAACAGTTCCAATTACAAAAAACAGAATCTTCTTTAGGTGCTCTTCCTACAAGTCTTTGTATTGCTATATCCTTATTAATATATCTCAAAAACAAAATAACATTTTTTTGATAATCTTCTTTTGAGGGCATTTTAAACTCATTGTCTTGATACATCTTTTCAAGTTTTGTATTTTTTATTACAAACAAGGAATGAATTTTAACCTCTTTTACTCTAAGTACATTAATAATCCTAGCAGTTTCAATTATATCTTCATCATCATCCCAAGGAAGTGATAAGATAACATGAGTACAAATCCTAAATCCATATTCATTTATCATATTGCAAGCTTTTATAAAGTCAGCTAAATCTTCACATCTATTAAGAATCTTTAGGGTTTTATAATTTGCAGTTTGTAAACCCAATTCTATGATTATATCAATTCCAGTTTTTTTTGAAAAATCACTTAAAAAATCTAATTTTTTATAAGTTATACAATCACTTCTAGTTGATATTGATATAGCTACAATATATTCTTTGTTGCAAGCTTCAATAATATTTTTGAATTTTTCGAACTCTACATAAGTATTTGAAAAGTTTTGAAAATAAGCTATGAACTTTTTTGCTTTATATCTACTACCTATATAATTTTTATTTATCTCTAATTGCCTATCGACTGTCAAAAATGAAGGTAAATTTTCAAAACTTCCCCCACTTTCAGAGCAAAAAATACATCCTTTTGTACTTTTTTCTCCATCCCTGTTTGGACAAGATAAAGATAATTTTACAGGTAGTTTATATACCTTTTGTCCATATTCTAATTTGTAATATTCTGATATAGGAAAATATGGTAAATCCCTATTCATTTAAATCACTATCTTCTAAATCACTTTCGTATTCACTTACAATCTCATCAATTGTATCGTAATCCCAATAATGTGAAAATAAATGATATATTTCATCAAGTTTATCTTCATCTTCTAATGAATTTAATTTGATTTCTCCGCTTTCTTCATCCTCTAATTCATACAAGAGAATAATAAGTTCGCTATTTTCAGAATCAACTAAGGCTATATAATCAACGCCATCTACAGAAAATATATCAATTAAATAACATTGAATAGGATTCTCATCCAATTGCAATTCAATTATTGCTTTTCCTTCATTTTTTTCAAACTCAATTTCATGATTGTGAATTTCTAATTTTTTTGCCATCTTCACTCCAAATTTTTATTTAATTTAAGTAAAACTTCCTTAATTAAAGAAAAAGTTTTTAAAATATCTTTAAAATCACAAGCAGAATTCATCATATCCACTTGTTTATATTTTACCCCAATTGATATCATATTAACATTAAATTTATAAAAAATCAGGTTGCAGTCTAAAGAATATTGTGTTTTTATTATCTCTAAATTGCTCTTATATAAATAATCATAGGTATCTTTAAATATAAGAGCCAGATCATTTTCTTTATTTTGCCATGATGGAATTGATAACCTATTTGTAAATTCTCCCCCATTAATATCACTAGCAAGCTTAGTTTGTTCTAACATTCTGCTTAAACTTTCCTCAGATAAGGATCTAAAAATCATAACAGCATTTAATTTATAACTTGAAGTTCTTACTTTTGTTAAAACAGAAGAAGAGATTGTAGTTTTTGTATTACTATCTACAGCAAATGTTCCATTTAATGATAATTCAACGAAAGAAGCTATGTGATTGTATGATTCTTGAGTCATTGGATAAAATTTTAATTTATCTATTTTTTTTATTTCAAATTTTAAATTTGGTTCAATTTTTAAATTTGCAGTTAAATATTCGCTTTCAAATAAATAAAATACATCTAATAAATCATTTTCGAATTCATTTTTACAAACTAAGTCTACAAAACAATAAGATGGTGTTTTGTCGTGCTTGCCTCCGCCTTCAATATTAATTACATCTAAATCAACTTTTGATTTTATTTTTCTAATAAAAGTCATCAACATTTTTATTGTGTTTTTGAAAACATTGTTGAAATCATTCGAAAAATTATCGCCAGCTATATTTTTAAGACTTATTCTATAAATTAAATTATTTTCTAAGAAACTTTCTTCGTCAATTTCTTTCCTATTTATAGGAATTCCAACTGTACTAATCGTATGTGAAGCAAAACTTTCTGCTATGCAATCAGATTCATTTAAATTTAAATTAATAATATTTTTTGATCTTATAACGGATCTTAAAACAGAAAAATCTTTATTATAATCATTTATATAATTATTTGTTAATAAAATATCAAAATTATTTATACCTTCTTCCAAAAGCATTGTTATCGATAAAATCCCGCTTATTTCAGTTGGATTCAAATTTGTTTCAAATGAAAAATCTTCATCTTCCTTAAATTTAATGAAAGAAGATTGGTTTATTTTATCACTAATATTTAGGTGTAAAACAGCTTTCGAATTTTCATTTTTTATATAATAACAATCATTTATTAAAAGTATAACTAATTTTTTTTCCTTAGCTTTTGACAAAACAAATTTTATAAGCGATTTCTTATCATCGATTACTTTAATATATTCACTTAAATCTTTTGCTATTGCCCTTAGCTTATTGGAATAATTCGACTTTTCCATAAAATTTCCTTCTTAGTAATATTTTTTAACATCTACCTTTTCTTTGATTTTTCTTGTTTTTTCTAAATATTTTTCTTGTCTTTTTATCATCAAAAGTGTATCGTGAATTCTATCTTTAATTTCATCAAATTCTGGTAAATACTCATCATGTGTATGGTCTAATTTTATTATATGATAACCAAATTGTGTCTTTACTGGTTTTGAAATTTCTCCCTCTCCTAGTTTATCAAGGGCTTCTTCAAATTCTTTAACCATAGCTCCTTTTGGAAATTCTCCCAAATCTCCATTTTTTGAGCCATTATCTTTTGAATATTTATTAGCAGCATCTTCAAAACTTAAACCATCATTTATTTCATTTAAAATATTTTTGGCACTTTCTTCATCGTCTACTAAAATATGGCTTGCTCTGTAAGATTTTGGTTTTTTTACTACTTCTTTATTGTTATCATAATAATTTTTAATTTCTTCGTCGCTTACTTCTATGCTTTCAAATAATTTGTGCATAGAATAATTTTTTAGCATATTTTCCTTTGTTATTTCTAACTCTTTAGTAAATTCTTCATCTTCATCTAGTTTGTTTTCTAATGCATCTATATACATCAATTCCTGATTAACTAACTCGTCTGTAATTTGATGAATTCCTTGTGGATTCAAAAATTGTTGTCCGCCTTGCATTTGTGTAATAAAGCTTACAACATCTTTTTGACTAATTTTTTTACCATTTACTTCTGCTAATATATCATTATTTTTTTCTGTCATTTTACCTCTCCAATAATTGTATTTTTTTAGGATAAATCTTAATATATTTATCTTTATAAAGTCTACCTATAGCTCTTTTATAGGCAGATTTTGAAAATCCAAATATTTTATAAATCTTATCAGGAGATGACTTATCTCCCAAATTTAAGAAACCATTATTTTCTTCCAAATAATCTAATATTTTTTGACAATCATCATCTATTTCAAGATAAGATCTTTTTCTATTAGATAATTCAATTTTACCATCTTCTCTTACTTCTTTGACTCTTAATTTTAAAAGTTCTCCCTCAATATGAACTCCATTTAATTCTTTAATTCTTATTAACGAGTCAAATTGATTATTAATCGCAATGAAAGCTCCTATATGTTTATTTATAGAATAAATTCTTCCTTCAACAATATCATTTTCTTTAAAATTATGGTCAAACGATAACATATCCCTAATTTTACTTGTTAAAATAGGCATATTTTGATCATCTATGATAAGTCCAACTGGATAAGTCATATCTTTAATAACCTTATATGTTTTCTCACTAGCTGGCATTAATAATTTTATTTTATCTTGGTATAAAAAATATGCTCCATTTTTTTTGACATCTATACACTTTAAACTATATATTTTTCCACTTTGAATATCAAGATTTATGCTTGCTCTTAAAGTATTATTCTTATCAAAATAAATATATGTCTTTATTTCATCGCCTTGTTTGTATTCTTTTACTTCATTTTTGTCAATTACAGCATCGCCATACTTTGTTTGTATGTATGCCTTATTTTTATTAAATCTTTTTATTTTTAAATTTTTAATTTAAATCACTCCCATTTATTCAAAAACTTGATATGTAAATCCTTCTCCTAGCACTTCTGATATAGCATGAGTAAAAACAAATGCGTTTTTGTCAATTTTTAATATATCATCTCTTATAGGTATGTATTTTCTAAAAGGAACTACAGTTAATATTATATTTCTTTCTTTATGAGAGAAACCTCCCTCTGCTTTGTAAAGGCTTACTCCTCTTCTATATTTACCCAAAATCATTTTATTAATTTCATCACTATAATCACTAATAACAGTAATGGCAATTTTTCTTCCTAATCCTTGTATGAAATAATTAAAACCAAATGATTGAATAATAACAGATAAAACCGCATACAAAGCAGTTTCTACTCCAAATTCTTTGACTGCCATCAAAACTACAAGAGAGTCGATCATAAATAAAGATTTTGCTACTGTCACATTAAAATATTTGTTTATGATTGCAGCAATTATATCAGTTCCTCCAGAAGATGCATCATTAAAAAAAATACAACTTAAAGAATAAGATACAATACCTGCACCAAAGAATACGTTTATTATCAAATCATCAGTTAAAATTGTTTGTGGAAAATATCTTTCAAAAAACATTATAGCCAAGGAAATAATTGATGCAGACAAGACTGTCTTTTTCCCAAAATCTTTTCCCATAAGTAAAAAAGCCATAATAAATAAAATTATATTTAAAATTAAATACCATTGTCCAACCGTGAAAAAATTAAAAAGTTTTGCCATAATTAAAGAAATTCCAGTAACACCACCTGGTGCAATATTATGTTGAACTAAAAAAAAATATAAGCCGAATGCTAATAATATTGAATTAAATCCAATATTAAAAACTTTTTTAAATTTTTTTACCATACTATCTTTCCCTTTTGTAAATATTTATATAAATTTTATCATATTTTTTAATTTTCTACAATAAATCAAAATTTGATTTTAATTTACAAAAAATAAAAGGCTAAAAAAATTTACTTTCTTAGCCTCTTTATAAAATTTATTTTGCCCATGTAGGAATGATTTCTGAAAAATTATCATACATATTTAAAATCGCTTCAATTTCTTGCTCATTTAAATATGGTTCTTTTTTATCTCTAATATCAACCAAAGATTCTAGAATATAATAAACTTGGTAGAAACTTAATAGCCTATAAAATTTTCTTGAAATCACTTCATCGTTATGATAAGAATCAAGAACTCCTTTGGCAAATTCAGGATATTTTATAGCAATTTTATTTATATTTACAAAATCACTAACTCCATCTCCAATTTTAATTTCTTTTAAGCCTCTAATATCAATTTCTCCATCATCAAATATCCTAATATTTTTTTCACTTATATTTTGATACAAAGAATTAAAGGCAGTATTTTTGCATATATATTTATTTGAGGTCAAATAATCAATCAAAATATAATCGTTATTATCATTAATCTTATTCAACCCATGCCTATAAAGTAAGAAATTGACTTTTGTATCTACATTTTTATACCAATCAAATCCATCATACTCATCAATTTTTTTGATATGAATATTTTTTAGAATTTTACCAAATTTTATACCAATATTATATATTTCATCTTTTTTAAGCTTATCTAAATAATCTCCCAAGGAAATTTCATCCCTGTACTCAAATATTTTGTAAGATTTGTTAATATCTGGCATTATTCCTATTTCAAATAAATCCAAAGTATCTAATAAATCTATACTTTTTAGATAATTATTAATAATTTCTTCTTTTTTTAATTTATCAAAATCATCCATTGAATACAAACCCAAAACATAAGATTTTTCATTTGAAATCACTCTAATTTTATTAGATGAAATGTCTTCAATTGAAGATATATTTTTAATTTTATCTGTAAAAAATTTGGTTCTTTTAATAATATCTAGAGATTTATCATTCATTTTTTTATCCATTAATTATGTTTTTCTATTGACTCCTCAACATCTTTAACATCTTCTAAATCTAAAATAGTTAAGGCAAATTTTTCTTCTTCTTTAAAATTAGAATTTAAAATAATATCTTTAACTTTTGGAAGTTTTGAAGCTGAGCCTGAAAATTCGTCTAATCCAAGTCCTAACAATAGTTTTGTTGCCTTTGTATCTGAGGCAAATTGTCCACACATTCCAGTCCATTTTCCAGCTTTGTGACTTTCATCAATAACATGTTTAATAGATCTAATTACTGCTGGATTGAAATTGTTATAAATATCTGAAATATTTTCATTTCCCCTGTCACAAGCTAAGGTGTATTGGGTAAGGTCATTTGTTCCTATTGAAAAGAAATCAGAATATTTTATTAATTTATCTGCCATTATAATTGAAGCTGATGTTTCAACCATAATTCCAAGATCTATGTCTTTATTATAAGCAATTCCCTCTTTATCAAGATCTTTTTTCAATTCTTCAAGGATTAGTCTAGTTTGTTTTATTTCATCAGTTGAAATTACGAAAGGAAGCATTATTTTTAAATTTCCATAAGCTGATGCTCTTAGTAAAGCTCTTAATTGGTCTTTAAAAATATCTTGGTGGTCTAAGCAAAACCTAATTGCTCTGTAACCTAAGAATGGATTTTCTTCTTTTGGGAAATCATAATAATCAAGTCCCTTATCTCCACCTATATCTAAGGTTCTTACAACCAAAGGTTTTTCTCCAAGCATTTGTGTAGCTTCTTTGTAAACTTCATATTGTTCTTCTTCTGTTGGGAAATGATCATTTTCCATATATAAAAATTCTGTTCTAAATAAACCAACCCCATCGCAACCATGTTCAATTGCTACTTTTAAATCTTCAATATTTCCAATATTTGCAGAAACTTCACAAACTTTACCATCCAAAGTTTTAGCTTCTAAATTTTTAACCTTTTCAAGTCTTTGTTTTTCTTCTTTTTCTTTTTCAATTAAATTTTTATAATCTTCTATTTCTTTTTCGCTAGGATCTACAATTAAAATTCCTTGATTTCCATCAATTATCGCAAGCTCTTCGCCCTTAATCTTACTTGAAACATCTTGCATACCTACAAGCGCTGGAATATCTAAATTTTGTGCAATTATTGAAACGTGAGAAGTTTTTCCTCCAAGGTCTGTTGCAAATCCTAAAACTTTTTCCTTATCCATATTTGATGTATCGGAAGGTGTAAGTTCTTTAGAAATAATAATGCATTCTTCATCTAATTTTGACAAATCTTTAGGTACAACATTTTTAATTTTGCAAAGAACTTGAAATCCAATATCTTTGTAGTCATCAGCTCTTTCTTTTAAATATTCATCTTCTAGAGCTGACATAACCATTACCATTTGCTCAACTGTTTCATTTGTAGCAAGCTCAGCATTTTTATTTTCATTTTGAATTTTTTCTTTGATTGTATCTACAAAATAAGGATCTTGTAATAATTCCTTATGTGCTCTAACAATATTTAAAACTTCTTCATTTTGTTCATTTTTTTCTTTGTAATCTAAGTCGTTGAAATAGGAACTAATAGCATCTTCTACTTTTTTGATGTGTAAATTTTTATCTTGATCACTAATATTTGACTTATCAATAACTAATTCTTCTTTACTAAATAGAAAAAGCTTTGCAATAGCAACTCCATTTGAAGCTATAATACCTTTTAGTTTATTAGACATATCTTAAATTTCCTTTCTATTATAAAAATATAGGGGTACTTGATGTACCCCTTAATTAATTATTCTGATAAGTTATCTATAAAATCAGTTAATTTATCTGCAAATGCTTCTTCGTCTTCGCCTTCAACTATGATACCAATTTCTGTACCTTTTGAAATTCCAAGACTCATAACATTGAAAATGCTTTTTGCGTTAGCTTCTTTTCCATCTTTAACTAATTTTACATCACCTGGGTAATTTTTTACAAATTGAACCAAAGATGCTGCTGGTCTTGCGTGAAGACCTGTTTCGTTAGTTACAACAATTTTTCTTTCTGCCATAATTGCCTCCTAAATTATTATATTATTATTTTAACATTTAAATAAGTTACATTCAACTAATGCTTTTTTGTACTATCTCTTTCTATTAATTGAGCATCCAAAACCCAATCATTTTCTAGTATATCTTCTTCGCCCCTTATTCTTTTAATCAAAGCTCTTATTCCTATTGCTCCTATATCATAATTTGGTATAGAAACAGTAGTTAATTTTGGTCTGTATACTCTAGAAATTTCAAAATTTCCAAATCCTGCTACTGAATAATCTTCTGGAATTTTTATATTGTTATCATAGCAATATGAAATAAATCCAACCGCAGTTTGATCGTTATAAAAGCTTATAGCACTTACATTTTCACTTTTAGCTTGAGATATAACTTCTTCCCCAATATTATACCCATCATCACTATTTTTTCCATCAGCTTCTATAATAATAGATTTTAAATTATTTTCATTAACAAATTTTTCATATCCTTTGATTTTTATATCAGTTAAATAATTATGTTCTTTTAAAGTAACGTAAGCAATATTTTCATGCCCTTGCTCATATAAGTATTTTGTTAATTCATATTCTTCTTTTTCATAATCTATTTTTACAGTATTTATTTTTTTGAAATCGTGGAATTTATCTAATAACAAAAATGGTATTTTATTATCTCTCAATTTAACTAGAATTTCTGCAGAAATATCTTCACTTATTACTACAATTCCTTCAACTTGTTTTGTTGACAAAAAGTCTATCGCATTTTCTAGAGAATTATCATCTCCATAAGTACTTGAAAGAATTATATCGTATTTATACAAGTGACCAATTTCTTCAACTCCTCTAATTAGTTGAGCCATATATTCAATTCCAATATCTTCAACTATTACACCAATTAGATTAGATTTTTTCATAACCAAACTTCTTGCTAGTTCGTTAGGTTTAAAATCCAATTTGTTAATTGCATCTAGTACTTTTTTTCTTGCTTCAGGACTAACAGGTTTTGAATCATTCATTACTCTCGATACAGTGGAAATTGATACACCTGCAAGTTTTGCTACATCTTTAATTGTAGGTTGTGCCATATATGCTCCTTTCATTATTAAACAATAATAAAGGCCATCAAATGATGGCCTATCTTCCTGATATTACGCTTCTAACTATATCAAACACATCCATAATTAATGACGCATAATCATTTATTGAAGCAATTCCTTCTCCAAATGTATCAGTTGTATCTATTACGCTTTCTCCAAAATAGTTCACTGTATCTTTTATATCTACAGTTATATCACTTACATTAGAAATAGCTAGATTTGCATTGGATATAGCCATTTTTAGGTTAGGATCAGAAACTAATCCATTTACATTTTCTACTAAAATATTTGCTTGATCAACCAAGTTTGGTAGTTTATTTATTACATTATCTAAATTATCTTCATTTTTGTCAACAATTTTTTGAATAGATTGAACCAAACCTGATGCTTTTTTCAAAAACATAGCAAGAAATACAATAGCGATTATGCCTACTAATACTAAGATAATATCTCCTATTAATCTTAAATTTATGGTAACCATTATCTACCCCTTACTTATTTTTTTTATCTTCTGCTCTTCTTACTTCTCCAGCTTTCTTTTTAGTATCTTCAGCTACTTCTTTAACTTCTTCTTTGCCTTCTTTGACGTCTTTTTTCGCTTCTTTTGCGCCTTCTTTTGCAGCATCTTTAACGTCTTTAGCATCTTCTTTTAATTTTTCAGCTTCTTCTTTAACATCTTTTGCATTATCTTTTAGATTTGCTTTTGTTTTTTCATAAGTATCTTTAACTACTTTTTTTCCTTCTTCAAAGCCTTCTTCAATTGGTTGTAGTTCTGTATATGCTCTATCTTTAAAATCAACGTATGATTCTTTAGCACTTTCTACAAAATCATTTGTTGTATCTTTAACTTGATTAATTGTGTTATCAACAGAATTAACTATATCTTTTCTTAAATTTTTACCAGATTTTGGTGCAAGTAATAGACCAGCAGCAACTCCTGCAACAGCTCCAACCAAAGCTCCTTGAGCTCTCATTCTGCTATCGTGATTTTTCATTTTCCAAATTTCATATTTAATTTCTCTTTGTTTTCTTTGTGCTTTACTTTCAATATAATCAGCTATACTCATATTAACTCTCCTTATTTATTATTTTTTAAATTTTTGTTCTTATAAATTTATACCCACTATTGGATAAAAACAACAAAATATAAAAAAAATCCAAGGCGGCCCTATTATTTAATACCTTCGCGTAAGTGAAGGTGGGTTTGCTGTTTGAAATATCTGACTTCCACTCAAAGGAGGCTTGCCATCAAAGTCAAAACTCCGCAATCCCTTATAAATGTTGTAGGTTTAAATTTGGACCTTGCCCCTTGGAATACCTTTATTATATATCATGAAAAGCATAATTGCAAATTAGCTATCGCCTCTTAAAAGACTAGAATTTAAATATTTATCAAAATTCGGTCGTGATAATATCGTTATTTTTTCTCCGTCTCTAAATCTTATAAAACTTACCTTGTATGAATGCAATAAAAACCTATCCAATTTATATTTTGAACCATAAAGTTTATCTCCAATTATTGGATGATTTAAATTTGATAAGGAAATTCTAATCTGATGAGTTTTGCCCGTATAAATTTTGCAATAAATTAAGGAAAATTTATCGTATAATTTTATATTTTTAAAATATGTTTTTATTTCATAGCCTTTATCTGCTATTTTCATTTTTTTATTATTTTCATCATAATTTATCTTCAAAAAAATTGTTTTATCTATTTCTAAATTTCCTTCTACAAGCGCCAAATATTCTTTATCAAAATCATTATTTTCTATTAATTTTTGGTAATATGCTTGGGCATAAGGATTTTTTGCAATCAAAATAATTCCTGATGTATTCATATCAAGTCTATTTATAAATCTAACTTGAGATTTTATATTATTTTCCAAAAAATAATAGCTAATATAATTTGCCAAACTTTCTTGACCTTTAGAATTTACAGTAAGATTTGCGTCTTTGTCTATAGCAATTATATCTTGATCTTCATATAAAATTTCAAGCTCTTTATTTATTGGCTCATAATTAAGTGATTCATCTTCAATAATTATTTTAATATTGTCATCTGGATTTAATTTAATATTTTTTTCTATTTTTTTATCGTTAACCAAGATAGAATTTTTTATTATTTTTTTATAAGCCCTATTTGAAATATTCTTATCTAGCAAGAATTTTTTTAAACTAATCTTTCTAGCTGCTTTAAATTCAATATATGTCATTTTTTCCTCAAAAATTTTTTTATGTTATAATTAATTATATCTTAAGAAAGGTAAGTAACAATGAATAAAACGATTAATATTTTCAAAAATAAATCTAGATATACTAAAAATATTTATAATAAAACTAGAGCAATATTAAAAGATTTTGGATATGAAATTTCCAATAACTATGATCCAAACGCTTGCTTAAACCTTGTTATTGGTGGAGATGGAACGTTTTTAAACGCTGTAAAGCTTTCAAAATTTTCTCAAATTCCTTTTATAGGTATAAACACAGGTCATTTAGGTTTCTATCAAGAAGTAAATCCTGACAATATTGAAGATTTTGTAAGAAGATTATCCGAAAAAAATTATTATATGGAAAAACTTGCAATTCTCGAATCAAATATTGGAAATAATAAAATTAATGCTGTAAATGAAGTTGTAGTAAAAAGCAACAGAAATCAAATTGTAAGGCTTAGGCTTTTTATTGATGGAAATTTTATAGAGAATTTTTCAGGAGATGGTCTAATAATATCTACTCCTCATGGTTCAACTGCTTATAATTTATCATCAAACGGTGCAATTTTGCATCAATCTCTTGAGGGTTTTCAACTTACACCAATCGCGCCTATTTTTTCAAGTTTAAATAGGTCATTAAAGGCACCAATAATTTTGCCGAAAAATGCTGAAATCGAAATTAATGTCAGTAAAAGAGATAATTATCACACAGTTTTTTTGTTTGATGGCAAAGAATATAAGACAAATAGTTTTAAAATAAGCACAAAAATTTCTAATAAGGAACTAAAAAAGCTTATTTTAAATAAAAACCATTATTGGTCTAATATAAAAAATAAGCTTTTGTAATTTTTTATTATAATTATATATTCACAATAAAAATGCTTTGGATGTATTTTTTATACCAAAGCATTTTTTAATTATTCTAATTTAGATTGACGTTATTTACAATACTTGTAATTAACTCTCCTGCAATTGGAGCAGCTGTAATTCCTGCTGTATCATCAGAATCTTCAATAACAATAGCAAAGGCTAATTTAGGTTGATAAGCTGGAGCAAATCCAACAAACCAAGCATCTGTTGCTCCATTTTTTTTATCAGCTGTTCCAGTTTTTCCTGCTATTTGTACAATTCTGGTGTATGCATTTGTTCCCGTTCCTCTATTTACAACATCCACCATAAAATCTCTAATATAATTAGCATTTTCTACACTTGTAACATCTGATATAACTTTACTTTCACTTTCTTTAATTATTTTTCCATCTTTATTTACTACATTTTTTACAAGTCTTGGTTGCATCATTTTTCCATTATTAGCAATTGTAGATGCAATCATTGCCATGTGAAGCGGAGTAACTTTTGTCTTACCATATCCAAATCCTGTCATCGCTAAATCAACTTGATTTAAATCATCAAATGGAATTTTGGAATTTATTTTTTCTATATCGAACTTATAATCCTTATTGAACATATATTTTTCAGCTATTTGTTTATAAAAATCTTTACCTAATTCATCTGTTTTTGATGCAAAATAAGTATTAACAGAATTTAAAAACGCTGATCTTAAATTTAAATTCCCGTAAGAATATCCACCATAATTTTCTATATCATAGCCTTGAATTTTAACTTTTCCTGTATCGTTATAATGAGTATTTAATTTACTTTCTAATATTGCATTAGCAGTAACAATCTTCATTGAAGAACCTGGTCTATAAATTCCTTGGCTAGATCTATTTAACAAAGGAGCATTTGTATTTTGAATCAAAGTATTCCAATCTTGATCTAGACTATTTGGATCATAAGATGGTTTTGAAACCATTGCCAAAACTTCTCCATTTCTTGGATCCATAACAACAATTGAGCCAATATGATCGCCTAAGCTTTCATAAGCTATTTTTTGAATTGTTTGGTCAATCGTTAGATTCAAATTATTTCCAATTCCAGATTTTTCAACCATATCTCTTATTTTTGATGTTGGTTGATCTGAAATATCTAATAATTCTTTATTGTAAGTTTTTTCTAAACCACTTTTCCCATACTTAATTGAATTATATCCAGTAAAAGCCGAATTTATTTTTCCATTTTTATAAACTCTTATGTTATTTCCATTATCATCTTTTTCGTTATATACTAAAAGATTTCCATTTCTATCGTAGATATTTCCTCTTTTAATTACATTTTCATTTACCCAATTTCTTTTATTATGACTGTTATCAGCTAGAGTTTGAGCTTTAAATAATTGAAAATATACCAAATATAAAACTATAGATAAAAACAAAAGAATAAAAAGCATCATAACATATATTAATCTTTTATTCATAGTTGATTTTTCTAATATATGTTTGTTATCTTCGTCTTTTAATCTTTGTTTTTTTTCCATATCTAAGATTTTTTGAATAAATGGCTTTTGCTTATCTTTCTTCTTTTTCATTATCATCACCATTTTCTATTTTTTGACCACAATATTGTAGGCAGGCTAATAAAATAAAACCTGATACCATTGAGGAGCCTCCTGCAGAAATAAATGGAAGAGTAACACCTGTTAATGGAATAAGTTTTAAAACTCCACCTAAAATTATCAAGGTTTGAAGCGCAAAAAGCCCCCCTATACCAAAAGCAAGTATTGAAAAGAATTTATTTTCTTGTTGAAGAGCAATTTTTATTGCCCTATAAACTAAAATCAAGAACAATAAAACTACTGCAATTCCCATAAAAATCCCATATTCTTCACAAATTGCAGGAAAAATGAAATCACTTTCTGCAACTGGAATATAATCAGGTCTACCCAAGCCTATTCCTGTTCCAAATAGTCCACCACTTGCAAGAGCAAATAATGATTGAGTAATTTGGTAACCCTTATCGTCAATAACAGACCATGGATCAAGCCATGTTTGTACCCTAACTCTAATATGAGAAAATAAAAAATATGCAAGTATAGCTCCCAAAATTGTAAATATTACGTTCAAAAGAATAAGCTTTCTATCTCTTTCATAAACAAATTGTGTCAAAATCATTGTTCCAAAAAATATTAAAGCTGTTCCCAATTCTTTTTGAATAAAAAACATCAAAATAAAAAAGTAAATTCCAATATTCAAATAATACTTACCAAATGCTTTTTTTCTATATTTATTGTAATTTGTATAAAAGCTTGCCACAAAAAATATAAAAGGAATTTTAATAAATTCTGATGGTTGTATGGAAATAGGACCAATTACAATCCAGTTTTTCGCACCACCAGATGCAAAACCAAATACCAAAGTTGCCATAAATAAAACTATAGAAATTACAAAATAAAAAATAATGTAATCATCCCAATTTTTTATTTTTGGCAATATAAAATAGGTAATAAAAAATACAACCACACCAATTATATAAAACAACAATTGCTTTTTTCCTAAAGCAGGATCTAGTCTATAAATCATAGCAACGCCAATTGAAAACAACATATTTACTATAAGTAATAAAATACTATCGCTTCTTGTAAATTTATTAGCCAAAACTGTAGATAGTATTGTTGTAATTAGTATTGTTAAATAGGAATAGAAATCTCTGCTTTGTAAATGTTTAGCATTGTAAATCATTGACAAACTTAAACTTAAAAATTCAAATAAAAATAAAAGAAATAAAGCAGAATTTTTATACTGTTTTTGCCTGGTGATATTTATATTTTCATTTTTAATCATCTTCATCACCGTTTATAAATAAGAATTTAAGTTCTCCAAATTTAATAATATCCTTGTTTTTTAATTCTATCGCTTCATTAATTCTTTCATCATTTAAAAAAGTTCCATTAGAAGAGTTCATATCTTCCAAAAAATAAATACCTTGGTCTAAAATAATTCTCGCATGAAAACTTGATAAAAATTTGTCTTTTATACAAATAGTATTTTTATCATCTCTTCCAATAGTATTATTCTCACCAATATAATAATATTCTTGCACTTTAAATTTGTGTTCTTGATTTTGATTTATGAATTGTAAATATGTATCAGATATTTGCTCTTTTTTAATAGCATATCTAACATCATAATATATTATTCTAATAATTGAATAGATAAAGTACAAAACAATAACAACAAATACATATTTTAAAATCGTTGATAATAATTGATATAAAGTTAAATTTCCAAAAACTTGAATAGAAAATACTTTATCTATAAAGTTAAAAAATTGATCCATAAAACCTCCTTACTTCCTGTTTACTTATTTTATCAGAAATTTAAAATTCTTTAAAATATCCTTATTAAAAATATCTAATATAAAAGCCTTAGATAAATTTGTCTTGAAATCAATTTTAAACCCACGAAAATTTTTTGATTCAAAAATTTTTTTTAATTTTCTAAATAAAAAAAGTGCCAAGAATTAATTTACATTCTTGGCATTTTATTTTGAATTTTTAGTCAATTTTATCAATTATTTTATTTACTTCATCTTTCAATTTATCTTTTTTAATTTCTGATTCTTTTTTACTTTTTTCTATTACATTTAGGTATAATTTAATTTTTGGCTCTGTTCCTGATGGTCTTAATACAAACCATGAATCATCTTCTAGATAATATTTTAATACATTTGATTTTGACAATCCTGTATCATCATTTAAGTAATCAACGATGCTTTTAACTTTAAGTCCTATTACTTCTTCAATTGGATTATTTCTTATTGTTTCCATTATTCTTTTAATTTTATTTGCTCCATCAAGTCCTTCAAGAACTATTGATTGAACTTCGTTTGAATAATATCCAAATTTATCATATATATCATCCAACACGTCTAACAAAGTTTTGCCTTTGTCTTTATAATAAGCTGTCATTTCGCTAATAAGCATAGCAGAATTTACTGCATCCTTATCTCTGACAAATGTTTTGTAATTATATCCTATACTTTCTTCAAATCCAAAAATAAATTCGCCTTTGCCTTTTCTTTCAAATTCATTTGCTACTTCATAAATATTTTTAAATCCTGTCAAAACTTCATAGACTTCTACTCCATAGCTTTTTGCAATTGGTTTAATTAAATCTGTAGATACTATTGTTTTTACAACTGCTCCATCTTCTGGCAATTCATTATTTTCATCTAGAGCTGTCAAAATATAATTTGTAAGCAATGATCCAATTTGATTTCCTGTTAAAAATTGATAGTTTCCTTTTTCATCTTTAACTTCAACTGCACATCTATCTGAGTCAGGATCTGTTGCAAGCAATAAATCTGCTTCTTTTTCTTCTCCCAATTTTTCTGATAATTTAAATGCTTTTGGATCTTCTGGATTTGGATAACCTACTGTTGTAAAATCAGGATCTGGATTTTCCTGTTCTTTTACTATATAAATATTTTCAAATCCTCTTTCATTAAGTATTCTTCTTACCAATTTATTTCCACAACCATTTAATGGAGTGTAAACAATTTTTACTTTCTTGTCTACGTCATCGTTAATTGTACAAGCCAAAACTTCTTTTACATAATCTTCTATTAATGAATCATCAATCCATGAAATTAATCCTTCATCCATTGCCTTGTTAAAATCAATTCTTTTTATTTTTGAATAATCATCGTATTCTTTCATATAATTTTGAATTTGTACTGCAATATCTTCAAGAATTTGACTTCCATCAGAACCATAAGCCTTGTATCCATTATATTCTCTTGGGTTGTGGCTTGCTGTTACCATTACTCCAGCTATAGATTTTAATTTTCTTATAGCGTATGAACAAACTGGTGTTGGTTCAATTTCTTTGAAAATATTTACTTTAATTCCGTTTGCAGCAAAGACTTCAGCTGTTATTTTTGAAAATTCATCAGATTTATGTCTAACGTCATAACAAATTGTAACTCCTCTTTTTTTTGCATCTTCGCCCATATCTGATATTGTATCAGCAAAGGCTTGGCTTGCTTTGGCAACTGTATATTGGTTCATTCTATTTGTTCCAGCACCTAATTTCCCTCTTAGCCCTGCAGTTCCAAATGCCAATTCTTGATAAAATCTATCTTCAATTTCATTCTCATCATTTTCAATATTTTTTAATTCATCTCTTGTGTCTTGGTCAAAAAATTCATTATTTAACCAAGATTCATAAACTTTTTTATAATCCATAATATTTTCCTCCTACATATACGTTTACAGAATATTTACTGATTTTTTTTATATCAGAAACATTTAATCTTTTATTAATTTTACCCTTTTTATTAAATATTTTAACAAGTTCTCTTTCCTCATTAAATATTTTATTTCTTGTTATATCATCAAGTTCATAATCATTTTTTAAAGCATTAAATACTAAATAAATTTTTTTATTTTTAAAATTTATTTTATAAGCTATCAAGAAATCTTCTAGCCCATCAACAAAAGTTAAAACTTTTTTTATATCTTCGCTTTTATATAAGTCAAAAACTGCTAATTTTTTTCTCAATTCAATAAGCTCTTTTACATAAGTAAAAGTTTCCAAATTATCAATTTTATCTTGCCAATTTATTCCATTTATATCAAGGCTCGAATTATAAGAATTGCTGTTATTTGATTTTGAATTGTTAAATTCAGTTCCTTCATATATGAATGGCTTGCCAAATGATAAAAACAAAATTGCAAAGCCAAGTCTTGATATAGAATCAATATTTTCATGATTTGTTAAAGAAATTTTTAACTTATCGTAATAAATAAGATTATCATGACATGCAAAATAATTTATAACTTCGCTTGCATCATCTGCAAATCCAATTCTTTTTTCATCAAAATTAATACTTCCGCTGATTCCTATTTCAATTTCATTTTTTAATGTAAAATTTCCTTGGATAAACCCTTTTGAATATCCATCATTATCTCCCCTAATTGCATTTCTAAATCTATCATTAAAAACCGCAAAGTCATTGGATTTTTGACTTCCTACAAGAATTTGTTTTTCAATAGGTAAGACTGATTCTCCTCCCATCCAAGGCTCTCCATAAATAATTATGTAGGGTTTTATTTTTTTCAATTCTTTTATTGCAATTTTTATTGTATCAATATCAATCAAAGCCATCAAATCAAATCTAAATCCATCAATATCATATTCATTTACCCAATGTTTCAAGGAATCTATGATCAATTTTCTTACAAAAGCTTTTTCACTTGCAAGCTCATTTCCAACTCCCGAACCATTAGAAAAATATCCTTCTTGATTTTTTCTATGATAATAATTTGGTGCTAAAATTTCCAAATTTGAATCTATGGTTTTAAATGTATGATTGTATACAACGTCCATAACAACATTAATTCCATTTTCGTGAATTTTATTTACCATTTCTTTAAATTCATAGATTCTTCTTTTAATTTTGTATGGATTTGTTGAATAAGAACCTTCTACATTAAAATATAATTCTGGATCATAGCCCCAATTGTAATTATCATCATCAAAAAATTTCTCATTTTCTTCGAATGTAGAAATAAAATCGTAAACTGGTAAAAGTTGTATGTGAGTAACATTCATTTCTTTTAAATGGCTTAATCCAGTTGTAAGGTCTTTAAATTTTGTATTTTCTTCACAAAGACCAAGAAATTTTCCCCTATATTTTACATTTGAATTTTTGTTTGCAGTATAATCTTTTACATTTAATTCATAAATTATTGCCTTATTTTCACAAATTTTGGGAGCAAATTTTTTAAAGTTTTTTGGATTTGTCTTTTCGAAATCAACCACAGCTGACATCAAGCTATTGATAGATGACGCCTTTGAGTAAGGATCTGTAACTTCGTATTTATCTTCTACCAAATATGAGTAAAAAAATCCATCCAAATCTTTATCAATTTTACAATAAAATATATCAAATTTTGTTTTGACCATAGAAAATTTTTCTTTTCTTATTTTTCTATAATCATCTGTTATTAATAAATCTATTTTTTTTCTATTTGGAGCAAAAACTCTAAATTCTGTATATTTTTTTGTATATATTGCTCCTAATTTTATATCCTTAATTTCTTCGTAATTATATGTCATATTTCCTATTTCAATTTTTCAAAATTTTTATCAAGATTAAATTCATTCGCCCACAAAATATTATCAATTTCCTTATCAATCCATTTTTTCTTATTTAGGTAATCCATGCCTATTTCAAGTCTTTTGTCCAATAGTTGTTCATGATCTTTGAAAATAAAAAATGAATCATTATATGAAATTAAATAATCATATATATTTTTAAAATTATAAGGCAAATTACTATAATCTTCATTGATTAAGTTATCAATCGTTGTTTTGATTATATCATTTTTATAATAGAATTCGCGAGCATTATATGAATTTTCTTCTTTAATTTTTTCGATTTTTTTGTAGTCATCTGCAAAAGTATAAATTTTATTTTCTTTTTGAATATTTGTAAGTATTCCACCTTTTGTTGAAATAATATTTGAAAAATTAAAAATAGCATTTAGCATATGAAAACTTTGATTATCGTATAAAGGAAGAGTTAAATTGCTGTAAATATCACAAGCAGGATAAATTTTCCTAAGTTTTTCAACATTTAAATCCTCAATAAAAATTATTTTTAATTTTTCTTTGATTAGCTTGTCCTTATCCAACATATATTTTAATGCCAAAATAAATTTTATTATCTCTTTTGCCATAAAATATCCATCACTGGCTTTTCCAGAAAATATATAAGTTGTTGGCGGAATTAAAATATTTGAATTATCTTTCAACTTATAATACATGCTTGCTATACATATTGCACTAAGAAGTTGTCTTTTTGCCTCATGAAACATAGTAAGTTGCATATCAAATATAGAATATGGATTTATCGGCTCAGTTTCATTTATTTTAAAATAATCAATTAATTGAAGTTTATTTTTGTATTTAACATCTTCAACTTCATCATAAAAATCCAAATTATTTTTTAATTTTTCCAATTTTTCTAGGCTATTTTTATCGCTAATATTAATATCATAATTTTCAAGCAATTTTTTTAAATTTTTATTGTTTGATTTTGCATACAAATACCTATCAATCCCAAAATTTAAATGTGAAAAATTATCTGACTTATCCTTATAGTTTTCAACAATTGTTTTAGACAAATAAAAATATTTTTCAGCAAAAAAATAATTTAACCTATCATATTGCAATTGGTTATTTTCAATTATTGGTAAATTAAAATTCATTTTTGCATAGTCATTTAATTTTATAACTATATCAAAAAAAGATTCATCAATTGATTTTATCATTGAAATATCATAGCTCTCCCTAGAATCTGGAGTAACCAAAAATCCAATATGATCAAAAACTTTTCTAGAAATATCTACACATTCTCCAATTTCTAAATTATAACCTTGGTTTAAACTTCTAATAAATTCTACTATTGCCAAGGAAGGATGTATGTCTGCAAGGACAATTTTGATCTTATTTTTAATATTTTTTATTTCAAAATTCCTTTTAAAATATCTTCTAAAAATATCTTGAATAGAAGATACACAATAAAAATATTCTTGTTTTAGCCTAAAAATTTTTCCTTCATAGGTCGAATTATCTAGGTACAAAAATTGAGTAAGAGAATTGTTGTTTATATAATCATCGTAAGCACTTTTTAAATCTCCACTTTTTAAATTTAAGTAATCTATTTTATTTATAGATTCAGATTTCCATAATCTTAAACTATTAACAAAATTATTTTCATTATTAAAAATTGGCATATCATAAGCAACAGCTTTGACTTCTTTATCTTGAATATTTAAAATATAAGAGAAATCTTTTTTATGTTCCCATTTATTTCCCCTATATAACCACTCGTTAGGATTTACAAATTGCCTACCTTCTCTTATTTCTTGTTTCATTCCTCCGCTTTCATATCTTAAAGCATAGGCCATTGATTTTATTTTATTTTTACTTAATTCTTTCATCAAATACCAAGATCCAATACCTATATCGCTATTTCCAAGACTTGCTTCCTTTTCATAATTAACCAAATCTTCCATAGAAATATTTAAACTATCCAGACACTTATCAACTTCATCAGTATAGTCTAAGGATTCAATAGCGCTTTCAATAAATTTTCCTGGATTATATTCAAAAGATAGTAAGTAAACTTCTTTATTTTTAAAAATTTTTTTTGACTTTGTCCAATTTTTTCCTATATCTTGCATCAAAGCTTTTACAAGCCCATCATAAATTTCACTTAATCTCGCATCATCTGTTTCTTTAGCATAAAAAGAATACAAAAAATTTTGTATTCTTTTTAAGATAAAATTATTATTATTTTTTTCCATTCTAAGCCTTAATATCTTCGTATAATTTTATATATTTTTTAGAAGATTCTTCCCAATCATTTTTCTCTTTCATTGCATTAACTACAAGTTTATCAAAAGCCTCTCTATTATTTTTGTATAAATCAATTGCATTTTTGCTTGCAAAAAGTAATTCGTGAGCATTTATATTTTCAAATGAGAATCCACTTCCTTCTCCAGTATATTTATTGTAAGGTTTTACTGTATCTTTTAAACCACCAGCTTCTCTTACAATTGGTAATGACCCATATCTCATAGCAATTAATTGACTAATTCCGCAAGGCTCTGATATTGATGGCATCATATATAAATCGCTAGCCGCATATAATTTATGACTTTCTTTTCCATCATAATAAATTCTTGCAGCAACCTTGTCAGGATATTTCCACTCAAAATACTTAAACATTTCTTCGTAAGTATAATCTCCTGTGCCCAATACAACCAATTGAATATCTTCTTGTAATAATTCATCCAATATATATCTTACAAGATCAAATCCTTTCATTGATGTAAGCCTTGAACAAATTGCTATCATTGGCACATCTTTATTAACTGGAAGTCCATATTCTTCTTGTAATTTCATCTTATTTTCTATTTTATTTTCCAAAGATTTTACATCATAATTTTTGAAAATATTTTTATCAGTTTTTGGATTCCACAAATCATAATCTATTCCATTAACAATTCCTGAAAGTTTGTTTTGATATTCTCTAATTATTCCATCAAGACCTTCCCCATAAAATGGATATTTGATTTCTTGAGCATAATTTTCACTTACAGTATTAAAAGCTGTTGAATGAACAATTCCGCCTTTCATAAAATTAATGGCATCAAAATATTTTAAATCATGTTCATTGAAATAATATCCATCAAGACCTGTTAACGTTAAATATCCTGAGTCAAAAACTCCTTGGTATTTTAAATTATGAATAGTAAATAAAGTTCTTATATCATCAAAATAGTGATCGCCTTTTCTAAAATCATTTACATAAATATTTACCAAAGCTGTATGCCAATCATTAGCATGAATTATATCTGGTTTAAAATCAATTTCTTTTCCTAATAAGGTAGCAGCTTTTGAGAAAAATATAAATCTTTCAGCATCATCGTCATAGCCGTATGCATTTGGTCTGTCAAAATATTCAAGGTTATCTATAAAATAAAATGTAACACCTTCCCATTTTAGGCTAAAAATTCCAGCGTATTGATGTTTCCAATCAAGATCTACATAAAAATCTTTTATTTTTTTCATCTTTTTTCTATAAATATAATCAATACTTGAATACAAAGGCATAACAACTCTTATATCGATACCTTTTTTTGCAAGTTCTTTTGGCAAAGAGCCTGCTACATCTGCAAGACCACCTGTTTTTATAAAAGGATCAGCTTCACTTGTTAAAAATAATACTTTCATCTTACACCCCTTAGTTAATGTGTTCTCCCTTATCTGTTAAGTAAGGATGGGTTCTGTTTCCAAATAATTTAACATCTTCAAAAACTTTTGTGTCTTTATCAGTTATAACGTGATTTAAAATTGCACCTTCGCCTATCTCAGAATTTTGGAAAATAATTGAATTTTTGATCACTGCACCTTTTTTAACTGTAACTCCTCTAAAAATAATAGAATTTTCAATTTCTCCTTCTATTATTGCTCCATTTGCTACCAAAGAATTTCTTACTTTAGAACCTTTTAAATATTCAGTTGAAGGCTCGTCTTTGCTTTTTGTATAAACCATTCCTTGTTCATAGAAAATTTCATCAAAAAAGTCCCTATCTAACAAATTAAAACTAGCTTCAAAGTATGTCAAAGTATCCATAATAACGCTCAAACTTTCTTTTGATTTATAAAGACCGATTGATTTTTTCTTTGGATATTTGAATAAAGCATCAAGTACATTTGTAGCGTTATTTTTTTCAATTGAATATCTAAGAAGATCCATAAAAATATCTTTTTTAATCAATATTGAACCTGTAAATAAATTTATTTCTTCTTCAAGTCCAAGATTAATTCCAACACTAACTGGATTTTCATTTTCGTCAGTATTAATAATTCTTCTATTCAAATAATATCCATACTCATCATTCTTTTTTTGAGTAAAAATTAAAGCATCTAAATTTTCATCTTGCATTTTTTCATAGGCATCTGAAATATTTACCTTAGAAATATACATTGGATTTGTTATATAAACATATTCACGTTTATTTTTCATAAAATGTTTCATCGTGTTATAGTAGGTTTCTATTTCATTAGCAAGTCTTGACCTTAAATATACTGGCGGATTAATCATCAAACCACCGCTTCTCCTATTTAATTCCCAATTTCTTCCATCGCCCACATGATCAAGAGTTGATCTTAGAGGTTCTCCACCATATAAAATAACACTTGATATATTGTGATTTGTTATATTAGATAAAGTAAAATCTATAACTCTATACCTACAACCAAAAGGTAGCATATAATCAGGTCTATATTTACAAAGTGTATCATAATTTTTTTCATCAAATTCTGAACTATAAATTAAAGCAAGTATATTTTGCATCTTATTCCTCCTCTATCCCATCTTCGCTTACAAGATAAACTGATGTAGAATTTTTATCTCCAATATTTTCACTGATTTCTATATTTTCAGTAATTACAGAATTATATACTTTTACACCTTCTTTTATAGTAACCCCTGATAATATTACACAATTATTTACACAAGCATTTTTTTCAATTTTTACATTTGAAAACAATACAGAATTATTAACCTCTCCATCTATAATACATCCTTCATTTATTAGCGCATCATTTAAAACACCATTTTTACCAACTCTATGAGGAGGCAAATTTAATGCAGTTGTATATATTTTCCAAGAATCATCTTGAATATTTAGAGGGTTTTCAGGATCGATTAAATCAAGATTAGCTTGCCAATAAGATTTTACAGTTCCTACATCCTTCCAATATCCATCAAATTTATAAACAAATAAATCTCTATTATTATTTAATAAGTAAGGAATAATATCATGACCAAAATCATTTGTAGACTCAGAATTATTATGATCTTCAATCAAAGCAGCTCTTAAAACTTTCCAATTAAAAATATAAATTCCCATTGAAGCAAGATTTGATTTAGGATTTTCAGGTTTTTCTTCAAACTCAACAATTCTTCCCTCATCATCAGTATTCATAATACCAAATCTAGATGCCTCATCCCAATCAACTTCCATAACTGCAATAGTAGCATCAGCACCTTTTTGCATATGCTCAGCAAGAAGTTTTGTATAATCCATTTTGTAAATATGATCTCCAGATAAAATCAAAACATATTCAGGGTCGATACTATCAAGGTAATTGATATTTACAAAAATTGCTCCAGCAGTACCTTCAAACCATCTTCCACCTTCTTCTGTGTAGTAAGGAGTTAAAATTCTTAAACCACCAAAATTTCTATCATAATCCCATGCTGCACCAATACCCAAGTGCTTATTCAATAATTGTGGTTTATATTGAGTTAAAACACCAATATCTCTAATTTCTGAATTTGTTGCATTTGACAAAGCAAAATCTATAATTTTATATTTTCCACCAAAAGGAACTACAGGTTTTGCCATTTCTTTAGTAAGAGCCTTTAATCTAGATCCTTGACCACCAGCAAGAAGCATAGCTGCAATTTTATTATTATTTCTCATAAATCCTCCTATTACTTCATGATTAAAAAAATCTGAATGACTTAATATAATAATACCCAAAAAATAATAATTTAATTTACTATAAATAATTTTATAAAAAATTAAGATTTTGACATAAAAATAAATTTTAGTATAATATTTATATTGATTATATGGGGATGTTTTGGTTTCGACGTGCTTGTTAAGATTTAAGTTGCAAGTCGTTTATCAATTCGTAAAATTGAAAATTAAATATAAATGCAAACAATAATAGCGAAAGACAATTCGCATTAGCTGCCTAATTTAGGCAAGCAGCAAATAAAAATTAAGCCACAGTAGTTTTTATTTGTTTCATAATTTTATGTGGCAACTAATATACAAAGCTTTGAGTATATTTAGTATATATTAAGCTAGTCTAGTAAGTTATTTGTAAGTAGATAAGTGCTAGATGAAAATCAAATACTTACTAAACTTGTAGATGCTTTTATTAAGACTCGTGCGGACACGGGTTCAAATCCCGTCATCTCCACCATACATATTATAAGCCTTGGTTTTCAAGGTTTTATTTTTTTCTAATAAAATATTGATTTAATTTGAATTTTATATTATATTATTTACAATAACAAAGCACATACGTGACCCCCTAAAAGAATTTTCTTTGGGTTGCGCCATTTGCTTTGTTAATTTTTTTATGAATTTATAGTATATTATTAATATTAGAGGTACTTTCCACCTTCCACATTTGTGGGGGAGTGAGTTAGTATCTCTATTATTTCTTTTTGTAAATTTTATATTTTTAAGTATATTAAAATAAACAGAGATTAATCGCTGTCCGTGAAACCTTATAGGTGGAGATGGTGTTTAATCTCTGTTTTCGATTATAACACTTAAATATTTTTATATTATCCACTAATATTTGATATAATTTTTATGCTAATTTATATTAGATTTTATAAATTATCATTATCCAAATAAAAAAATCGTGAGTAAAATTTTAATACTCACGATGACCTGAAATATTTATAATTAGTTTTATTTTTAAAAATCTACAAAAACATAGTAAATATTTACTAAAAGATAATAAAAAAGATGATGTGTAAAATAGTTTTATCTATTTCAAACATCATCTATTAAAAATTATTTTTACTAGCTTATTTAATTTCTTTTAGTAATTGTTTTAAATATGCATACACTCTTTGTACTGATTCTATTTCAACTTTTTCTTCTGGAGAGTGAGCACCTGTTATGTTTGGTCCTATTGAAATTATATCTAGATTTGGATATTTTTCATAAAATGCTCCGCATTCAAGTCCAGCGTGTATTACTATTGTATCGAATTCTTTTTCTTCAAATTCTTTGTAAACTTTTTGAGCTAATGGTCTAAGTTTTGAATCTTCTTTGTATTCCCAACCTGGATATATTGAATCAATTCTATAATTAATTCCTAAATCTTCTATAACTTTCCTGATTTTTTTGGATAATTCTTCTAGCGCATCATTATCTGAAGATCTTAGAGAAATTTCGCTTTTAATAAATCCATCTTCTTCTTTTATTAGGGCTAAATTATCTGAGGATTCTACTGTTATTCCATCTTTCATCATAGTATTTGTTCCACAAGCAACATTTGCTATCATTTTTATTATTTTTTCTGATAATTCTTTTGAGTAACTTTTTCCGCTTGCTTCATTAATTTCTATTTTTAATTCGCCTTTTACATCTTTAAATTTATCTAGAGTATTTTTCTTAGCTTCTTCTAATTCTTCTAATTTTGCTCCATAAACTTTCACGCTTCCTGATGATGGAATTATATTATCAAGACTTCCACTTGTAAATTCTCCTATTGTTATATCTGAATTTAAATTATCTAAAATGGATGCAAATACTTTTAGGGCATTTCCTCTATTGTCATTTATATCCATTCCTGAATGTCCACCTAGTAAGCCTGAAACTTTTATTTCATATCCATCTTTTTGTTCTTCTTGCCCAATTTTTTCTTCTACAAAAATTGTAATTCCTCCAGCAGAACCAACTGTTAAGACTCCTTCTTCTTCTGAGTCTATATTTATTAAATATTCTCCTTCAAGAACATTATCTGCCAAGTTCAAAGCTCCTGCCATTGAAGTTTCTTCTTCTGTTGTAACTAATAATTCAATTTGTGGTCCAACATAATTTTCATCTTCAAGCAAAGCTAATCCCATTGCAACAGCAATTCCATTGTCTGCTCCTAAAGTTGTATCTTTTGCAGTTAAATATTTTCCATCAATTACTGGAATTATTGAATCTTTTAGGAAATCATGGTCTGAATCATCAGTTTTTGATGCAACCATATCCATGTGACCTTGTAAAACTACTTTTGGTGCATTTTCATAACCTTTTGATGCTTTTCTTTTCAAAATTACATTTAAACTTTCGTCTTGATATGTTTCAAGATTTAATTCTTTTCCTGTTTTTACTAAAAAATCAGAAACTTGTTTTTCGTGAAAACTTGGTCTTGGAATTTCCATTAATTTTGAAAAATAATAAAAAACTCTTTCTGGTTGTAATTTTTCCATTATTTACTCTCCTTAGCATTTAACTCTACAATATTTTTTAGAACTTCGAGTGATTTTTCCATTATATCTACTGATAAAATTTCATATCTACCGTGGAAATTATATCCTCCTGTAAAAAGATTAGGTGTTGGAAGCCCTTTGTATGAAAGACTTGCTCCATCTGTTCCACCTCTTACAGGTTTTACAATTGGATCCATGCCTGCTTTTTTGATTGATTCTTTGGCAAGCTCAACAATTTCTATACATGGCTCAATTTTTTCTTTCATATTGTAATAAGAATCTTCTATTTTTAAATCTATTATATCATCATATTTTTTATTTAGGAAATTTACTATTTCTTCTAATAATTTTTTCTTTTCGTTAAATGAGTCTGTGAAAAAATCTCTTATTAAATAAACAATATCAACTTCAGCAGATGTTCCATAAATTTCATCTAGCATAAAAAATCCTTCATATCCTTCTGAATATTCTGGTCTTTCATTTACTGGAAGCATTGAATTTAATTCTTGACCTACTAGAAGAGCGTTTATCAAAACATTTTTTGCAGCTCCTGGATGAACTGATTTTCCTTCGATATGAATTTTTGCTGTTGCAGCATTAAAATTTTCATATTCTAACTCTGCAACAGGTCCCCCATCAATTGTATAGGCAAAGTCAGCTCCAAATTTTTCTACATCAAATAGATCTGCTCCCCTACCAATTTCTTCATCAGGTGTAAAGCCTATTTTTATATCTCCGAATTTCAAATCTCTATTTTCCATGAAATATTTTGCTATTTCCATAATTATAGCAATACCAGCCTTGTCATCTGCTCCAAGCAAAGTTGTTCCATCGGTTGTAACTAATTTATGTCCTACTAATTCTTTTAAAAATGGATATTCTTCTTCGCTTAATTTATATTTTTCGTTTAGAATTATATCTCCACCTTTGTATGAATCAATAATTTGAGGATTAACATTTTTACCTGTTAATTCCAAAGCTGTATCCATGTGAGAAATAAAACCAATTGTAGGAACATTTTTTACTGTTCCCTCAATTGATGCATAAACATATCCATTTTCATCTACATGAGCATTTTCAATTCCAATTTCTTTTAAATCCTCAACGATAACTTTTGCAAGTTTCATTTGTCCTGGTGTTGATGGACATGATTCGTTTTTGTCATCGCTTTGAGTATCAAATTTAACATATTTCAAAAATTTGTCTAGCATAGATTCTCCGTTTCTAAATTACAGTTTGTATTCCTAACATAACTATAGCTAATACTAACAATATTCCCATTAATGGTGCAATAAATTTAATCCATTTATTATATGAAACATCTACCATCTCGAGAGTTGCCAAAATTAAACCTGTTGGAGCTATTATTGCCATCCAACCTTGTCCAAAATTGTATGCTGATACTACAACATCTCTTCCAAGAGAAACTGTATCTGCAAGTGGAGCAATAATTGGCATTGACAAAGTAGCAAGTCCTGATGATGAAGGAATAAAAATTCCCAAGAATGAGAATAAAATCATTTGTACGGATGAGAATAATACTCCATTTATTCCGCTAATAATATTAGATGCTCCATAAAGCATTGTATCTGAAATCATTCCGTCATCTAAAATTATATTAATTCCCCTAGCTACTCCTATGATTAAGGCAACTGATACTAGGTCTGCTGCTCCATCTAAGAATGATCCAACTGCATCTTGTTCTTCTAAACCTGATAGAATAATCAATAAAATTCCAACTACTAAGAACAAGGTTGACATTTCTTCAAACCACCATTCTAGATTCATAACACCATAAATCATTATAGGAAATGCTAGCATAAATACAACAAGCATTGCAATTCTTCTAAAATTAAATGGTGCAACATTATCTGGATCATAATCTTTTAGATATTGATCTTTAATTCTAGGCATATCTTCTGCAATTATAGAATTTGATGGGTCTTTTTTAACTTTTTTAGAATATCTATAGATATACCAAAGAGAAATAGCTTGAGCTAAAACTAAGCTTATAATTCTTACACCCATTCCTTCTTTAAAAGAAATTCCTGCAGCATTTGATGCAACTACTACTGAGAAAGCATTTGTTGTTGAAAACATTGTTCCTATTGATGAGCCCATATAAATTGCAGCAATTGTTACCATAGCATCAAATCCTGATGCTAAAAATATTGGCATTAAAATAGGATAAAAGGCAATTGTTTCTTCTGCCATTCCGAAAGTTGTTCCACCAAGAGCAACAATACTTGATAAAATTGCAACCATCAAAAATTCTTTTCCTTTTGTTAATTTTGACAAAGCAGCAATTCCCGCATCAAAAGTACCTGTCTTATTTAAAACTCCAATACAACCACCAAGTAATAATACAAAAACAATAATTCCTATAGAATCAGCTACACCATCTATTGGTGCTCTAGCTACCTTTAGAAAACCTTGTGGTTGTTGATCAAGCTTGTGGTAAGATCCCGGTATAGCTACTGGCTTTTTAATATCTTCCTTTACAAAGCTTTTTAACGGAACAGTTATTTTTAACTTATCTAAAACATCTTGAGTTGCAGGAAGTTTTTCTTCCTCTCCATCAACTCCACTTCTTATGAATACATTTTCTTCCTTATTATACTCTAACCTATCATAAGAACCTGCTGGTACTACGTAAGTTAAAATAGCAGCTAATACTAAAACTATAAATAGAACAGTAAAAGCTGAAGGAAACTTAAATTTCTTTTTCTTTTTTTCACTCATAATTATACCTCCATTCAAACCATACAGGTTTTAATTAAGATTGTCAATAATATTGTAATATTAAGCAATCAATCTAAAAGATTGAATGATATTTGTTATTTAATTGCTATGATTATATTTTTTCACTTAATTTTATCTAACTTTCATATTTATTTATCGTAATTGATAAATATTAAAACATTTATTTGTTTTTAGATGAGTATTTTTTTTAGATAATAAAAAATACCAGATTCAATAATTTTAAACCTGATATTTCTTATAAATATAATAATTTTATATATCTTTATTCATTTTTTCATATTTAATTATTTCTCCAATCAAATAAAGAGATCCACACCACAAAACCAAATCATTTTCTTTAGCTATTTGTTTTGAATATTCGTAAGCATTTCTTATATTATCTATTGCCTTAACATTTGTAAATTTTTCTCTAACAATTTTTTCCAATTCGCCTAAATCAAATGCTCTTGGATTGTCAACTTTTGTTATAACCATTTCATCAGCTACAGACGACAATTTTTTTATAATATAATCAAAATCTTTATCTTTTAAAACAGAAAAACCTACTATAAGCCTATTATATTTGAATAATTTTAAGGATTTTATTAAAGCATCTATGGATTCTTTATTATGACTTCCATCTATTAAAACTTTTGGATTTTTGGAAATAAGTTCCATCCTTCCCGAATTTTTACTTTCAAATATCCCCTCTTTAATAATATTCTCATCCAAGAAAAATTCCTCTTTAAAATAATCCAAAAAATTTATAGCATTGCAAGCATTATAAATTTGAACCTTTCCTATTAAAGAAGTTTTTATATTTTTATAATTTCTAAAATCAAATTCATTGTAGTTATCATTTTGAGTTTTTATTTTTATCTCATCAAAATCAAATTTATAAATCCTAGAATTTTTTTCATTCGCTTCTTTTAAAATGACATCAAGGGCTTCTTTAACTTGAGGATAAATAAATACAGGAACATTTTTTTTAATAATTCCTGCCTTATTCCAAGCAATTTCTTCAATAGTATCACCCAAAATATTTGTATGGTCCATTGATATTGTTGTAATAATAGTAGCAAGAGGTTTTTGTACAATATTTGTAGAATCCAATCTTCCTCCCAAACCAGTTTCAACAACACATACATCAACTTTTTTATCATAAAAATACTTATACATAAGAGCTGTCATAACCTCAAAATATGTATTTTTTAATCCTCTTACATCCAATTTTTCACATATAGGTCTAATTAAGTTTATATAAGAAAAAAACTCCTCATCACTAATTGCTTTTCCATTTATTTGTACTTCTTCATTTATTTCAACCATATAAGGAGAAGTAAATAAACCACACTTAGAAGTTTTTGCTAGGGTATTTGCAATATAATTTGCAGTAGAACCCTTTCCATTTGTTCCTGCTATATGAATAACCTTTATTTTATCTTGAGGATTTCCAAGCTCATTTAATAAAGCCTTTATAGCCGATAAATCTCTCCTTTTGCCAGCAGAATTTCCTCTTCCATAAATCCAATCCAAATAATAATCTTTATCTTTAATCATCTCTACCTCTTTCTTAACACAAATATTATATTATAATAAAAAATAAAGTAAAATAATAATAGACACTCTTATTTTAAAGGAAAGAAAATGAAAAGAAACTACACACTAGATAAGTACAGAGGCTTTACAATAATATCTATGGTATTATTTCATCTTTGTTATGATATAAACCTATACACAAGGCTTGACTGGTACAATGATATTTATATAAATAAAATTTGGCAATTATCCATAGCCATATCATTTTTCATAATTTCAGGAATCAGCTCAAATTTTCTTGATTGGAAAATGAATTTAAAACGTGGAATAATAATTTCAATCTTAGGAATTTTAATTACTTTAATAACATATTTTTTTGTACCCGACCAATTAATAATTTTTGGGGTACTAAACGGTCTTGGTCTATCAATGATACTAATATCTTTTTTACAAAAAAATATAAAAATAAACAAAAACCTACTACTTATTTTTATTATCTTATTTGCTATAACTTATAACCTACCTAGTGGAAAATTTTTAAGTAAAAATATAGGGCTTTCTTTATATAATAAAAATTTATTTATTCTAGGATTTCCATCAAATAGCTTTCATTCAACGGATTATTTCCCAATTATTCCGTGGTTTTTTGCTTATATTAGCGGTTATATCATAGGAAAATTTTTAATAGAAAAAAAATTTTATAATCATTACGGAAAAAATTCTTTCCTTGCAAAAATAGGTCAAAATTCCCTAAAAATTTACCTCTCCCACCAGATAATAATATATGCCCTTGTTTATTTTGTTTTTGAAATAATTAAATAACAAAAGAAGGCGATAAATAAAAAATAATTTATCGCCTTCTTTTATTTTTTACAATTAGGACAAATTCCTCTAATTGTTATATCTACACTATTTATTTTATAGCCTTCTAATTCTTCTAATTTTAGATTGTCGATGTCAACATTTAAATCCAGAATATTTCCACATTTTTCGCAAATAAAATGGGAATGATTTTTTTGATAAAAATCATATCTTTTTCTTGATTGATTAAAATCTAATTCACTTACTATATTATTTTCTACAAATAAATTTAATGTATTATAAACCGTTGCCTGAGATATAATAGGATCGTAAGATTTTAAATTTTTATAAATATCATCAGCAGTTGGATGATTTCTATTATTCACAAGAAAATCTAGTATCATTAGCCTTTGATGACTAACTCTAATCCCATGTTTTTTCAATATATGCTTTTCAATCTCAAATTTTTTATTTTGATCGACATTTTCAAGAGAATCAATAATTTCTTTCATATTCTCCTCTTTCCAAAATTAAAATCCTTCATTTTTAATATACATTATAAATTAATAAGTGTCAATCTTTGCAAAGAAAAAAAGGCTCAATTGAGCCTTTTTATAAATAGAAACTATGCTAATTCTACTTCTGCACCAGCTTCTTCTAATTTTGATTTTAATTCTTCAGCTTCGTCTTTAGCTACGCCTTCTTTAACTGGTTTTGGAGCCCCATCAACTAATGCTTTAGCATCTTTTAATCCAAGACCTGTAACTTCTTTAACTACTTTGATTACGTTAATTTTTGAAGCACCTGCTGATTTTAATACAACATCAAATTCTGATTTTTCTGCTGCACCTGCTTCAGCTGCTCCTGCTGCAGCTACTGGAGCTGCTGCTACTGTAGCTTGAGCTGTTACATCAAATTCTTCTTCTAATGCTTTTACTAATTCTGATAGTTCTAATACTGTAAGTTCTTTAATTTCTTCTAATAAGTTTGTTACTTTTTCTGACATTTTTAATCCTCCGATATTTTAATTTAAATTGTTCTTATATTAAGCTGCTTCGTTTTCTTTTTTTTCTCTAACTGCATCAAGTGCATAAACAAGTTTTGCATTGATTTGTGATAAATCACCAGCAAGTTTTCTAATTGGTGCTTGTAATGTATTAACAAGCATTGAAGCAAGTTCTTGTTGTCCTGGTAATTTTGCAATTGCTAACATTTCGTCTGGAGTTTGATAGTTTCCATCAACTACACCAGATTTAATTATAAGCTTATCTTTGTTTGCATCGTCTTTATCGATGTATTTTCTTGCTACTTTTGGTCCATCAACCATTTCTTCATTTGAAAAAATTAATGCGTTAGAACCTTTTAGCTCTTCTGTAAATTGGTCAAATCCTAGTTGTTGGAATGCAAATCTCATCATAGTATTTTTGTATACTTTGTATTCAGTATTTGCATCTCTAAAATTGTTACGTAAATCAGTAATTTCTTTTACATCCATTTTATCAAACTCTACAAGAGTAACTGATTTAGCATTTTCAATTTTTTTAACTATTTCATTAACAATTACTTGTTTTTGTTGTATAGCTTTTTCAGACATATTTCACCTCCTATGGCTTTTGGTAGGTATATAAAAATCCCCACAATTAGGCATAATTATTATGCCTACATCGGTGGGGATGTAGATTCTTATTCCCACCTATACGGAATAATTAAACTATTAAGTCTCCGTAGTCTTTGGTAGCCTATTTATTTGACTATGATAGTATATCACTTGATAAATATGTTGTCAAATATTTTTTTATTTTTCAACCAAGTCCATTGCTCTTGCTGGAGATAATTTTACTCCAGGACCCATTGTTGAAGCAATAGTAATTGATTTTAAATATTTTCCTTTTGCTGAAGCTGGTTTTGCTTTAACAATAGCAGTGATTAAAGCTTTTAAGTTGTCTGATAATTTTTCTTTACCAAATGAAACTTTTCCAGTTGGCACGTGAACTAGATTGTTTTTATCTGTTCTGTATTCTACTTTACCTGCTTTTACTTCTTTAATTGCGTTTGCAATATCATTTGTTACAGTTCCTGATTTAGGGTTTGGCATTAATCCTTGAGGTCCTAAAACTCTACCAAGTCTACCTACTTGTCCCATCATGTCAGGGCTTGTTACTATTACATCAAAATCCAACCAGTTTTCTTTTTGGATTTTATCTGTATATTCTTCACTACCTGCATAGTCTGCACCTGCATTTAAAGCTTCTTCAACTTTATCATCTTTTACAATTGCAAGTACTTTAACATCTCTACCAGTTCCGTGTGGAAGTACAACAGTACCTCTTACTTGTTGGTCAGCATGTCTTGAATCTACACCTAATCTTACGTGTAATTCTACAGTTTCGTCAAAGTTTGCTTTTGCAGTTTTTTCAACTATATCTAATGCTTCTGATAATTCATATTCTTTTTGAGTATCAAAAGATTTTTTTGATTCTATATATTTTTTACCTTTTTTAGCCATGTTGCCTCCTTGTGGTATAACGAGTTTCCTCTTCCACTTATTCCTCTACAGTAATTCCCATGCTTCTGCATGTGCCTTTTATCATGCTCATTGCAGCTTCTAGGCTTGCAGCATTTAAATCTTGCATCTTAGTTTCAGCTATTTCTTTTACTTGTTCAAGTTTTATTGAACCAACTTTATTTTTATTTGGTTCCCCACTTGCTTTTTCAAGTCCTATAGCTTTTTTGATTAATACTGGTGCTGGTGGTGTTTTGGTGATAAAATCAAATGATCTATCCTTATAAATTGTCATTTCAACCGGTATTATCATTCCAGCTTGGTCAGCTGTTTTAGCATTAAATGCTTGCACGAATTCCATGATGTTGATTCCGTGTGGTCCTAGTGCTGTACCTACTGGAGGTGCTGGTGTAGCTTTTCCTGCTGGTACTTGTAATTTAACTTTTGCTTGTACTTCTTTTTCTTTTGCTGGCATATTAAATCCTCCTTTGTGGTTTTTGGCGGGTTATCCCCTCCCACTTACATTACGTAAGCCAGTTTAAATTGTCTCAATATCCTCGAAACTTAAATCAATAATTGTATCTCTTCCAAACATATCAATTAAAGCTTTAATTATTTGTTTGTCTGTATCAACTTCTTTTACTTCAGCTACTAAATCTTTAAATGGTCCTTGGATAATATTTATATTATCTCCTACATTTATATTAATATTTAGTACAGGCTTATCTTCTTTAATACCAAATTTTATTACCTCTCTTTTTGTTAATGGAACAGGTTTAGAATCTGGTCCTACAAAGCCTGTGACGCCTTGAGTATTTCTAATTATATACCAAGATCTGTTAGTAATATTCATCTTTACCATTACATAACCTGGGAATAATTTTCTTGTTTTAAGTTTCTTTGATTCATTTTTTACTTCAACATACTCTTCTTCTGGCACTGTTACATCGATGATATCAGGATTTTGTTCGTTGTCTATCATCATTTGGATCTTATCTTTGACCCTATTTTCGTAGCCAGTATATGTGTGAACTACATACCATCTTGGTTGTTTTTCTGAATCTTTAGAATCAATTTCTTCTTTAGTATTGTTTGGTTCATTTGAATTATTGTTATTAGATAAATCAGTCATATCTTACCTACATCAAAAATCCAAGCATGTTTCCAAAGACTATGTCTAATAACCAAATGAGAAGTCCTGTAATCACACTGACAATAATAACAAGTAATGAGTAATTTAAAGTTTCATTTTTTGTTGGCCATGTGATTTTTTTGAATTCTCTACTTACAGATTTAAAAAATCCATCTTTTTTCTTAGCCATTTTAAAACTCCTTACTATTTTGTTTCTTTATGAACAGTGTGTTTTTTACAGAAAGGACAATACTTTTTAAGCTCAAGTCTTTCTTGAGTGTTCTTTTTGTTTTTTGTAGTATCGTAATTTCTATTTTTGCAAACTGTGCATTCTAGTTTTACTTTATCTGCCATTAAAACACCTCCTAATTTATATGGATAGTCCCATACAAACACATATATTACCATCAAATTACAATATTGTCAATATTTTTTATTGACTTTTTTCTAGGCTTTCATAAAGTTTTTTTCTTTTATTTACTAAAAAATCTCTAAGATCATCTAAGTCGTGATTTGAAAAACATGAATCGCTATAATCAAGAAGTATTTCTTCTATATCTAAAAGCTCATATACTCCTTCGTCATACATTTTCCCCAAATAATTTTTATTTTTATCATAAAATATTTTTGGCGGATAGCCTTCTAATTTTCTTGTGTCCATGCTTATATAAGATTTTTTTGAATATATTTTATTTCCTACTACAAGTACAGCTTCTTTTATATTTATTTCTCTACCTGTAAGATAATCTTTCATTAATTAAAGCCCGCTTTTTTCTATTGCTTCTACTATATTGTTTACTTTTTTATCAGCGATTTCTTCTGTTTCTGCCTCTGCCATTACCCTAATCAATGGTTCTGTTCCGCTTTCTCTAACTAAAATTCTTCCTGTATCTTTTAGACTTTCACTTTCTTTTTCTATAATATTTTTTATATTTTCATCATTTAATACAGCTTTTTTATCATTTACTCTTACATTTTTTAAAACTTGTGGATAAATTTTTAAATCTCTTCTCAATTCTGATAGGCTTGTTTTGTTATCTATCATAGCTTCCATTAATCTAAGCGAAGTTAAAATTCCATCTCCTGTGTTTGCATATTTTGAAAAAATAATATGACCTGATTGTTCTCCACCAAGTTCATATCCATTTTCGCTCATTTCTATGTGGACATATTTATCTCCAACTTTTGTCTTGCTATAATTTATTCCTATTTTATCAAGTGCTTTGTATAAGCCTATATTTGACATTATTGTTGTTACAATTGTATTTGATTCTAAATATCCTTCTTCTTTCATGTGTTTTCCACAAATATAAAGAATAGCATCTCCATCAACTACTTCACCATTTTCATCGACTGCTATACACCTATCAGCATCTCCATCATAAGCAAATCCACAATCAAGTTTATTTTCTTTTACGTATTTTTGTAAAACTTCAATGTGTGTTGAACCACAATCTACATTTATATTAAAGCCATCTGGATTATTATTTATTACGTAGGTTTCTGCTCCTAGAGCATCATAAACACTTTTTACTATTGATGATGCAGCTCCATTTGCACAATCTAGTCCTACTTTTTTTCCTTTAAAAGATTTTGATACAGTTTGAATCAAAAATGCTGTGTACCTATTTCTTCCACCAACAAAATCGTGAGTTCTTCCTATCTCTTCTCCAATTTTTAAATCAATATCTTTAATATCCGCATCAATATAATCTTCTAATTTTTGCAAAAATTCGTCATCCATTTTTTCTCCATCAGAATTTATAATTTTTATTCCGTTATCATGGTATGGATTGTGGCTTGCTGTTATCATTACACCACAATCAAAATCTTCACTTCTAACTACATAAGATACTGAAGGAGTTGTTGTTACATGAAGAAGATATGCATCAGATCCTGATGAAGTAATTCCTGCTGATAAGGCATCTTCAAACATATATGATGATCTTCTCGTGTCTTTGCCTATTACAATTTTTCCGTTTCCATTTTTTTCTTTATTAAAATAATATCCTAAAAATCTTCCAATTTTAATTGCATGATAAAGGGTAAGATCTTGATTAGCTTCTCCCCTAAATCCATCTGTTCCAAAATATTTCATTTTAAACCTCCTAGATAACTACCATAATTATATTTTAGTAATTAAATTGATTCAAGTTCTTGTTATATAAAATTGCATTTTTACTTTATTTATAATAATTCTTCTAATATTTCTATTGTTGTTTTTATTGATTTTGTACAGACACTTTCAAATAAACCTTTTTCTTCAGCCAATTTCATATTATCATCTTCTAAAATCTTCATAGATAATAACTCTTTGCAATTTTTAGCTTTCATTTTTCCATAAAATAATTCGTTTAATTTTTTGATTTTTTTTAAAAGTTTCATTCTATCATCAAAGTCTGTTGATCCATATTTCAATCCAAGAATCATATATGCTGCAGATAATGCTCCACAAGTCTTGCTTTCATATATTCCCATCTCAAAAGGAGTTGCAAGTTTCATAGCAGTTTTTTTATCTATTCCATAGTCCTCTGCAAAATAGCAAAAGACGACTTGGCTACAATTATATCCTTTTTCCATCATTTCATTTATCTTTTCATAGTCCATAATATTTTTCCTACTTTCTATAATTTTTAAATTTAAATTTCAATATATTTTTTCCATAATTTGATGATGCGCTTTCATTTGTGCCTAAAATTTCAGATAAAAATTTTTTTACATTGTTTAGTTTATATTTATTTTTAAAAATCCCAGCACATGAAGAACAATAAGTGTAGATATTATCTTTTGCATTTTCTTTCATATAATTAGATATGTCTTTTACTAAATCTTTTTCACAGTCTATAGCTCCTCCTCCAAGACCGCAGCAGTTTATTTTTTTATAGGGATTTTTATAATCTTTTATGTAGTACTTTATATCTTGAAAAATTTCTTTATTATACCTATCACTACAAGGAAAGAATATATTAACTTCTCCTTGGATTTTTTGACCTATATTATTTTCTTTTAAAAATTTATATATACTGATAACTTCTATATCTATCTTATCTTTCAAAAAATGATAGCAATTTGGACAACAACAAATAAGCCTTCTTACATTTTTAATTTGACATAATTTTTTTATCTGGCTTATTTTTGCATATCCTCCTTTTTCATAAACTGGTTTTTTACAGCAATCTATACTGTAATCAATTCCTTTTTCTTTGCAAATATCTATTAACTTTTTCGAAGTTTCAGGAAAAAAACCTGGATAATTACATCCCAAATAGAGCAAATCTTTTGATTTTTTTTTTACTATTGTTTGAAAATTTATAATTATTTTTAATAAATTTTGTTTTTACAACTCCTTTAGGTTTTTTCTTTCTCATGTCTAAAGCAAGATCTCTTCCCGATAGGTTTTTAGGGCAAACAGACTCACACTTATTACACAAAAAACAAGAATATCTTAAATCTTTTCTATTTACGAATTCTAGAAGATTTATATTATACTTTTTTAAAAAGCCACAATTATTTTTACAAATATCACATCTAATGCATTCATCTTTTATTTTACTTACAATATTTTTTTGATCTCCCAAAACTTCTCCTATTCTTTTTGCTCATAAACATTATATATATCATCTATAATTTTATTAACATATCCTTTTTTTCTAGCTTTTCTATAAGTTTTTTGCAATTTATGCATCATCCTATTAGTTTTCAAAATTCCATTTTTCATATATCTTCTAGATGATGTTGTTATGGGTGTATTTAGTCGTTTTATGGCAATATCATTTTCTTTTAACATAATTGAAAACTCATAATCTTCCATTAATGGAATTGGCTTATATCCTCCTAGTTTTTCAAATAAGGATTTTTTTATAAATATTCCTTGATCTCCAAATGCAATTTTTCTTATGTCAACTCTTAGATTAGATCCAATTTCAATCATTTTTAAAAGTAAATTTTTCTTATCAAATTTTAGATTAAAACATCCAACAGCATCTAAATCACTTTCTTCAATTTTTTTTATACTCAAAGGATCTACCATAGAATCTGCATGCAAAAACCAAAGAATATCTCCTTGTGCATATTTTACAGCTTCATTCATTTGGTTTGACCTGTATTTTGCTTGTCTAATTTTTTTATATTTGATTAAGTCATAAGTCCTATCGGTTGAAAATCCATCAGAAAAAATAATTTCAAAATCACCTTCTAGTTTACTTAAATTATTTTGAAATTTTTTTATATTTTCTTCTTCATTATATGTAGGGACTATTATTGTTACCATCAATTCTCCTTGTTTACACTATCTTTTAAAAATAATTTTGAAATTATAGCAGAAATTATTACTAAAAGTAATAAAAATAATAAACTAACAAAAAATTCTTTACTTCCTATTTTCAAAACATTTTCTCCAATATTTATAAATACTATAATTCCTGGTAAAACTCCTAGAATTGTAGTTAGGATATAAGGAATAAATTTTATTTCAGTTATACCTGATATATAGTTTACTAGATTATAGCTAAAAATTGGACTTAGCCTTATTATAAATAAAACTAGGGATAAAACTTTTTGATTTTTGCTAAAAAGTGCATTTTTTATTTTTTCGCTTACGTGATTCTCTACAAAAGAATTTACAAAATCTTTAAATAAAAATCTACCAAGAAAATACATTATAGTCGTATTTACAATAACAGCCATAAAAGTATAAATTGAACCTTTTACAAGTCCAAATAAACTTCCACCAGCTACAACTATTACCGGAACAGGAAAAAAGAATATCGGTAAAATTATAAAGGTTAAAATATATATTATTGCTGCCCATTTGTTATTTATAAGAACCCAATTTTTAATTTGTTCTATACTTATATTTCTAACCAAAAAATAACTTACCAATCCTATTATGATAATTAGAAAAATCTTTGTATATTTTATTTTTTTCTCATTTATACTTAATTTATTTTTCAATTTTTTTGCTCTTTTGTTTTTCTTGATAAATTTTCTTTCCTACATAGGCTATTAGAGAAAAAGCAAACAGACCTAAAAGTCCATACATCAACGCTTGTGCTCCTCCTGTAAGTTGACCTCCAAAATAAGAATAAATTATTGTTGCAGGTAATTGACCTATTCCCGTTGCAATAAAAAATGACCAAAAATTCATTGATGTCAATCCTGCGGCATAACTTACTGGATCAAATGGAACAAAAGGAAGTAATCTGCATATTAATATTGCCTGTTTTCCAAATCTATCAAAAAATTCTTCCGCTGATTGCAAAGCTCCATTTGTAGCAATTTTTTTAACTACATCTCTTCCTAAAATTCTTGCAATAAAAAAACATAACAAAGCTCCTGCCATTGCTGAAGACCAAGAAAGAATAGCTCCTTTCCACCATCCCCAAATCATAGAATTTGCAAGAGTTATAAAAAATGCTGGTATAGGGGCAATTATAGCTTGTAGAACCATCAATAAAAATGATATTATAACAGATAAACTTCCAAAACTTCTTATATAACTTGCGATTTCATTTATGTCTAATTTTCTTAAAACATTAAAAGCATAATTTATTTCACTATTTATTTGTGGTACAAAAAAATAAACTAATACGCATAATAAAACTATAGAAATGAGTATAATTCTATTTTTGTTTTCATTACTTATTTTTTTTGCTTTTTTCATTTAAACTCCTCATATAATTTACTTAACATTTCTAAATATTCTCGGCTTAAAAATTTGTTTATTTTTTCTATAGTATCTTCATTTTTTATTTTTCTTTCTTTACTATATTCAACTTTTGCCATAGAACACCAAGTCACTCCTCTTAGAGAATTAAACATTAGATATTTGAAGAATTTATACATATCCACTTTTCTATACTTTTTATATATGTTCAAAAAATCTAACATATCTTTTTTTTCTAAGATTACATCCGTTTTCCAATTTGTTGTAGTTGGAACTAAAAAATGAGCTAAGTCTTGCTCGCATTCTCCGATTATTGGTTTTTCCCAATCTATGACCTTAGAATGTTCTCCAATAATAAAATTTCTATTATTTAACTCAGTATTAATAATACAAGGTTTTTCAATTTTTTTATTTAATCCTGAACGTTTAGCAATTAACATAAATTTATCTATATATTTTTCGGTATCTTTATTTTTATTTTCCCAGTCTTTATAATAAGAATACATACATTCAAATTCTTCATACATATTTTTGAAAGGTTTATCAGCAAAAATCAATTTTGAATCTTTAATTTTTGTATCGTGAATTTTTGAAAGCATATATGCTGCTATTTCTAAATCTTTATTATAATCTAAAGCTCTTCCTTCTATAAATTCCATAGTCAAAAATCCAAATGGTAAATATTTGCCTTTATCATAAAGTTCGTATACTTTTGGTGTGACTGTACTTTTTTCAAGCTCTTTTAGGGCATTATATTCGTATTTTATTTGTTCTTTTCCTAAACCAAGCTGAGACTGTAAATTAATTCTAATAACCTTATTTTTATATTTATAGTTAATATTATATTCTCCAGCTCCTAATAACTCTATGTCTTTGCTTGAAAACTCTGCCTTTAATAAATCTGTAAAATTATCTATATCATAAATTTCATCAAGCAGTTTGTAAGTTTTATTCATTTCTTTTATTTTTTTTATTGTCTCTTCCAAAACATTTGACTTAGAATAAACAATATTAGAAAAAATATCTAAAGATTCTTTCATACCTACAAGCCCATACCCACCATCATCTGATGGAGAAATTACAATATCATAAAAATCTAATTGTTCAAAAGCTCTATTTATTTCTTTTTCACTTAAATTAATCAAATCGGAACCTATAAGAATAACTTTATTAGAAAAACTTAGCTGTTTATCTATTGAATTTTTCATTCTAGCTCCAAGGTCATCTCCTTGTTGATGAATTTTTTCTCCACTTAAAAAATCTATATCGTTTTTTGATCCATCATAATAAATTACATAATCCTTATTAGTTTTTTTTATTTTCTTATAATTTTCATTTATTAAATCTATTGTTAGTCTTAATCTTTGTTTTTCATCAAGATAATTTTTAAGTCTTGATTTGCCAAATCCAAGTCTTGGAGCTTTTGTAAAAAAAATAATTTTGTCCATATAAATTCCTTTCAAAAAAACTTTAAGAATAAAAGTCTTTATTTAACTTTTATTCTTAAAGTTTTTAATAGGTCTTATTTAATTAATTCATATCCATCGTATTCTTTTGTTCCATCCCATGCATTATATACTTCATGGCCTTCTTTTGATAATTTGTCTGCAACTGTCCAAGATTTATTTCCACTATAACAATATGTTAAAAATGGTTTTTCTTTAGGCAAATCTTTAATATCTTCATCAATTGTATCTACAGATGCATGAATTGCATCTTTCATGTGTCCATCGTTATAATCTTTTTCATCTCTTACATCTATAATTGTATAATTTCCAGATGCAGCTTTTTCTTTAAATTCTTCAGGCAAAATTGTAGCAACCTTTGTCATTGTTGTGTATTCAAAATCTTTTACGCCTTGAGCATTCCAAACATTTTTAAATCCTGCTTCAACAAGTTTTTTTGCCATCTCTGAACTTTTTTTGCCTGTATTACAAATTGTTACTACGTTTTTATCTTTGTAATCATTTATTTCAGAAATTCTTTTGTCAGCATCATCAAGAGGAATATTTATAGCATGTTTTACATGACCTTCCTTATATTCTTCCTCACTTCTTACATCAATTACAAGATAATCCTCTTTTTTCTTATTATCTTCCTCAATTTTATCTAGCTGTTCGCCTTTCATTTCTTGATATTTGCTAATTTCTGTGCTAGCCTCATTTGATTTTACTTCTGTAGAAGTACTATCAACTGCATTATTTTGAGAACAACCACTTAATAAAGCTAAACTAGTAAATATACTTACTAACAATAAATTTGATTTTTTCATAAAACTCTCCTTATTAAAATATATTTTTTAAATATAAATATAATATTTAAACATAGTTATCATTGTACGATATACAAATATATTGTCAATTTATCCCCTATTTTGTTTACTTACAAAAATCTTAGAATATAATCTATAATATGATTAAATTAGATTACATACCAAAAACAAATTTATATATGAAACACGTAGAGAAATCTTATTCTTTTGGGATTGATTCAATACTACTTGCAAATTTTTCAAAAATGAAAAAAAATAAAATCTTAATTGATATTGGCTCTGGCAGTGGAATTTTATCTCTTGCTTGTTCTTCTTATTATAATTTAAGTAAAGTTTTTTCTATCGAAATTCAAAAAGAAAAAGCTAATCTTTTGAAAGAAAATATAAAATTAAATGGAATTAATAATATTGAAGTTGTTAATGAGGACTTAAATAAGGTAAATTTTCCTAATAATTTTTGTGATTATATTATTACAAATCCTCCTTATTATAAAAAGGGAGCTAATATAAAAAATGAAAAGGAAGAATTTTTATTATCTAGGCAAGAAATTAAAATGAATCTTTCTGATATTTTTAGATTTTCTAATAAGTGCTTAAAAGATAAGGGAAAATTATTTATGATTCACAAACCCGAAAGGCTTGTTGATATTATAAAAGAAAGTGGAAATTTAAAATTGAAAAGAATAAAATTTGTTCAATCAAAAACATTTGAAAAACCTGTTTTTATTTTAATGGAGTTTGTAAAAAATGCAAATGATGGATTAAAATTTGAAAATCCCCTTATAATATATGATGAAAATAATAATTATACAAAGGAGGTCAAAGAAATAAATGGATTATAGTATATATTTTGTACCAACTCCCATAGGAAATTTAGACGATATAACATTGAGGGCTATTAATGTTTTAAAAAATGTAGACATTATTGCTTGCGAAGATACTAGAGAAAGTAAAAAACTTTTAAATTATTTTGAAATAAATAAAAAACTAACTTCATATCATAAATTTAATGAAAAGCAAAAATCACAGGAAATTATTAAAAACGCCCAAGAAGGTACAAGTTACGCAATTATAACTGACCAAGGAATGCCAGGAATTTCTGATCCAGGTCATATTCTAATTAAAGAATGCATTAAAAATAATATTTCTTACACAGTTTTGCCAGGTCCATCATCAATTCTTACAGGCTTAATTGCAAGTGGCTTTGATAATGATAGGTTTGCTTTTTATGGCTTTATTCCCAAAAAAAATTCTGATAAGAAAAAATTATATGAAGAGCTAAAAAATGAAAATAAAACCTCAATTTTATTTGATACTCCCCACAACTTAGAAAATACAATCAATGATTTTAAAATAGAATTTCCTAATAGAAAATTGGCGATTACCCGCGAATTAAGCAAAAAATTCGAACAATATCAAATTTTTGATATAAAAGATATAAACACAGATGAGCTTACTTTAAAAGGAGAATTTGTTCTTATTTTGGAAAAAAATAATGAAAATGAATCTTTAGATATTTCATCATACAAAGAACAAATTTTACAAATGAAAAAAAATGGCGAATCAACTAAGGATATTGTAAAATCCTTGAGAAAATCCACCACTTTTTCAAAAAATGATATTTATGAATTTGTAATCAGCTTAGATTAATTTTCTAATTTATTTACTGGATATTCGTTTAAATATTTAACTATTTCATCCAAACTTTGTCCTGCTGATGCTTCAACAGCAATTTGAACACTCGTTTCAACAATTGGTGTTCCAGCAAGATAAACTTTGGATTTTTTTTCATCATCCAACATATCAATTGCCATTTGACAATTCATCATAGAAGAACCCAAATCAAAAAATATAACCAAACCATCATTTGTAGCATATTCATTTATGATTTGATTGATTTCATCAAAATTTGAGCCAATATTTCCATCCTTATCTCCGCCGCTTACCAAAATATTTACATTTGGAGCCATTTGAATGAGAATTTCTCTTAAACCTTCAGCCAATTTTTTGCTGTGGCTTGCTATCAATATATTAATCATTCAAATCTCCCACTATACTTTTTATACATAAATATGAAGAATATGCACCTGGATCAATATGTCCAATTGACCTATCCCCAAGATAGGCAGCTCTTCCTTTTCTAGCCTTAATTTCTTTTGTTTTTTCCATTTTTTCTTCTGCAATTTTAAGAATTTCTTCAAAACTCAAATCATTTTTTAAAGCCTCTGCTACAGGATATAAAACATCAACCATAGTTTTATCTCCAACTTGAGCCTTGCCTCTCATTATTACTCCATCAACTCCGTCAGAAAAAGCTTTTGAAAATGAATTTTTATCCAATTCAATATCTCCATCAAAAGCTTGAGCAAATTTCATAAAAAATGTTCCATACAATGGTCCACTAGCTCCACCAACATTAGAAATCAAAGTCATAGCAATTTTATTAAAAAGTGTTTTTAAATCTTTGTAATCATCATTCATGGCATCTTTCACTTTGTTAAAACCTTTTGCCATATTAAAACCATGATCTCCATCGCCAATTGCCCTATCAAGATCTGTCAAATATTCTTCATTTTCAATAATTATATTTGATAAAGCTATTACCTTTGACTTAACTTTTTCTATATCCATATTAACCCCTAACTATATCTACATTTTCTTCAAGCAATTTTAAAATTTCATCATCAACTTTAAAAAGTGTTAATGAAAAACCTGCCATATCCATGCTTGTCATAAAATTACCCAAGAAAGTTTTTTTGATATTTATATTTTTTTCTTTCAAATAATCACTTGCAAAATTATTTACAATAAACAATTCCATTTCAGTAGTTTGACCCATGCCATTAACCATTAAAACAAAATCCCCATCTAGGTTTTCAAAATCCTCAAGAATATGATCTAAAAGTTCCTTAGAAATTTCGTCAGCTGTTTTAATTTTTTCTTGTTTTACACCAGGCTCTCCATGAATTCCTACGCCAATTTCCATATCTTCTTCAGATAAATCAAAACTTTCTTTTCCAGAAATAGGATTTATACAAGCCTTAGTAGCCATGCCCATAGATTTAATATTTTTTACAATTTTTTCAGCCATAGCTTTCATTTCGTTTAAGTTTTTTCCACTTCTTGCCATAGCTCCCAAAACTTTATGAACAAAAATTGTTCCAGCAATTCCCCTTCTGCCAGTAGTGTATGTGGAATCTTCAACTGCTACATCATCATTTACGATAATATAATCAACATTTATTCCTTCCATCTCAGCCATATCTTTTGCCATTTCAAAATTCATGACATCTCCAGTGTAATTTTTAATTACCATAAATACACCTTCGCCAGAATCCGCAAGTTTTATAGCTTCCAAAACTTGATCTGGAGTTGGAGAAGTAAAAATTTCTCCGCAAATTGCACAATCAAGCATTCCATCTCCAACATATCCAGCATGAGCAGGCTCATGTCCACTTCCACCACCAGAAATCAAACCAACTTTTCCTTTAATTGGAAGATCTTTTCTATAAACAATTTTCAACTCTTCATTAATTTTTACCTTGTCCTCATTAGCTTTTTGAAGACCATTTAGCATTTGACTTATGATTTTATCCTTGTCATTAATTATTTTTTTCATACAAACCACCTTTCTTAATAAAAATATACCCAAATAAAAAATTTTTATGGTTATAATTTCCCAATACTGGCAAGTCCTTATTGAAATTTAATTTGCTTTAAATTAAAAAATCCATTAAAAATTACAATCTAATATTTAAATCCTAAAAAGCAAGTCAATTTAAATTTTTCGCTTTATTTAGGAGTCTAATATTAAAATTATGACATTGATTGAAATTTAAATTTTAAATTTAGTGTGGAAATTCATCTATACTATTAAAAAAATTTTCCTATTTAATTTATTTCAAAATTAATTATCCTGCTTGTAAAATTATAATATTTGATTTTCAAATTGCTATTTTAAAATTTACAAAATTAATTATTCGGATAATTTTTTTTATTGTACGTTTTGCTTGTTATTTGTTCCCCTATATTTTTTATATTTGAGAATTTTCTTTGTTAAAATTTTTTTACCTTGAAAAATATTTAATTTTCAATATTTTTTTATTTTATTTAAAAAATTCTTAAAAAAATGCTTGACAATATTTTTACAAGTATGTATTATTATCTTAGATATTGATATAGATTATCAGTATCGTAAATTTAGAAAATTTTTAAGGAGACATTTATGAAAAAAATTGCTATTGTTTATTGGTCAGGTACTGGTAATACAGAAGCTATGGCTAATGAAATTGCAGAAGAACTTAAAAAAAATGATGTAGAAATTGAATTATTAGATCCAAATTCTTTTACAAAAGACTCAATTGATTCTTTTGATGGATTTGCATTTGGTTGTCCTGCTATGGGCAGTGAAGAATTGGAAGAAACTGAATTTGAACCTATGTTTGAAAGTATTGAAAAAGATCTTTCTAACAAACCTGTTTTAATTTTTGGATCTTACCAATGGGCTGATGGCGAATGGATGGAAATTTGGCAAGATAGATGCAAGGAAGATGGAATAAATCTTGTAAGAGATGGTCTAATTGCTTATGATAGTCCAGATGATGAAGCTTTAAGCGAATGTAGAAAGGCGGCATTAGATTTATCTAAAGCCATAGGTTAATCGTATGAACGAAGAATTGTTAATTGATTACGCATCACAAACTTTAGCGAATCAAAAACTTGCTAATTTATTTACTTTTAAAAATTCTGAAAATATTGATATAGAAAAAATGGTTTTTGAGTGGAATGAAATACTTAATGAAAAAAATATGTACGTGGAAATACTTAATAACAATAAATCTTCCGCCCAAATTTATGCATACAGACCTCACAAGCTAAAATACGTATTAAATGAAACAAAAACAAAAACTCTCCTAAGTAAATTGGGTTATAATACCAATGACTTAAATCAATGCATAAACCATTTAAAATTCAGATTTAAAAAAGAAAATTTCCCACATGAAATTGGTATTTTTTTAGGCTATCCTTTTGAAGATGTTATGGGATTTATTGAGAATAAAGGAAATAAATTTCTAATAAATGGATATTGGAAAGTCTATGCCAATGAAGATAAAAAAATAAAAATCTTTAATAACTACAATAAAATTAAAAAATCTTATAAAATCTTATTTAACCGTTACAAAAACATAAGCCAACTTTGTGTAAATTAACAATTCTTTAAAATTATATTAACCTACTAAAAAGGGATGGTTGTAAAAAAAATAATCTTTTAATTTTAGAAAACTCTTTTAGGAAATTTTCCTAGCTAACCTAGAAAAATTTCCTTTGAGTTTTTCTAAATAATTTAAGATTTGTAATCTATTTACAACAATCCCTTTATTTTTAATAAGTCACTGATTTTTTCAATTTTATAATCTGATAGGTCTCCCTCACTTTCTTTACCATAGCCGTATTTTGCAAAAATGGATATATTATTATTTAGAAAACCAGCTTTTATATCGGATAGCCTATCTCCCACCATTATAAAATTATTAATTTTATTTATGCTTATTATTTCTGCTTTTGATTTGTAATTGTAATCTTCTCCTACTAAATATTTACTAAAATATAAATCAAGATCATAGATTTTTCTTGCATTTTCTATATATTTTTTTGTACAAGAAGATAAAATTATAAGTTCGTGTTTTTCTTTTAGGAAATTTAATACTTTTTCTGTTTCTTCATATAAGCTACCAAAATCTTTCATATTTTCTATCATCAAATCCCCTGTTGTTTTTATTAATTTTTCTTTATCATAGGAATCGTCAAGAAAATCATCCCAAATTTTTCTTGGTGGATAGCCAAGATATGATTTTGGATCAAGATTTGGTTTTTTTATTTTATATTTTTTTAAAGTATCATAAAATGCTTTTTCATAAATTTCGTCACTTTTATGGATAGTTCCATCAAAGTCAAAAATTATTTTCATATAAGATCCATTAGATTTGCCATTTCTATTGCAGAAATTGCTGCATCACTTCCTTTATTTCCAGCTTTTGTTCCTGCTCTTTGAACAGCTTGCTCAATTGTATCTGTTGTAACGACTCCAAAAATAATTGGCTTTCCGCTTTCAAGTGATACATTCGCAATTCCTTTTGAAACTTCTGAGCAAACATAATCATAATGAGAAGTATCTCCTCTTATAACTGCTCCCAAACAAATTACAGCATCATAATCCTTACGTGCTAGCTTTTTGGCTGCAAGAGGAATTTCAAAAGCACCTGGAACTCTTACAAGTTCTATTTCTTCATCTTTTACTTCATGTCTTTTTAATGTATCAAGACAACCTTCTACAAGCCTATCTGTTATAAAATGATTAAATCTTGCAACAACAATTGCATATTTTTTGCCATTTGAAACTAAATTTGCACTATATTCTTTCATTTAATTCTCCTTAAATTCTCTTAAATCGTGACCCATTCTGTCAGCTTTTGTTTTTAAATAAATCCTATCTATATGATTTGAATGAATTTCTATTGGAACTCTTTTGTTTACTTTTATATCGTATTTTTCCACTTGTTCGATTTTATCAGGATTATTTGTCATTAAATCAATTGATTTCACTCCCAATTCTTTCAACATACGACAAGCTATTTTATAATTTCTCAAGTCTGGTGCAAAACCAAGTTTTATATTTGCATCTACCGTATCGTAACCTTCTTCTTGAAGATGATAAGCTTTAATTTTATTAAATAAGCCAATTCCTCTTCCTTCTTGTCTTAAATATAAAATAATTCCTTCTCCTTTTTCATCAATCATCTCCATTGCCTTGTGAAGTTGATTTCCACAATCGCACCTGTTTGATGAAAACACATCCCCAGTCAAACATTCAGAGTGAATTCTAGTTAAAATATTTTCTCCATCAATCTTTCCTTTGATTAATGCCAAGTGTTCTTTTTTTTCAACTTTGTCATAAAAACTTATGGCTTTAAATTTCCCATGATCAGTCGGAAGATTTATGATATTTGTTTTTTCCAAAAAATTTTCTTCATTTTTTGAAAAATCCAACTTGTTTTCTTTTATATATTTTTTTATCTCAGCAACACTTGTCATTTTCATTCCAAGTTTTTCTGCAAGCTCAACTACTGCTTTTCCTCTTAGCATGTGACCATCATCAGCCATAATTTCACAGCATAAACCAATTTCTTTTAATTTTGCAATTTTCATCAAATCAATTGTAGCTTCTGTGTGGCCTTCTCTTACCAAAACTCCCCTATCTTTTGCAATAAGCGGAAAAACATGGCCAGGTCTTCTAAAATCACTTGCTTTTGTATTATTATCAGCAAGTGCCCTTATAGTTTGTGCTCTTTCAAATGCTGAAATTCCTGTTTCTGTATCAACATGGTCAATTGAAACTGTAAAGGCTGTTTCGTGATTGTCAGTATTATTTTTAACCATCATTTCTAGGTCAAATTGTCTAGCAATATTTTTACCAATTGGTGTGCAAATCAAACCTCTTGCATATTTTGCCATAATATTAATCATCTCGCCTGTAACTTTTTCTCCAGCACAGATCATATCGGCTTCATTTTCCCTATTTTCATCATCAGTTACTATAATTATTTCGTTATTTTGTAATGCTTTTATTATCTCTTCCATATTTTTTAAAAACCATTTTCCAATAAAAAGTTTTTATCCAACCTTTCTTCTTTTTTATTTGCCATAGATTTTTGGATAAATCTATTTATAATATCAGTTTCAATATTTATTTCATCGCCAATTTTTTTGTATTTAAAATTTGTTCTTTCTATTGTTTCCGGAATAAGTGATACCTCAAAACTTGTAATTTTATCATCAGAAACAGTAAGAGAAATTCCATCAAGAGCAACTGATCCTTTTTTCACAATCAAAGAGCAAATTTCTGGACTTGCTGAAATTGTATAAACATTTTTATTTATATTTATATTTATAATTTTCCCAACCCCATCGACATGACCTTGAACAATATGACCATCAAGCCTATCAGAAAGTCTCAAAGCCCTTTCAAGATTTACATTTTTATTTACAATTGACCTATCAAACTTAGTCATTTTTAAACTTTCATTCATAAGATCCGCCTTGTAAGTTTTGTCAGTAATTTCTGTTACTGTAAGGCAAACCCCATCAGTCATAATAGAATCTCCAAGTTTTGTATCTTCCAAAACAATACTTGCTTGAACTTCAATTTGAACATGGTCATTTATCTTTTTAAAAGATAAAATTTTTCCCATTTCCTCAGATATTCCAGTGAACATTTTTAGCCTCAATCATAATATCATTATCAAATCTTTTAACATCTTCAATCTCAAACTCATAAGCATCCTTAATTTTATCTACTCCCCTTCCATAAAAAGAAGATTTAGAATCAAAACCACTAATTATTTTAGGCGAAATAAATTCATAAATTTTATCAACTAAGCCTTCTTCTAAAAATCCATAATTAAGACTTGAGCCACCCTCAACCAAAATTGAACCGATTTTCATTTGGTAAAGTTTATTTGCCAAATCATTTAAGTCTACATGATTATTTTTCATTTTACATTTAATTATATTTAAATTAGGATTATTAGAGTACTTGCAAGTTGCTATATAAGTTTTTTTATCACTTTTTAAATTAAAAATCTTGTAGGACATATAATCTTTTTCAATTTCAAGATTAGTATCCACAATAATTCTTACAGGATCAACACCGTTTTCAATCCTTGAATTTAAAGATGGATTGTCCTTAATCAAAGTATTTTTTCCAACAATTATTGCATCATAATCACTTCTTAATTCATGAACATAAGCTCTTGATGATTCATTAGAAATCCACTTAGAATCATTAATATTAGAAGAAATTTTTCCATCCAAAGTTTGAGCAAATTTTAATGCAATAAGAGGTCTGTTATATTTTATGTTGAAGAAAAATTTTTCATTTAATTTTTTTCCTTCATCTTCAAGCAAACCCGTAACAACTTCAATATTGTTATCTTTTAAAACTTTAAGACCATCAACCTTTGGATTAGTATCAATATTTGAAATTATAACTTTTTTAATATTTCTTTTAATAATTTCCAAAGTACAAGGACCTTGTTTGCCCCAATGAGAGCAAGGTTCCAAATTCACATACAAAATCGCTCCATCACAATCACTTTTCAAATTATTAAAACAATCAACTTCCGCATGAGTTTTCCCATACTCATGATGATAACCCGTAGAAATAATTTCATTATTCTTTACAAGCACAGCACCAACAAGAGGATTAGTTAAAGTTTTTCCCCTTGCTTTTTTTGCAAGCTCAAAACATTTTCTCATATAATCTTTATCATTCATCTTGCCTCCTCCACAATTCTAGGCAAAAGAAAAAGTCCCATTTCAGGGACTATAATTATTTCAAAAAGAAAAATCAAAATATCTTCTCTCATCCAGACTATACTGTCGGTATAGGAATTTCACCTATTCAGCAAAAAGCTCGCGGACTTTACCGCCGGTGGGGAATCACACCCCGCCCTGAAGAATTGTGTTATTTTATTTACACTTTTATTATAATACAAATTTTATTTTTGTCAAACGTTTGCTGATTAATAACATAACAAAATCAAGAAATCATTTTTTTAAAACTTTTAGCTTTCTTATTGTAAGATAAAGCCTTTATATGTTTTCCATTACTCTTATAGACATTTGCAAGATTTTCATAAAAATTAATAATATCAATTGCATCTTTCTCATATTTGAAACGCTTCAATAACATAAATTTCACTTCAATAGCATTATTTAAATATTTATCAAATAAATCAATATCTTCATATAAACATGATAAATTCAAATAGCAAGTAGCTAACGTACTCCCATATACATAATTTTCTTCTAGATGATCTATTTTATTTAAGACATCAATAGCCATAAATAAATACTTTTCAGCATTTTTTCCCTTACCGTTAGATAAATAAAGATTTCCAAGACCTATGTATGAAATAGCAAGTCTGTTCTTATACTCATTATCTTCACATTCATCTACTATGTCTTCCTTAATATTAATTGCTTGTAAAAAATATTTTTCAGCTGAAGAAATATTTGAATTTTTTTTACTAATCATTGCTAAATTTATGAATATTGATGATAATTCATCCTTATCGTCGATTTTATTATATCTTTCTATTAATTTATTATATATAGATAATGATAGATTATTGTACTTAATAGCATTTTCTATATTTTCTTTATTATAATATAACTCGGCTAAATCATAATACATTGACGCTAATTCTCTTTCAATGTCAGGATTTTTGATAATACCTATTAATTTTTCTTTTAATCTAACTGCATCTAATAAAAAAGGCTCTGCTTTATCATAATTTTCATTTCGTAGATAAAAAGAACCAAGTTTTGCCCTATAGTTAGTAGAATCATTTATATAATAAATCTTATTTTCATCATTGTCATCAGTATTTTCTATAAGTTCAGAATTTTTAATAACAGACAATAAGTAATTTCTTTCTGCTGTTAAAAAATCTCCTTCTTCTTCTAATTTTTCAGCTAATAAAATATACTTGTAATTAGGATTATTTGTATTAGTCATATTTTCCTCTTTTTATTTAACCTATGTGGTCAATCTATTTTTTAAGCTTCATATCAGCAAAACCAATGTAATATGGATACTCTGAATCTGATCCATCTCCTATTTCAAATTTTAGATTTTTTACACCAGACACATCAACAGAAATATCTGTTGGCAATTCAGCGGAATTTACAAAACAAGATGCTAACTTCTTATTATCTCCGTATATATCTATTGTAAAATCATATTGATCTGACCCATCTATATTCCCAATTTTACCTTCTAGCTTTTTATACTCACCTTTTAAATTAAAAGAACAATACTCATCGCCAGAATTATTATATAATGAGAAGAAGTTCTTATAATGAACACCTCCCATATTGGCTAAATTATCACTATCCGAATAATAATATTGAGCAAATGGTTCTATATCTGTTCCTAAATACAAATCTTTCTTGGAATTTTCAGTATCAATAATATTTTTTCCAGATTTATTATCTTCTGATTTTTCTTTACTATTTTTATTTGTTTTATCTTTGTCTTTTTCTTCATCACTATTTGATTGATTATTTTGAGCAGATTTTTCTTCATGAGCAGTTTGATTTTTATTATTATCTCCTTGACTCATATTAAAATTTTGAGAAACACATGCATTTAAAAATAATAAAGAAAACAATATAATACATATTTTATTTTTTTTCATCTCTTCTCCAATTTCATTTTATAATTTACTTAACTTAAAAATATCAACAAAATTTTAAAATTTTGTTGATATTTTTAATATTCAGTTCATTCTACCATCCATTAGAACTTTGGTCTCCAGCATAACAACATGATCTATTACCACATTTTGAAGACTTTTCTGCACCATTGCCAACTGGCTGTTCTGATTCCATTTTAATCAACTCTACAGCAGGAGCTTCGTACTCAATTTTTTCTTTCATTTTTTTCACCTCCTATATTTTTTTCTGCTGAATATATATCTTTTGAAAATTCTTTGAATTTTCTTTCAGCCAAATCACACCTTAATTTTCCTGGTACATTTATATCCCCAGTTTCAAGTAAATTTTGAGCAGCACAAGGACTACAAATTTGTAAATATTTACATCTTCTACATTTATACGTATCTATAGCCTTTATTTTTCTTATTTTTTGAATATCAGCCCAAGCGTTTTTAAATGACCATTCTCCTAAGTAATAATCATTAATTCTATATCTGCTACAAGGATTCAAATATCCTCTGTCATCTATTAAAAAATCCGTTTCACAAATATCACACATAAATAATGGAACATCTTCTTTTCCTAAATAAGGATTTTTTAAGCTCGTTACATGATTTAAAACTTGTGGAAATTCTTTTTCTATCTTTATAAGATCTACTATTTGTTCATTTGAAATTCTATAATCGAATACCTTCTTATCCCCATCTATTGTAGGGAATAATTCTGAACTATAATTAACATCAACACATAAGTTCTCACATAATTCTATAAATTATTGAAATTGATGCAAGTTTTCCTTTAATATTATGAATTTAAGCTCAAGATATATTCCCATTTTTTTTATTCTTTCACAATTTCTAATAACATTATTATAATTTGTTTTAGTCTGAGTAACTTTATTATATATTTCTTCAGTCATACCATAAATTGAGACGCTAAATATTTCGGGAGGATATTTTTTAAAAATCTCAAAAGCTTTTTCTGGAACAATTGTAGCATTTGATAACAAAGACAAGATGAAACCTTTTCTTTTAGCATACATATAAATTTCCAAAAAATCTTTTCTTGTAAATATTTCACCACCAGTAAAATACAAAAATAGAACATTAGCATCTTCAAGCTGATCTATTATTCTTTTAATATCATTTGTACTCATATATGAATCTCTATCTAAATTTTGTTGATAACAATGTAAACAATTCATATTACAATGAGAAGTTAGCTCTATTCCTCCAGCAAGAGGTATACCTTTTTTACCTACCTCTATACACCATTTTTCCCAATCAAAGGCAGATTTATGTATATCCAAGTTTTTTTCTACATTTTTTAAGTTTGTATTTTTAACAATTACGTTATTATCAGATATAATATATCCAAGATTTATAAATAATTCTAAAAATTTATTAATATCGTCATTTATCATCTCTCTAGATATAGAATTTGGAATACTAAACTCTGAGTATACAAATTCTATTAAATCATCAATTTCAGCACAATCAACTTTTTGAATATAAGAAAATATACAATAAGACACATAATTAATAGATACTATATTTTCATGTAATCTATAATTTTGATTCCACAAATCAATAACAAAATACTTATCATATATATTTCTTAAAACTATATCTTCTCTTGCTTTATAACCCATTTTTAAACCTTCTTTAGAAAATATAAATTCAAATTTTTCGAATCAATCTTATTTACAATACTAACTAAATCTAAATATAAACTCGAATTTTTACTTTCTGATAATATTTTTTCAAAATTTTCCTCTTGTTTTTTACTAAGACCTTTGACATATAATAGTAAATTATCCCAGTTTTTACTTTCAATGTATATTTTAAAATAAACTTCTCCATCATGACAAAAATCAACGCCAAGTAATCTCAAATAAAAATAGTTATTAACTAAACCTTCTTTTAAATCATCTAAAATACAATTTAAATTTTGAATGTTAAAACTATAAAGTTTATCTAAAAAATACTGATTATCATATACATAGTTATCATCCATTAATGAAGATTTCCTAAGTTTAAAGTAGAAAGTTGTCTTTAAAAGTTTATCATCAGTATAAGTGAATGAAGAACCAAAAACACAAGCTTTATTATAATCAGAATTTTCATTTATTCTTATAGTAGATAATAAATATATTAAATCCTTATTTTGTTGTTTAAGATTTGCTATAGTAGAGATTAATTCAATATAACTTGTAACTTGTTTATCTTTTAAACAAATTGGCATTGAAATAATTTTTTCAAAATTATTATTCTTAACATACTCAATTTTATTAAAAATTATACTATGATCTAAAAGAGCTAAATATTTAAAAAAATATGTAGAAAATCGGTTAGTAGTAAGCGAGTCTTTCAAATCTATTAACTGATAAATTTTTTTATCCTCTAATCCATTTATATCTATATTTATTCCTCTGTGAGGATTGTATGTAAATTCGCTTTTTTCTAAATCTCTCAACATTTTATTTACCTTTATTAGATTATAATATTTCTATTAAAATTATATATATATATATATATATATATTGTCAAGCATTATTTAATTACGGAAGTTTGATGTATAGATCTTAATATAATAAATTATTTATAGACACTTTAAAATAATCCACTTAATATAATTTAATTCATATATTTTTAAAATATGTACTATAAATTTCTGCAAAAAATCTTAAATTTTTATATATTCACTACAGATAAAAACTATATAAGAATTTAAACATTAGTTTATATGTAGTTTTTATATCAGTTAATCGTTTTCTGATATTAATATAATAATTATTATATTAATATCTAATTAATTTTTTATTAATAATATAAAATGTAATTGCATAACACAAACATCTCTGATATCATTATATATAATGAGTTAAAATGTGGAGGATATATGCACCTTAATTTAAAAGATAAAGAAAGAACAGAAAAATATTGGAAATTTTTTTATAATCACCCATCTTCAAGTTTTTACCAAGATAAAATTTGGGCATTAATAAAAAACGGATGGAATAGTGACTATTTTTATATAGAAAAAAATAATGAAATAATTGCTGTCGCACAAGTTTTATCTATATACAATTCAGAAGCAAAAAAAAATTTATTCTATTGTCCTCGTGGACCAGTATCAGATCTTTATGATATAGAAACAAATATAGAATTAATTAATGAAATCAAGAATTTTGCAAAGAAAAATAATGGATTTCTTGTGAAATTTGATCCCAATTATGAATATGATGAAAAACTTGTAAATGAATATAAAAAATACGGCATAGAATTTTGCCACAAAATGTATTCTTATGTTCAATTCCCTTTTTCAATGATGTTAGATATTAATGGAAGAAAATTCGAAGATGTCATCCAATCTTTTTCTAAAAACGGAAGAAAACAAGTAAGGAAATCTTATAAACAAGACTTGGAGCTATATGTTGGAAATAGAGATGATATTAAAATTTTTCATGAAATAACTGCTGATATGTGCAAAAGAAAAGGTATTACTTATAGACCTATAGATTATTATTATCGTCTTTATGACAACTTTAAAGATAACGCAAGAATGACTTTTGTTAAATACAAAAACGAATTTTTGTCTTGTTCTTTTTTGATAAGATTCAAAGATTATGCGATAGCTCTATATGGTGCAGATAATCTTAATATTGATTTAGGTCAATCTTATTTTTTAGATGCTGAAGAAATAAGATATTGTTGTGAAAATAATATAAGATATTATGATTTAGGTGGTGTTAAATCATTAGATATAAATAATGGTCTATATAGGTTTAAGAGAAAATTTACAAATAATAATATAATAAAATGGATTGGTAATATAGAATGTATCATTGATGAAGATTCTTACCAAAAATTTATAGAAAATAAAGATGATAGAGACTATAGCCCTGAGCTTAAAGGAAATATTGCTGATTAATTTTGTAAGTAAATGTAAATCTTTTTCTATAGATATTTAAATAATTTCTTTATTCAATTTCTACTTATAATTTGATTTTTAATCAAATTATAAGTAGAAATTGATAAATAGTTTTTTTCTCGTTTATAATTAAAATATAAATTTCCTTTCATAATTTTCTTATTTATCATTCTCAGATGATAAAGCTAAGTTTTAAATATCAGATATTCTAGTTTTAAATAGTTTATGATTTATTATTAGAAAATAGTAATAAAATCCCATTAATTTGTATTATTTTTTAATATAATGTTTTTGAAATCTCATCCCAAATCTCATTAAAACTTTTACCATCAAAAAGTTTATATCTAAACGCTTTATCTATGCTATTAAATATTTTTTCTTTTTTGAGAAATCCAATTGCTATATCCCCTGATATACTAACAATAGAATCTTTTTTATGATAAATAAATTCATATCCATCTTTAAATTTTTTCCAATCAAATGGTGTAAATTTAGACTTTCCACTGAATATATCATGTAGATCTTCTATAAGATACTCTGTAAAATATTCATCATCAGAAATAACAAAATTCGTAGATTCCGGTTTCAAAGTCGCCAACATAGCAAGGTTATAAGACATACTCATCCTATCAATTTTGCTTGCCTCTACTTGTATTTGTCTTTTTTGGTTTTCTTTCGTAATTATAACTTCTGACCATAAATCAGCATGTTCTCCAAAAATATTAAAATAATCAAAGCCTGCTGTTATAAGTCTATTGATAGCCTCTTTTAATATATATTTTTCTTTTATATGATGTCCAATAATAAAACAGTGTTCTCCTGAGCAAATTTCAAAATTCATATCATTGATATCACTTATACATATATTATTGCAAATCCATTTATTTTTATAGTGCATACTTTATTAGCCTAACTTTCATGAAGATAAATTTTGATTTTTATCTTAAGCCATTTACCTCGTATTTCTTTATCAATAACTTTAGCAAAAAGAATTTTTCCAGCATCCATAAGTCTAGAGAAAATAATATTATCTTGACGAGGGACATAGCCGATTTTATCTTTTTTCAATGTTTCTACTCTAATAGCTTGAGGATCATGTTCATTTTCTGGCTCACGATAAAAAACTAATTTGTCTCCGTCTTTTATATAAGATGAAATATTTTCAATTCCTTCAATGTGTGTTGTCCCAGCAACATAAGTATCAAAAAGATAAATATCACGCTCAAAAGGTTTTGGTAAATCAATTCCTACTTCCTTATTCAAAAGATACTCAATTATTCCTCTCTGATCTTTTTTTTCTAAATTATTCATATCTCATCCCTAATTAAATTATTTATATATTCTTCTTGCGTTCGTACTGCATCATCAAAACTTTTTAAATCTTTTTCTAACTGACTTAACCTCTCTGACTTTTTCTTCTCATCTTCTACGTAAATACTCCAAGTATAAGGAGGCATAGATTTAGTTAACTCAATGTCATTTTTAATTAGATTTACTAAATCAGTTAGTCTTATTACCTCTTCTTCCAAAGATTTACCAGCCAAACCTATATCATCTTTCACATCTTCACTGCAAACTATATCAAAAATAATTTGTAAAGATTTTAGATCCCCATTTTTATAAAATTCAGTAGCATTATAAAATAACTCTTTCTCAGAATTTGTTATCGATAGATTTATGTCTGGGTGTAATTTCTTTACAATATATTTATATAATTTTTTTAGGCGTTTTTCATCATCATCAGATAATATTTCAAATTTTGAACGTCTTAATGCAGTATTAATTTCTTTAATTTTTTCATTTAATTTCTTCTTATATTCTGTAAATTCTAAGTCTAACTTTCTATCGATAACTTCCATATTTATTTTTTCTTGACGATTCTTTTTCGCATGAATCATATCTTTTTTTCTTTTCAAACGAAGATATTTACAATAAGCTTTATAGATTTTGTACTCAAGACTTCCAAAAATAAGCATATATTCAGTTTTTATATTTTCACAAATTATATATTTAAGATTGTCCCTTTCAAAAACAAGCTTTTCCAAAGTTTTTTTAAGCTTTCGGATTTTATCCTTTGATTCTTTATCATTTGGAAACTCAATAATTTGCCCCATATATATGCCTCCTAATACAATTAGATTTTTAAATAATAACTTTATACGAAGCTATTATAATAACATTAAGATGATATTAATAATTAGCATAATCAGTTACAATAATATATAAATCACAGTAGCCAATGCTACTGTCTAGACGTAGCTCAATACTTGCTGATTAATTACGTTCCGATACAGGACTAACAACTAATTTTGTGTAAGTAGCTCTTAACAACAGGAATAAAGACGTAATACGCTGCTGACCATCAATTATTTATTGCTCACCATCTTTATTTTCATATGCAACGATAGATATTACCAAGAAATACGAACCTTCACGTTCAGCTCCTCCACTAGCAGCCGTGAATCCCAATATATCTTCAAACAGCGTTTCTGCATGTTCATCAGTCCAAGCATAAGGTCGTTGATATTCTGGCGTAACAAAGGGTTTTACTCTTCCACTACCAAGTAATGCCTCCATACTTTGTTTGTTAACTTCTATTGTTGTTGAAATAAATAGTCTTTCTCACTTCGTCACCATATCAAGGAGTGTCTTGTAGCTATCAACAACATCGTAAATAACCTCACCATTGCTGATTGCCTTAAAGTGTTCTCTTGCACAGTGAATCTTTGATTCTTCGATTAAACGAAGCTGCATTGAATCCATGGAACCTTTTGTCTCTGCAACAAAATAAATGTGCTTAACGGTTCCCTCATAAAATGCAATTGCCCAGTCAGGATTATAATGTCCAACTGGAGTTGAAATATAAAATCCGTCTGGCAATTTAACATATACTGCTACATTGGTGTTTGTATCCAGTTCAGTAGCAAACACCTGCTCGTTTGATGAATCATAAACGATATGGTCATACAAATGCTTTTTTGCTTTCATTGCATTTACACCTAAGCGACCTTTGATTGTAGGATCAGTAAATACGTCAGTTCCATATTTATCATCCATAACATCGTAAGTAATATGTTCAATTATAGCAGTTGCTTTTTCATCATTAATAAGTGCTGCTGCCTTAATGATGAATTCTTCTGGATTGTTCTTAAACTGATTAAAGGTTTCTGGCTGAATACCCTGAAGAATCTGGATTACAGCTTTTCTTGTAAGTCCAGTCTCATCTACAAGCTTTCCAATCAAGTCATATTTAACATTAGAATTTGCAGCAACAACATTACCGTAGCTTGCAGATTTTTCCTTAACAAAAGATTCACCACTCACAAGGTCTTCTTTTGATTTAATCTGTTCCATAGCTCCGATTTCAACCTTGAAATAAATCTTTGAAACGCGAAGTTTTCTATCTAATGAATCAATAGATTTTCTGACCAATTCATCTGTATCAAAATCAACAACATATACCGACTTAGAATTAATCTTTGCCCACAAAGCCTTGAACTCAGGCATAGCTAGTTTACTTTCATCAACCTCAAGTTCAATATTATTACTACGAGCATTTTCAGGCTTTATAGCTCTGCTGTCATAAATGGAATCAATAATTTCAATAACAGATCCTGCAGAATCAGCTACTTCTTCAGCAACCTTCAATTCACCATTAGCCTTATCCTCATAATATTTATCAGTAAGAACACCCTTCCTATCAATGTAGCCATTAACAATAAGATCAAAATGGATTGCTCTACCTATATCACCATCAATAACCCGTTCATTACCCTTGTCGTCCTTGATTACCTTACCAATGAACAATTCTGTAGTAACTGCCTTTGGTCTGTCATAAATTGCTTCTGCGATTTCATTCTGAAGACCTTTAGCAAAGCTATCATAGCTTTCACTGGCAATTACAGTAAGCACATTTACGCTATGTACATCATTGCCGAGCACATTTGTATCCATACGTTCACCATCTTGATTAACACAAAGACGGAGACCACGTCCTACTTCCTGACGTTTGCGAACATCACTGCTGCTTTGCTTCAAAGTACAAATCTGAAATACATTAGGATTATCCCATCCTTCTCTAAGTGCAGAATGTGAGAATATAAAACGCACCGGAGACTTCTTCGGATTTCTATCAAGAAGAAGCTCTTTATTTTTCATAATAAGGTCGTAAGCATCAACGTCATTCGACATTTTTTCCTTAGAGTTTTCTCGCTTTTCATTTGCCTTACTATCAATCATCTTTCCTTTTTTATCGATAGAGAAATATCCAGCATGTGTCTTATCTTCAGAGATAGCAGAAAGATACTTCATGTAGTCGTCTTCTCCCATGCCAATTTGAAGATTACTGATAACATCCTTGTATTCTTCTTCGAACATCTCTGCATAAATACCATTTATCGGCTGACCAGTTGAATCATACTGCTTATACTTAGCAACCTCATCAATAAAGAACAGTGAAAGCACTTTAATGCCTTTATAGAACAATTCTCTTTCCCTTTGAATATGAGAAAGGATTGTTTCTCTAATTTGAATGCGGCGAAGCTGGTCTTCTGATACCTTACCAATTACGTCACCTGCATAAAGTTTAATACCATTAATAAATTCTACAGAATCATCACGCCCATCAATTCTTGAAACAACAAATCCATGCTTGTACTCTTCCATCTGACCAGAATTATCATAAAGGTTATAACCCTCCGAAACAATACGAGTTATCTTTCTAATGCTAGTTGCACCTTTAAAATCAAACTGTATTGTCGCTGTAGGTGCAGCCTTTGAAAGATTTATGCTTTCCAACTTCTTCTACCTTTCCTTTGTTTAAAACAACAATTTTATCAGCTCCCATTACGTTTCTTAATTTATGGGCTACAACCACAACTGTTTTATTTTTAATTAAATTTGATATTGCTTCTTGTATAATAAGTTCATTTTCAGGATCAAGCGAAGATGTCGCTTCATCAAGTAGTATTATTGGGGCATTTTTTAATATTGCTCTCGCTATTGATATTCTTTGTTTCTCACCTCCAGACAGAGTCGCTCCTCCTTGTCCAATCATAGTGTCAAATCCATCGTCTTTTTTGACTATAAAGTCATAAGCTCCTGCCATTTTTGCAGCATTCATGATTTCATCTTTACTTGCATCTTCATTCCCAAATTTTATGTTGTTATAAATTGTGTCTTTAAAAAGATACACATCTTGAAAAACAACAGAAAATTTATCCATTAATTTATCAGGGTCGGCTGTTAGCAAATCTACTCCACCAATTTTAATTGTTCCTTCATTAGGATCATAAAATCTGGAAATTAATTTAATTAGTGTAGATTTTCCAGAGCCAGAGTAACCAACAAAAGCAGTTAATTCATTTTCATTAATGTCTAATGAAACATTATCGATAACCTTAGATTCCTTGTAAGAAAATGAAACATCGCTAATTTCAATTTTGTTGCTTTCGTTTACATCGAAATTTCCTGACATAGGTTTAGCCTTAAGTAAGTTAATAATTCTCTCTCCTGAAACTGAAGCCATTTGTAGACCTGTATAATTTACAAGTGCAAGCTCCAAGGGATCAAAAATCCTTGTGCCTACAAATAAGAACATTAAAAATGTATCAATTTCCAAAGATCCATTTATAAATAAATAGGAACCAACTAAACTCATCAAAGGAAGTCCTATTCTTAAAATCATACTTGCTATAGTAGTTAATGAACCAACCCCTTTCTCACTCTTAATATTTGCATTTCTTGAGTTATCTATATCTTCTTCAAGCTTTGTTAATGTATCATCTAAGCTGTTATAAGCTTTTAGAGTCTTAATGGCATCCAAATATTCATTTATATCTTCTTCCTCTTTTATCCTCATTTTCTTTGTTTTTAAATAAATTTGTTTCTGAAAGTTTTGCATGAGCGTGAGAAGTAGAACAGAAATAGGTAGTCCTATAAGAGTTGCTATTCCCATTTTTACATTAATTATCAAAAATAATATCGAGCAAAGAATCGCTACACATATACCACTGAAAAATTGAGGTAATTGATGCGTTACTGCCGTTTCAACTTTGAAAAAATCATTCATTAATGTATCTAAGATCTCCGCTGAACTTTTCCCTGAAATATAACCTATCGGCAGTTTTCTTATGTGGTCTGCAAGCTCTATTCTTCCATCTGCACTTGTCTTGTATCCAAGTTCATAGGTATATTTTGTGGCTAAATTTTCCAATAAGAATGTTATTAAGAAAAATACTGCCATTATCCCAAAATACTTCCATAAAAGGCTCGTATCTATACTATCTGCACCTCTATTTAAAAATAGTGTTTCTACAATTTTCGCCAAAGCAATAAATGGTATAAGGTTGGAAATAGATGCCAAAACATTTAAAATAATTGATTTTCTTATATTATTCATCTTTCCTAATGTAATATTTCTTATCATTCATTCTCACTCCCTTCTATATCCATTTGCCAAATATTTGTCTTCTTATAAATATCAAAGAGTCTCTTATATATTCCATCTGCAAGGATTAAATCTTCATGCTTACCTCTTTCTGCAATTTTTCCATCAGATATTACTAAAATTTGATTTGCGTTCTCTATGGTATTTAACCTATGAGCAATCATGATAACTGTCTTATCCTTAACCAATTCAGACAAAGCTTCCTGCATAAGATATTCATTTTCAGAATCAGCAAAACTTGTCGCTTCGTCTAATACTAATATTGGTGCGTCCTTTAAAATCGCTCTTGCTACAGCAATACGTTGTTTCTCGCCTCCAGATAAATAAGTCCCTTTACCCAAAACAGTGTCATAACCATTAGAGAGTTTTTCAATAAAATCATGACATCTTGCTTTTTTACATGCTTTTATGACATCCTCTTTTGTAGAACCTGTCTTTGCCATAGCAACATTATTGAAGACTGTATCTGTGATAAGATCACTGTCTTGAAAAACGAATGCTATCCTCTCCATTAAGGCGTTCATCGGAATATTTTTTATATTAACTCCACCAATTTTAATAGAGCCTTCTGAAGGATCGTAAAATCTGGGTATTAGCGTTCCAATGGTAGATTTGCCTGCTCCCGAATAGCCAACTAATGCTGTAACTTCTCCTTGTTTAGCACAGAAGCTTATATTCTTTAAAACCTCTTCATCTCCATAAGAAAAGCTTACATTCTCGAATTCAAGATCATGACCTTTTATCTCTTCCTCGATATTTTCAATTGCCAATTCTTTTTGATCTATAATTTCGTAGATTCTCAAAACAACTTCATTTAGTAAATTCATTCCTTCTGTAAAATCTCTAAGTTTTAATGCAGGTACGCTAATGGCAGGTGCAAGAATCAAATAGAAAATAAAAACTGTAGCAAAATCCAAGTTATTATTTCGTGACATTAAAAGTATTCCTACAGGAACTATGAATGTAGCCACAGATAAAATAAACATTCTAAATGAAACAAATCCAGGTCTTATCATTGATGTCATCGAACTTGTAAAGTCTCTATATTCTCCTACTGACTTTGAAAAAGTTTTAAATGATTTTGCTCCTGTTCCAAATATTTTCACTTCCGGCATACCTTTAACATATTCAGTAGTTGCTGAATTAATTTGATCCAAAATCGCAAAGTTCTTATCAAGTCCACCCGACTTTATAATCTTTGCCATGATTGCAATCTGAATTCCTAAACCAACAAATATAATTAACAAAGTCGTAAGACCTAATATTAAATTTATCTTTAACATAACAATTATCATTGCTAAAATTAGTGTTAAAGTTGAAATTAAATTTGGTAATTGATGAGAAAAGTATCCCTCAATTTGATTCATATCCGATCCTAATACTTGCCTTATTTTTGACTTGTTGTCCCCAGTAAAAAATCCTAAAGGAAGGTTCCCAATATGAAATAATATCTTCTTTTTTAAGTTAGCTATTAAAACATATGAAAACTTATGGCATAAAATACTGCCAATATAAGTTAAGCAATATGCCAATACCACTGCTACAAGTCCATAAATACAAAACTGAATTGTACTTTGTTCTAATTTCCCAAATAAAAATAGGGATTTTATAACTTTGTATATCACCAAAATTGGACAAATGCTTAATAGCATTCCAAGACTAACAAATAATATTCCTCCTACAAGTTGTCCTTTTTTTATTTCACTGTAGGAAATAATATCTTTGATAGATTTCTTCTTTTTCATCTAAAACATACCTCCTTACCGAACGAGTTCGTTCATTTACCTTAAAACTAATACAAGGAAAACACCCTTGATGTTTCCCTTGTAAAATACTTATATTTTGTTTTTCTCTACTGAGGTCTTTGAAATAGTTCGCTTATTATTCCAAAGGCTTCACTTGAATTTGTTTTGTTTTCTCCCTTAATAATATAGTCATTATATATTGTTCCAACAGCTCCGTATAAAATAAAAGCTGCGAAACTTCTCACATTTTCTCTATTTATTCCAATATTATTTTTTATTTTTTTATTTTCAATTCCTTCAATTATAAACTCTGAATAGACATCTATAAATTTTCCAATGTAATGAATCAATTCCAATAGCCTGTAAGAGTTATCTGTAATTGAATTCTCTTTTGAAAAATTATATCTTATCGTAAACTGACCTATATCTTTTACTATAAGATCTCTTAGAATTTTTATTCTTTCTTCGTAATCTATTTCCTTGTTTTGAAGGATACCTAACTTATTTTTTAATTTTTCTTCAAAATATGTTTCCATACACGCCAAGAAAATATCTTCTTTTGATTTAAAATAATAATAAAACATTCCCGGCGCTCCATTAACTTCTGCGAGAATATCTCTAACAGAAACTTTTTCATACCCATACTTTTCAAAAAGTCTGGATGCTATATTTATAAGCTCCTGTTTTCTTTCTTCTGGATCTTTTACATTTCTCTTTGCCAAAACCTCACCACCTATTGACCGACACTCGTTCTTTTAATAAAGATTATCATTTTCTTACACTTTTGTCAATAGTGCCCTGAATTTATATTCTGAATGTGGTATAATTTTATTTATTATAAATATACACGCTTAATGCTTATAGTCTTAATTACACAATAACAGGGTCTGTAAATAATTTTGTGTATCAACCTAAATCCTGTTTAAAGGGTAATGGTTGATACATTTTTTATGCTTCAATCATCATTGGTGTAGCTACAACTTTTTCTACATCAACATTTTTATCTTCTAGATTATCTTCAAAATTCCCATATTGATTTAGGAACGAAAAAAAGAGCAAGTGGTTTTTCTTGTCCACCTGCTCTAAATATTTTTCATGTTCAGAGACTTTAAATATTTCTTTCTATCAATTATTTAATTTCCATGATTCCGCCTTAGCCTTTGCATTTATAAGATCAGAATAAAGTCCATTATTTTTAATCAGTTC